>CAVRNL010000074.1:0-51643 GCA_963722485.1 uncultured Acidobacteriaceae bacterium
AGAGCAGCTCGCCTTCGCGCAGAAGACGCTCTCCGACAACCAGAAGCAGGTGGAAATCGGCACGCTTGCGCCCATCGAAGTGGTCCGGCGCAGAGCACCGTCGCTTCCAATCAGCAGACCCTGACCCTTGCGCTGACGAATCTTCAACTGCAGCAACTGCTGATGAAGAATGCGCTCAGCCGCAACCTCGTCGACCCGGTACTGGCCGACGCCGAAGTGATTCCAACCTCAACCATGGAATTGCCCGCGGAGGAAGCGGTTATCCCTACCCAAGACCTGGTGAACGATGCGCTCAGCCATCGTTCCGAACTCGCGGAAGCGCGCATCAACCTTACCAACACCCAGATCAGCAACAAGGCGATCCGCAGCGCACTGCTTCCCACCGTGGACCTGTTTGCCTATTATGGCGGCGCGGGTCTCGGAGGTGTGCAAAACCCTACCAACCTCTGCGCCAATCAGCCGCCGTCCGAGCAGGCCGAGGGATTTTGCGCGGGGCCTAATCCCGCATTCCAGCAACCCGGCCAACCCCCCCCTACCCTGATTCCAATTGCTCCTACTACAAGTTACGGTGGCACCTTGAACCAACTGGTCAATTCGACCGCACCCGACAAAGGCGCGGGCATCACGATCAACATTCCGCTCCGCAATCGCGCTGCTCAGGCCACGCAAGTGCGGTCGGAATTCGAATACCGGCAAGCCCAGTTGCGCATTCAGCAAATCGAGAACCAGATCCGCATCGAGGTGCGCAACGCGCAGTTTGGAGTGCAACAGAATCGCGCCAGCGTCGCTTCTGCGCAAGCTGCGGTCGATCTGGCGCGCCAGTCGCTTGACGCCGAACAGAAGAAGTACGCGCTCGGCGCGTCCACTTCAACTCTGGTGCTGCAGAATCAGGCGGCCATGACTCAGGCTGAAGTCACGCTCGTCTCCGCCAAGGCCCTGTATGAAAAAGCGGAAGTTGAACTGGATCGGGCCATCGGTGTTCTGCTCGACCACGCGGGCGTCCTGATCGCCGACGCCGAGCGCGGCCAGGTCACGCAAACGCCAAACATTCCGCACGTGGCGCCGCGGCCGGCGGACCAACTGACGCCGGTAAACCCTCCGGCCCAACCGCAACAGTAGCAAGAAATTATTCGATGGAGCGCCGGGCATTCGCGTCCGGCGTTTCTCTTTTGCAGCTGTTTTTCTTTTGCCGCATGCCGCCGGTCGCGTATCCTCTCTCCGTGAAGATTTCGAACATCGACCTTGCTTGTGCGGGGACGGGCGCCCCCGCCCGTCCAAGCCGAGTGCAGTTCTGCAGACTCTTGGCGGGCAGCGGCAGGAGCCTCGCGTGATCCTCTCCGTCGTCATCATCACTTTCAACGAAGAGGCAAACCTTGGGCGGACGCTTGCCAGCGTGCAACCGCTCGTGGCCGACGGCAAAGGCGAGATCATCGTGGTCGATTCCGGCTCGACTGACCGCACCGTGGAGATCGCGAAATCGTTCGGCGCGAAGGTCTTTGTCGAAGCATGGAAGGGCTACGCGGCACAGAAGAATTCGGCCATCGATAAGGCGGAGGGAGATTGGATTCTGAGTTTGGATGCGGATGAGGAAGCCAGCCCCGCGGCAGTTGCCGCCATCCAGCGGATTCTTGGCCCGGATTCGGATGTCTACGAGAGCTGTTCCGGCGTTTGGTTCAGTAGGAAGAACTATTTTCTCGGTCGGTGGATCAGGCACGGTGGCTTTTTCCCTGACAAGAAGCTGCGATTGTTTCGCAAGGGCAAGGGACACTTTGAGGGCCGACTGGTCCATGAAACGGTGGTGGTTGAAGGCAAAATGGAGCGTTCACCAGAAATGGATTTACGAATGGGTGGCAGAATCGCTCTTGAGCATCACTCCTACCCCACCCTCGCCGATTACATCGACCACATGAACCGCTACTCCTCCCTCGGAGCCGAGATGGCCGTCGCCAAAGGCCAGAGCGGCTTCAGCCTTTTCAACATCGTCCTGCGCCCGCTGGCGACTTTTGTCTATAACTATTTCTTCCGGCTCGGATTTCTCGACGGCCGCGAAGGCCTGCTGCTGCACCTCTATCACGCCGTCTACGTCTCCTGGAAATACGCGAAGGCGTGGGAACTGGCGCGCAAGAAAGAATCGACGTAGAGACAGCGGCTGCCTGCGTTCCCGCAAAGTTCGTCTTCAGGCTCGCAACCCAGCTCGCGATTCTTTTTTTCTAAGGAAACTCTGGTCAAGTGTCAGCAGAAACCATAACCCACAGGGTACACACGGGTGCACGGAGGACCCCAGGGACTTAATCAGAACTTCCCTAATCTTTTTCTTATCCGGGGCAACTTAAATTGGCGGCGAGGGTTTGATCCAAACGAAGCCAATGAGCTTCCGGGTTGGGGATCGCAGCAGTGAACCGTGAACCGCTCCGACGCAGTTCGTCTGCGTCGACGGGCAGTTCGTCCATCAAAATCAGCGCCAAACTTTCACACAATCGAGGAGAAACATATGAAGCTTCGCACCCGTGTCGTTCTGCAACTCACAACCCTGTTCCTGGCTCTGGGAGCCTCTGCCTTCGCCGCCAATGACGCCTACCTCTATATCGTGCATGGCATCCCTGGCCGCGACATTGCCGATAACCTCAATCCTGGCCTGCCGGTGGACATTCTGATTAATGGCAGGGATTGCTTGATCCGCAACCTGACCTTCGGCAACACCAGCGGCCCGTTCACCCTCGCCGCCGGAACGTATGACGTGCAGATCAGCCTGGCCAACACGCTGGAGCCTTGCACCAACGCGGCGGTGATCGATTCGCAGGTAACTCTCACTCCGGGAGAGAGCGTATCTGTGGTAGCCGCCATCAATAGCACCCAGCCTACACTGCTGCAATTCACCGACAACCTGTCGCCGGTCGTACCTGGGAACGGGCGCTTGGTATTGGCGAATGCCGCCGATGCTCCGGCCTTGCAGGCCACGCTGACGCAGGTGGGCGTCAAGCACCCGCAAACGTTCACAGTGTCGGCAAATCCAGGCGCGCAAGCGGCGATCGGCGTACCGGCCGGCGAATACCTGGTGCAGATCACAGCCGTCGGCAGCACTACCGTGCTGACCTCGGAACAGATTGGTCTGGCCGACCAGACTGTCACCCTCTCTTATGCGAGCGGTGAGGCACTCAACAACTCGGTGGGATTGGTCAACCGGGTAATCCGCGACGTGTTCTAGCCTGAGCAACCTGCAAACGGGCCGTCTTCGGGCGGCCCGCTACTCCCGCAACGTGATGCGCAGAATATCGTACTTCACTTCCACCGTCCGCTCGGGAAACTTCGACTCCACATAGGCCTTTACGTCGCCGACCGAAGGAATCCCATCTTGTCCCGTTAATCCGCGGGCGTCGTCGAGCAGGATCGTGTGCGGGTAGGGGTGGCTCAAAATCATCTCCAGTTCCACCGACAGGCGCTGGTCATCCGTCCGCATTCCGACCCAGCCGTAGTAACCGGCATCGAGCCAGAACAGCGCTCGCTGCTTGAGCAAGGCGAGCACGCCGGGCATGACCACGCGGCTGTCTCCGCAGAAAATTCGAACGTGCTCGTCGCGCGCGAATTTGCGCTTGGCCCGCTCCGCCAGCGCCGGAACGTATTCGATGGAATAGATGCGGTCGAAATGGTTTTTCATCGCGGCGACCATCTCACCGTAGTAAGTTCCGGTCTCGACCAGAGTCTTCAGCGCAAATTTCTCGCCGTATTCGCGCACGACTTTCTGTTTCAACAGGTGCGGAGATCGCGCCGGCCGTCCGCGCAGTATCCAATACCAGTAGTCGGGATAGTGGCCCAGCGCCTTGTACGCGCCGTACACCGGAGTACGCTGCAATAATCGCCGGAATGCCTTCAGAATCTCCTCCGCGGGAAGAAGGTCAAGAATAGGTGCGTACGAAAAGCGGCGTCAAGGGAGCGGGGCAAGAAAGTACCTTCACCACAGAGGACACAGGGACGCACAGGGTAAACCTTGAACTTCACCAACCGCTCGGTCGGTCGCATCTTTTGCAGCATGTTGACCGCTCCTCTATCATCAGGGTCACAGTGGGAACTGACGTGGGGAGCTGAATGCCTGAGAACAAAACGAAAGCCGATCCGCGCAAGACCGTAGCTGAAAGCCCGATTTCCGATGTCTTCGAGGGCCGCCATCCGACCGCGTCCGAAAAAGATTGGGCGGAAAGGACGCTCGCGCCGACGCTGGAGAAGGCTCCCGAAAAACCAATTGGCGCTCCCACCGGCACCAATCTCGACGAACAGGGCCACGCACGTTTCAGCACCATCTCGAACACCCCGATTCGCCGCCTTTACACGCAGGCCGATCTGCCCGCCGACTGGAACTACGATCAGTATCTCGGCTATCCCGGCCAACCGCCCTACACGCGCGGCATTCACGCCACCGGCTACCGCGGCAAGCTCTGGACGATGCGCATGTTCTCCGGCTTCGCCTCGCCCGAAGAAACCAACCAGCGCTACAAATATCTCCTCGAACATGGCGGCGGCGGACTTTCCGTTGCCTTCGATCTGCCCACGCTTATGGGCTACGACTCCGATCACCCGGCCAGCGCAGGCGAAGTGGGCAAGTGCGGGGTCGCCATCGACTCGCTCGAAGACATGGAGATTCTCTTCGACGGCATCCCGCTCGACAAAATCACCACATCGATGACCATCAATTCGCCGGCCAGCGTGCTCTGGGCCATGTACCTGGTCGTGGCGGAAAAACAAGGCGCCGACTGGAAGAAGATTTCCGGCACCATCCAGAACGACATCCTCAAGGAGTACATCGCGCAGAAGGAGTACATCTATCCGCCCGCGCCCTCGATGCGCCTGGTGATTGACACTTTCGAATTCGGGTCGAAGTTTACGCCGCGTTTCAACACCATCTCCATCAGCGGTTACCACATTCGCGAAGCTGGATCGACCGCGCTGCAGGAACTGGCCTTCACCATCTATGACGGCATCGAATACGTCGAGTGGGCGCTCCGCCGTGGCCTCGATGTCGACGATTTCGGCCCGCGCCTCAGTTTCTTTTTCAACGCGCACAACGATTTCTTCGAGGAGATCGCCAAGTACCGCGCCGCACGCAAGATTTGGTATCGCCTGATGAAGGACCGTTTCGGCGCCAAGAACGACCGCACCCGGTTGATGCGCTTCCACACGCAGACCGCCGGCGTCTCGCTGCCCGCGCAGCAACCGATGAACAACATTGCGCGCGTCGCTCTGCAAGCTCTCGCGGCAGTTCTCGGGGGGACGCAATCGCTGCACACCGACGCCTACGACGAAGCCCTCGCCTTGCCCACCGAGAAAGCCGCGCGCATCGCACTGCGCACCCAGCAGATCATCGCCTACGAGTCGGGCGTTGCCCAAACTGTCGATCCGCTCGGCGGAAGTTACTTTGTCGAGAAGCTGACCCTCGACATGGAAAACGGCGCCTTCGATTATTTCGATAAGCTCGATCGGATGGGCGGCATGGTCAAAGCCATCGAGCGCGGATATCCGCAGAAAGAAATTGCCGAGGCCAGTTATCAGTACCAGCGCGCCGTTGAAGCCAACGAGAAGATCTCCGTCGGCGTGAACGATTTCGTCATCGAAGAAGGATCGCCCTATATTCTCTACATCGGTGAAGAGGTAGCCCGCGCCCAGGAGAAGAAGCTCAAAGCGTTGCGCGCCCGGCGCTCGAACGAAGGAGTCGAGAGCTGCCTCGATGGCTTGAAACGCGCCGCCGCCAAGACTCCCATCGCGGGCGCCAACGGTAACATTTCCGGCGTCAACACTATGCCCTACATGGTAGACGCCGTCCGCGCTTACGCCACGGTGGGGGAAATCTGCGAAGCATTGCGGCAAGTGTACGGGACGTATACGGAAGTGAGCATCACATGATTTCTTTGTGGTCGCAAATTGCGACCACAAAGATTTTTGTCCTGGAGTTCACGAGCTTCCGCGGCAAGGTGCCACACCACCGGCCTTCATTATTCATCACATTCGGAGTGCCCATTCATCACAGCCTTCGCCGATGGCGATCTCTATGATTGCGGAATGCAAACCCATTCGCCAAAACCCGAAAGAAGCCAGCTACTGTTTGCCGTCCGGCGAAAAGCCTCGGCGGTCCCGATTGATCTTCGGATCGTGATTTTGCGGCGCCAGCGCGTTATTCTCGACACCGCTTTGGCGGATCTCTACAACGTGCCGGTAAAGCGCTTGAATGAACAAACGAAACGCAATCGTGGACGATTCCCCGCGGATTTCATGTTCCAGCTCACGCCGCGAGAAAACCGATCTTTGCGGTCGCAATTTGCGACCTCAAAGATTGGCCGCGGCGGCCGGCGTTCTCTCCCATACGCTTTCACCGAACACGGCGCGATCATGGCAGCGACTGTGCTCAACTCGAATCAGGCAGTAGAAATGAGCGTTTTTGTGGTGCGCGCCTTTGTCCGCTTACGCCAGATGGTGGCCGCAAACGTAGAATTCGCCGCCAGATTGAACGAATTGGAAAAGCACCTGGAGACTCACGAAGGCACGATCCAGGAAATCGTCAACGCCATCCGGAGACTGATGGACCCGCCGCCCAGCCGCCGAAGGAAGATTGGATTCGCGCTCCCGCCGGCCCGGACGATGTAGCCGCCATCTGGCCGCTTACGATTTCAATGTTCCGGCTCGCACCCAGCGAGTGGCCGCTTTGAGGTCGCAATTTGCGACCTCAAACATTAGCCGCAGAGGCCGACGCACCCTTCCCTTCCTGCGCTACTTCATGCGATTGCGATAAAGACTTCCATCCACTTGCTGAACCATAGCCTCGATGTCGAGTGGCGCCTGTAAGAATGCGGCTATTTCTTCAGCGACTGCCTTTGGTTCGCGCAGCACGCGATGATAATGCACGCGCAGGACCTGCACGTTTCCCCTGCCTGCGAGCCACTTGTTCACCTCGACCAGGTGGCGTTGAAAAGCCTCTTCCATGGCGGAGTTGCCGGCGGTCGAATCCGCGGCGCCGCGGCGCCGCAACATCTCGTCCTGCGACCTCAGCACTTCCGGCAGCGGCCGCTGCATAAAGATGACGCGGTAGTCATGGCTCGAAGGCAGCGACACAATCAGTTGCGAGATGACCTTCACCGCCTTGCCCTCGGCCTGCGCAATCAGGCTGGGATCTTTCGGAAGCTGCTTGATGCGCTCCCACTCGAGGTAGCCCTTGGGGTTGTCGGAGTCGGGTTTGCGCTCGCCGTCGGAGAGAACCGGCAGCCCGCCCGCATCCAGCATCTGCATCATCAGCGATGTGCCCGAACGCGGCAGTCCCGAAACAATGGTGATCATCAGAGCCTTTCAAGAGACGGAAATAGCGGCGGCAAACTCCTTCTCCGCCGGATTTAGAATCCGCACGTGAAATGATAGCGGGAGGGCGGCCACTGGGCAAAGACGATGGCCGCGCGCCGCTGTCGGAACCAACGATTCGCCCAGGCTGCACAATGGGGCAAAGGCGAGAAAATCGGTATCGCGAAAATGCCCGCTACGCCGCCATTGCGTCCCGGCGTGGGTTCTGATAACGTGCCTCTCGTCTCTCAAAGGAGGTCCCTGTGGCTTTTTGTCCAACCTGTGGAACGCAGATCGCGGATGGAGCGATTTGTCCGAAGTGTGCAGGCAGCACCGCACAGAGTACGAGCGTAGCCGTACCCGTCGCCGCCGGACTCACCGACAACGTGGCTGGCGCCCTAGCCTATGTGACCATCATTCCGGCGATTATTTTTCTGGTGCTGGAGCCGTTCAACAAGAAGCGTTTCATTCGCTTCCATGCCTTTCAATGCATCTTCTTTAGCGTCGCTTGGATCGTGCTCTGGATGATCCTGGCATTCATCGGACACATCCCATTCCTCGGGTGGGCGACGGTTCTGGTGTGGCCACTGGTCAGTCTGGCCGGGTTTGTGATCTGGCTGATTCTGGTGCTCAAGGCCTACCAAGGGCAGATGTTCAAGCTGCCCGTGATCGGCGACATCGCCGAACAGCAGGCTGGCGCGTAGGTATTTTTGCCCCGTTGGGGACGATTCTCCGTCGTGAAGCATCGGGCCATCGGATCATCGGGTGATCGGGTGATCTGAAGACAACGGCTCCTAGATGGCCCGATCACCCGATGGCCCGATCACCCGATCCTTCTGATTCGCCATCTGTTCGCCTATATGTTAGACTGTCTCCCCGTGCAGCGAGGAGCCAGCGACCATGCGCAAAGCAATTCATCACCTCAAGAAATCCGACCCCGTGCTGGCCGCGATTATCGAGCGCGTCGGGCCGTGCCGCATGGGATTTGGCGAACCCACGTTTCATTCCCTGGCCGAGTCGATTCTTTATCAGCAGTTGAATGGCAAGGCGGCGGCGACCATCTTCGATCGCTTCACCGCGCTCGCCGGCGATCCGCTGACGCCCCAGGGCATTCTCAAACTGACCGATGCCGAGATGCGCGGCGTCGGGCTGTCGCGGCAGAAAACGGCGTATCTGCGCGATCTCGCCGAGAAGACCGCGGCCGGTCTGCTGGAGTTCGAGCGCTTGCCGGAATTGCCGGAAGAAGAAGTGATCGCGCATCTCACCCAGGTCAAGGGCGTCGGCGTCTGGACGGCGCACATGTTCCTGATGTTCACCCTGCGGCGTCCGGATATTCTGCCGACCGGCGATTACGGCGTGCAGGCGGCCATCAAGAAGCACTACAAGAAACGCAAGTGGCCGAAGCCCGCGGTGATGGAAAAGATCGCGAAACCGTGGGCGCCTTATCGCTCGATCGCTTGCTGGTATCTGTGGAGGAGTTTGGATATCAAGACGGTCGAAAAATAATCTCGGGCGGATCGCGCCTGGGTTTTGGGTGGTGCAGCGGTTCACCGCTGCGATCTAGCCTGGTCGAGTGCGAACGGGAAGGGCGCGAGTTCCAGTCGTGCCGCTAACAAGCCACTTCTCAAAAGGCGTGAGAAGCGGCGCACTCGGCTAGCGTCAAACGAGTGGGTCCCAATTTGCTGCCGGTGGTATGCTTCCCGCATGAAACTTCTGGGCGGAAAATGGTCCAGGGGCGACTTTCTCGCTCTTCTCGGTGTGATCGCAGCGGTTCTCGCAGTTCCCGGAATGCCAAAACTTTTTCACTGGGATTCCGAACCTCCATCCAAACACGTTGAGACGCCGGAAATGGCGGCAATTCCAAAACTCTTAACTCCAGCGCCCCAAGAGGTCCGCCCCGAAAATGTTCCGAAGCGGTCAGAGCAAGCGGGACCTCAGACTGTGAAGACGACAACAACTCCAGCTTGGGAGCGGGTTCGCGCGGATCTCGCGCATAACTATGCAGATGTCAATGTGAAGGGAATTGTTCAGTTTGGAGCACCTGAATGCGAGGTCAAGCCCGATGCGAAGTATTGCGGGCAGTCGGCACACGTGACGCTGCAAAGTGCCGACTTAACCGAGAGATGTTATTCGGTGGTTGCGGGGTACAAATTTGTAAAAAATGAGTGGCGTTTGGAAGGCATAAAGTTCATAGGCGGCGGATGCTAGGACTATGAAGATAACAACGGGTCCGACAAAATGAACTTGCGCCTCACATCATCTGAAACGAGGACACGACAATGATACGAGTTGGGCTTTTGTGGTGTTTCACACTCTGCATATTGTTTTCCGGGCCACGGGCGTTGGCCCAGGTTGAGAGCAGGGACGTTCTCGTGGGTGCGAAACTAAGCGCTGGTTTCGACATGGGAGTTAACAGCTCAGAAGGAAGGCGGGATTGGCTTGAGAAGAATGCTGAGGAAGGGCACTTCAAGATGGCATACCCGAGCGGACAATCCTGGGGCGCTGTATTCATCACCGTGGGTAAACCGACAGCTCCCCCTCGGCCTTCGCGCGATTTCTCCGATTATCAGACGCTTTCGATCGAGATGAAAGCTGAGCCAGGCACGAAAGTGATTGACGTGGGCATAAAGACAAATACACAAGCTGACGACGGCACGGAAACAAAGATACCCGTTAAGCTGGGCTCGGAATGGAAAACCTTTGAGTTGCCGCTCAAGAAGTTTGAAGGAACAGATACCAGGAGCTTGTATGTTGTCGCAGAGTTTGTGTTTGCCGACTCGAACGCCCAAACCGTGTACGTACGCAATATAAAGTACTTGGCGCGCCCAGCCAAAACAGGTGACTGAAGCGCGGAAGACGTCGGCCGCGGAGCTAGCTTTCAAATGCCCGAGCAGCGGACGGTGGGGCCCAGGTTAGCGCCCAAAAAACGGGCGCGAACCCTTCGGCAAGCTCAGGGCGGGCTCTGGGGCACCGGGCTTTTCCGAAACTTGAAGCGAATCCACCGATCGATGCCATAAAACAGAAAGCGGGGTGAGTGGCCCGCGGCGACGTCAGCGTTTTTGCGCGTCAACGTAGGAGCGCAAAACTGCGTTCATGCGCGTGAGATGGCCTGCGCCTTGTCTCTTGAACCACTCGAACACGTCGCTGTCAAGGCGGAGATGCACGGAGGTCTTGCCGCTCGGCATGACCACCCGGGCGCGTTTCCAGAAATCGTCGCCGACGGCCGGAGCTTCGGGAGCGTTGGAGCGTGTCTTACTTGGGGGCTGGCCCGGCCTTTCATTTCATTCTGCCTCGGGGTGCCCCATCCTTGTCGCGTTCTTTGCGACAGGGTGGGGATTCTGACTTTCGCGACGCCCGGCGACATCAGCGTTTTTGCGCATCAACGTAGAAGCGCAACAATTTTTTCATCACAATCACCCGGTGCGCGCCGTCACAGACCTCCCACTCTCCCGATGTAACAATGACCGCAACGGCAAAGCCGCGGCAGCCAGTACTCTTTGATAAACTAAAGTGCTCGTCGGGTGAGAGCTGGGAGAAGCGCGGATCCTCTCCCAAACCGACCCAAAACGGGAAGTTTCGCCGAACATTGAGCCTAAGTCCTTATTTCGGAATACTTTGACAATAAGTCCTTCGCTCTCAGATCTTTGACGGGAAGCGTCCCTAACATGATGATTCCAGAGATGATAGGGAGGGGGTGGGGGGGTAGGGGGGGGGGTAGGGGGGGGTAGGGGCAGTCCATACTGGGTAATATCTCAACGGTAAATAGCAAGAACGAAGTCAAGCCAGCGGCAAAACAAAAAACCCTCCCGACCGATCCGAGAGGGTTTGCGAACTGGTTGGGGAAATTTTTATGCCGCGCGCACCACGTTGCCTGCTTGAAAGCCCTTCGGTCCTTTGAGCAGATCGAACTCGACGGTCTCGCCTTCGTTCAGCGAGCGGTAACCGTTCTCCTGGATGGCCGAAAAATGCACGAACACGTCCTCGCCCGTGGAACGCTGGATGAATCCGTATCCCTTCGCCCCGTTGAACCACTTCACAGTACCCTTCTCTCTCACAAAAACTCCTTTCGCACCAATGCTAAGAATTATTCTTCCGTCCCTTGTCTGTTTGCCCCGTTTCTCTTGCCCCGCTATGCAGGACATTCGATCCGAGACACCCCCTCAAAGCAACGATAAGAATTTCTTGCTCGCGTCGCCGCGCGCGGGCCATACCGCCCTAACACGAACGGCTCCGCGGCATTCCGCCGGACGGTTGCCCGCGACGAAATTCCGTGGAGCCGAGAAAACGAAAGCGCGATATCGGACTGCCGGCACAGAAACGCCCAACCCTGCTGCACACTCGCCAACCGGGTCCGGCTGGCGAAGCACCAGATCATAGCAGGAAGATTGCGGTTGGCAAGAGCGAAATTGGTGAGAATAAGCAGAAAAATGAACATGACCCCGGGCTTCAATCAAACATGCCGTTGGGGCCGGAACCGGCGTGCCTCGACGGAAAACCGTAAGTATTTGATAATATTTGAGAAACCAGTGTCTTCCATTACTCCCATCCAGCTTTCCGACAAGCAGGGAGCGGCCGAGTTGCACGCCGCTCCGGCCGAAGGCATCCTGCGTTCCACCGCGCGCTATCTCCTCCAGACCGAGGTGCACACCTTCGCCTTCTCCGTCGCCGCCAACGCCATCCTGTCGTTCTTTCCGTTCCTGCTGGTGCTGATGACGCTGGTCCGATACGTCTTTCATTCCCAGTTGATGTACTCCGTAGTCGAGAACCTGCTGCGCGACTCGCTTCCCACCGGCCAGGAATTCGTGATCCGAAACCTGAATGCGCTGGTCACGGCGCACCATCGAGCGCAAGTGTTCTCGCTGATCATGCTGCTGGTTACTTCCACCGGAATTTTTCTGCCGCTCGAAGTCGCGCTGAACCGCGTCTGGGGATTTCGCAAGAATCGCTCCTACCTGGGAAATCAGTTGATGTCGCTCGGTCTAGTCTTTGCCTGCGGATCGCTTGCCCTACTTTCGGTAGGGTTGACCGCTGGAAACGTTGCCATCGTGAAGAGCGCGCTGCACGGCTACGGCGCCTGGTATGTGCAACTGGTAGACTTTGTGACCATGAAGATCTTTTCGATCGGAGCCAGCATCGCCATCTTCTTCCTGATCTACTGGCTGTTGCCCAATGGCAAGGTGCCGGCCCAGAGAGTCCTGCCCTCGGCGGTGATCATGGGATTGCTTTCCGAACTGCTGAAGTACGCTTATATCTTCGCCCTGCCCCGGCTGAATTTCGCCGAAGTGTACGGACCCTTCGCCATCTCGGTCAGCCTGATGTTCTGGGCGTTCCTGTCGGGGATGCTGCTGCTGACGGGAGCCCACCTGTCAGCGCGAAAAGCAATTGCCGGGATGAAGTTTAACGAACTGTCGTCCTGAGCCCAATCGCCCTACTGCACCGTCACCCCGAGTTTTACTGCCTTGACTCCCGCCATCGAGACCGTAATGGTGACCTTCCCCGCATTCGGGCCGGTCGTGTATTGCGCCGCGGCCGATCCAGTCGAACCGGTGATCAGCGGAGTGGCAACGAAAGTTCCACCGGCGCCGTTATCGGTGAAGCTCACACTTACTCCTGGCACGCCATAGCCGTGCGCGTCGACCACCGTGACGACCAGAGGCGCTGCCAGCGGCGTATTTGGCGCCGCCGTTTGGTTGTTCCCGGAAGAAATGAGCATTCGCGCCGGAGCGCCCACCGTGCTCGTTTCAGTGAACGAAGTGCCGACATAGCCCGTGCTGGTGCAAGCGATGGTCACTGCTTCGGGCTTAGAGGGAAGCTGATAGGTGAAGGTCGCGGCTCCGGTTGCATTTGTCGTCTGCGGCTGGCTTGGCGTGAACACCCCGCCAACTCCCCCGTCCTTGCAGGTCACAGGTATGCCCGCCAGCGGCGCAGAACCGTAGGCAGAGGAAGTGGTGGCCACGATACTCAGCGGCACCGGCAAAATGGTTTTCTCTGCGCCCGCCTGGTTATTGCCGGTCGCCACCGCGAGCGACGGCAGCAGCCCATAAACTTGCAGAGCGGCCGTTCCGCCAACATACACCTTGCCGTTCGAAATGGTTGGAGTTACGAAGCGTGCGACCAGACCCAGTTTGTCCCGCATTTTCAGCGCTTGCGTGCTGTCGTAGAACTCGTTCGCTAGGTTGGTGGGATCGAAGGCGAACAGGGCCGGGTTGCCGTGCCGGACCACCCAGAGGATTCCATTGCCGTTCCCGTTCGCGCTAATCGAGGTCGATGCCGGACCGAGGCTGGCAAAGAAAATCGGGGTCTGGGAAACCGGCTGTGGCGTGAGCAGGCCGTTGACCAGAGGGAACTGCTTGATATAGTCCGCATCTCCGGCCACATACACGCTATTGTTCCAGTAGGAAGGCACGCCGGTGAGTTCACTCACCACGGCCCGGGGAATTTCCTGAATGACATTGTCGCAAGTTGCGTTGAACTGCCCCGAGTTATCGCGGTTGACCAGGTAGAGAGTGCCTTGCTTTCCGCCCGCAATCAGTTCGTGCGGATAGAGGCCGGGCTGGTCCGGAAGAATCAGGGGTCCCGCCGAACCCAGGTCGAGATCCTCCTGCGCAAGCTGCTTTTGGTTATAAGGCGTAAAGAAGTCGAGCACTCCGAAATCATCCCCGTCCCACCCCATCTTCAGCACGCTGTCGCCAAAGTCGTTGCCTCCCACCGGCCCGTCATAGGTTCCGTTCGCGGTGGCCACGTAAATGTAGCCATTCTCGTCTGCCGCCGGACCGCTTCCACCTTGCCAGATCGAACCGCGATTGCCATCGGGAGTGACCAGGAAAGCGGCTTCCTGTTGCAGCGTCTGGGAGTTGTAAGCAAAGAGCCAGCCGTTGTAGGCGTATTCGTCGCAACCGTTTCCACCAAATCCAATGTAGACCACGCCGTTTTGCAGCAGCAGCGCGGGCCGTTGCATTTGAAAGATGGGATTGAAGGTTCCCGACCCATTGCTGGACTGCGCCGTGCCGGTAATGATCACTGGGCCGCCTAACAACTCGTTGCCGGTGGTGATATCCAGGGCATGCAGACTGAAGTTGCGCACCGCGTTGGTCCCTGTCCCGGTGATCGTCTTGGCCACGACGTAAAGCGTCGTCTTGCCCGGATCGATCACGGGCGTGCCCATGATTCCGATTTCGGTGTAGTAGTTCAACCCCGTGCATCCCCAGTCGGCGATTGGATCGGGAGTCCCGCCATCGTTCAGGCTCACCGCCCACAGCGGAGACGCGTTATTGCCCTGCGTGCTATCGGCGTCAAAGGCATACACCGTGTTGTTCTGGGTTGCGACGTAAACGACGTTGTGCACATGGCCATCGTTCATCAAAACACCGCTGGCATAAAGCGGTTGCCCGACGATGATGCCGTCGACACTCTGCGCGAAGAGCTTTCCGAAGCTGTTCACGTTGACGTCCGCCGGCGTCAGCAAAGTCTCATTCGGATTCAAGCCCGACCGCGTGTTGTCGTTGTGGTGAGTCAAAACATTGTTCTGCCCCCAAGCCATGGAAAATCCATGGCAGAGGAAGAAGAAAATAACGGCCAACGTTGTAAGCGGCTGTGGACGCGGCATTCGGCTCACTCTTCGATCATGATTCATAGTTTCAGCATTCCAATCTTGCAACTCGGATACGGCTCGGCTCTTCATAAGATTTCCTGACCACACGCAGACCGTCTGGAGATAATTACGCTTGCAGGCCAATGCCGCGGGGGGGACAATGCGCTCTTCATCGAAGCACTAGCCGCTTTTGGACAAACAGCAGATCTGAGGGGGGAGGAAATTTCATCGCCGTAGAGACGGGCATTGCCTTGTCTCATGCGGGCAGGAGTCATTTTTCCATACCAGCGGCCAGACGGCAACCACAAAATCACGCTTTCCGAGAATTGTGCGGTGACCGCTGAAACCCTTTACCAACGGGGGCTTTCACTACTATGCCTCATAGTTTCCATCGGGTTGCGGACTGCGGAAAGGTCTTTTCCACGAAACCGAAGACTCGGCTGGGCTGGACGCGGAAGATCGGCTCTCCCATGCCCCGCGGGTCCATTTTGTATTTCTTCATGTAAGCAGCCGCAAAGCGCTCCAAAACGGCTGCGTCCTTAACTTCCTCGGCGGAGCCTTCGATGATCACCGCCTCCTCGCCATCGTCGTTCGTAATCGTGCATGCGGGATTGGCGGCGAGGTTCTGACCTTTGCGGGACTTACGTCCGGTCGAAAAGAAGAAGGCGTCGTCGAGCCACACTCCCCACACCGGCATCACATGCGGACGTACGTGACCCGTGCGGAGACTGGGGCGAATCGTGGCTAGCCAGAAGGTCCGGCAGGCGTTCATCTTTTTGGCAACCCAGTCCCATGGAAGCAGGCCCTTACCCTCTTTGGCACCAACAATGCCATAGCCAGGCGCAAACGGACGATCCGCCTTCGGTTGCGACTTCGCAGGACGTCTCGCAGAACGGACAGGCATTTATAACCTCCTTGCTTTGTGTGGCGCGGGCGCCCCGCCCGCGTCAGCCGACGCGAATGTCATGCATCCTGAGGGCAAAAACCGCTAAGCACTCTGTCCTTGATCAAAAATACCAAAACCTAGATCGCTCACTCGCCGCCTTACGCGGGCGGGGGCGCCCGCGCCACACTAAATCTTCTTCAACTCCTGCACCGCGCGGTACGCTTGATCGATGGCGCAATCGGTGTACGCGTATGCGTCCGCGTCGGCGTTCGCGATTGCCAGGCGGCCGAACGGTTTGCGTGCCACCTGACACGGCGTCTCGCCACCTTCCAGCCAGAACTGGTCGAACAGCGAATTGTATTCATAGGCGTAGCCGTGCGGCCAGCGATTGACCGTGATTTCCAGGATGTCGCGCGCCGGCTCGAATCCGCCCGCACCCAGCATCCGCGCCAGTTGCTCGCGGATGTTGCGCTCGTAGGTCTCGAACGTTGTGGTATAGAGCTGGATGCGCCCCAGCTTATGCTGCTCGCGCGCCGGGCGTCCGGGTTTGCAGGCCGCCTTCATCATGTGCACCACGATGGGCTCGTCCGGCTTTTTGGTGCATTCATAGCCTCCGATGCTGACCGGAATATCCAGATTCACGGTGCTGTGATACATGCCGGGGGCGTAGATCGCACTCGCGCCCAGCTTCTGAAACGCGCTCCAGTTGCGCACCAGCACGTTGTTGTAGAGCAGCGGAACCTTCTGCGCCGAAGCCAGCGCCTCTTTCTGCGCGTCCGGCAATTCTTGCGCGATGTACGGAATCACCACGTGCCAGCACGCCAGAATGCAGTTCGCGGCGCGCACCGTCTTGAGGCTCTTCCCGGTAAAGTAGCTGATTTCCACTTCTTTCGCCGAGGCCGGATCGCCTCGGTGATTTACCTTGACCACCGTGCTGTTCAGCCGAATACGCATCGTGGACGCCGGCTCGTCGAGCTTCGAGTAATCAGCCTTCGCCAGCACCACGTCCGTGGCCGAGCTTCCCGGAATCACCGCTGGAATCAGCTTGCGCACCAGCAGCCGCGCGATCGAAGCATTGCCGTCGGGAAAATGAAAGAAATATTTTTCCGCTTCGTCGTTGCGAATGCAATCGCGGTTCATCGCCTTGCCCGGCCTGGGATCGAGTTTAAGGCCGTCGAATCCCGGCATTCCCAGGCCCCAGGCGTCCTGCGCCGCAACCGCATCGATGCCCACGCCGAACAGCGGATGCGGGAAGGTCTGGAGTAATTTCACGATTTCGTCGCTCACGCCGACCGTGCCGGTCAGGTATTTCGCATAGCTTACGCGCGCGAGGCGCGCCTTCTTCTCACCGGAGCTGAGACCGGGGAAATAATCCTTCTCTTCCGTCAGCAGGCGCTGAAAATCCTGCCTGGCTTTGGCCGAGAGCGGAGCTTCTTTCAGGAAATCCCGCAAGGCCGCTTCGCTGGCCTCGTCGCTGAGCCCGCTCTCATCGCCTCCGGTATGCACCGCGTTCAAGACCAGCTTGTCAGCCCCAAACGTTTCCTTGTCGAAAAAGATGTGTGGCTTCAGGCCTAACGAACGATAGAGATCCTTGTTGACGTACTTGGGATAGGAAGGCACGTCGATGCCAAGCTCTTCGATCAGAGCCTTCGCTACTGCGCTGTACGGGGCCGGACTTTCAATGGAATAGGTGCCGCCAAATCCGAGGATGGTGCGGTTGCCCGCGCGAAATTCGTTGCGCTTGGCGTGCCCGCCGAAGTCATCGTGGTTGTCGAGAATCAGGACGCGCGCCTTGTCGCCAGCGGCCTTGCGGAAAAAATGCGCCGCGGCGAGTCCGCTGATGCCTCCGCCGACAATCACCAGATCGTAGGACTCGCCAGTGTCCACGGCCTTGGGAGCATCGTCCCAGAAGGCGCCGTCGCGGAGTTTGTGCATGGTTTCGAAGGACCCGGCATGACTTCCGCGCAGGCCGGTCTTGCCGGGAGGATAGTAACCGGGGACGCTCTGCGCGGGAACGTCCTGCCCTTCCAGATCGGCGGCTGCCGCCGCCCACATTTCAGCAGGGACGATGCCATGAACTATGCCGTGAACGGCGGCCGCTCCCGTGGTCAGTGCGACTCCGTTTAGAAAATCCCGGCGCGTGATCCGCGCGCCCATCCCCAGTGCTCGATCCCGTTCTTTGTTCGCTTCAGATGACACAAATGCCTCCGGCGAGGCAGTGTATCATTTCTTGTCAATCCGCCGCCGCTAGTGTAGGGCGTTGAAGATGGCGACGGTTATGTTTCGTCTCGATCCGATACGAATTTCGTGTCTGGCGAGGAGGTCAAAGGCTCTAACCACGGGGGACACAGAGGATCACGGGGGGAAGTCAGCGAATCATAAACGTCGATCTGTTTGACGCACTACACTAGTGCCCCTTCCCGTCGCCGCTCCCGCTGGCTGTCCCGAGCCCGGACTGCGCCGTTGCTGCGAGCACTTCATCCCAGAACGAAGTTTTCGGATCGGCCGCTGTCACCCCGATCTGACCTTCCGCCGCTGTATCCTCTTTCCCGACCCACGCCACTCGAAACTGTTCCTTCTTGTGCAAGCGGGCAAGAGAAACTATGTCGCCCTGTCCGAGCATTCCGTGGACGCCCTCGAGCAACGCTCCGCGCCGGCTTATATTGACCGTCATCACTCTCTGATCCAGAGGACGGCCACTTACGTCGGTCCCGCTGAGCAACACCGGCAACGCCAGGTCAATCCTCGGATCGCGGCGATTGCCGAGCCGCTGCGCCCGCAGATCGTTCAGCAACTGCTCCGCGGTCAACGACGCTCCCGAGCGAATCAACTCCAGGAGCGGGTCGGGCCTCTCGTCATCGAGTGCCGCGTCGGGCGCATCATTGTCGGGCGCGTCATTCGGCGCTGCGCGCTGGCCTTCTTTTCGGTCTTCCTTTCTGCCCACGAAAATTTTCGGAACCTCGCGATTGCCCGTCAACCGTGCGATCAGTTCCTCCACCCGCGCCCGCCGCTCGTGCGCTGGCGTTCCCGTGAATTCGACTCCCATTCCGGTTTGTGCGTGAGACACCCGTACTACTCCGTCCAGCAGGCACTCCGAGTCCAACGCCCGGATACTCAGCAGCACCGGAGTGCCGGCGGGAAATGGCGCAGCCGTCTCCAGGTAGCAGGCGCCCGCGCTGATGTCGGTCAGGCGCCAGCGCCGCTTCGCCGCCGCGCCCGGCGATTGATCGGGGTGCTGCTGTTCGGCGGCAGGCAGTGCGTTCTCCTCGATCTTCCAATCCGCGGGCGCATATTCGATTCCCCAGAAGTTGCCCGGCACCTCCAGTTCCAGGCCGACCAGCCAGGTCTCGGGATCTCCGCCCAGTGGAACCACCTCCGCCACCAGCGCCGTGGTGTGCCGTTTTGCCGAGACGATTTCCAGGCGGACCTGAATGCCCTGCTTAATCGCGCGTGGAACAATCAGCCCACATCCGTGCGCGTTCACCAGCGTGGTGTTGCAGGGCTCGGAAAATGGCGAGGCGTCGTCGAGGCTGGTCACGCGTACCGGAACTTCCAGCGGCAGTCGCGTGCTGCGCCGAATGGCGTGCTGTGTTTTTTCCGAAGGGCCCATAGAGTTAGAAGGCAAAAAATTCTTCGGCCTGAGAACGTCGATTTGGAAACCAGCGCCGGCGTCTCCGGCGACACTCATCCACGAACCATGCTAGATCACAAGAAAGCCCCGGGGCACGACATTTCGCCACCCCGGTTTCCAGTTAGACACTAAGGTGTCGGGGGCTTTGGCGGCTTCACCTGCCCGCAATCTTGGCCCTTGTAAACCCGGCGCAACTCTGCGGTCATCTCGACAGGATCCGCCCGTGAACCTGTCGTGCGGGTTCCATTCATGACAATCTTCGTCTCTTGGGTGTCGCCATCCACATCGATAGTTGTGAGTGTGCCAGAAGTCTCCGTCACCGAACCCGGGGCTGACCCCGGCCCCGGCATGGCAACCTTGCAGGCCACCTTGCCCGTCATCCCATTTGCGGTCCTGACCACATCGCTCTGCGAACACTGGGTCGAGCTGCCCAGCAGACGCAGGGCGGAAGTACTATTCTGCTGCGCCGGCGAACTATTCATCCTGCCAGCCATCTCTGGCGTGACGCAAACTAGTCTGGTATAGGGCAATCCCGGGACCATGAGATTGCGCTTGGCGGCGCGCTCTCTCATCTCCGGGGTCAGTTCTCGCGGAATACCGGTTCCGCTGGTCCAGACCCGGACCGTCACCTCATAGAGTCCGGCCTTGGTTTGCGCGCATGCCAGCGGAACCAACCCCAGCAACCACAGAAGCACAAAACTCGCATAGAGTCTCTTTCTCATCGTTCCATTTCCGTCCTTTGCCAGTTCACGATCTGCTTCAGTATCAACACCGGATGCGTCACCTTTGCAAGATCCAACAGATCGCGCATTGCACCCGAAGACGAATTGGTATTCGCCGATTTGCGTAACGATCGAGGATTAGTACTCGCCGAAGATAATGTAGTCAGCTTCATAGAAGGTTAGCCCATTCGCATTCGTAAGATGCGTTTGAGCGGGAATCTTAGACTAGTCAGAGATGCCTTAGGGTCGGGCTGGCGGCTACGCGTTTATGAATCCCGTCTGCAAGCTTGGGGCCGAAACCGGCGACTACCCGGTCTTGATCGCCGAATCGGGCGCCTGGAAGGCGATCGTGTTGTGACTTCCGTCGCAGAAAGGCCGGTTGGCGGAGGCGCCGCAGCGGCAAAGAGAGAACGACGTCTTGCCCGTCAAGTCGTACTGGTTGCCGTCGGCGTCCACCATTTCGACAACGCCGTCGGGATCGTCTACGCGCAAAGAACCATTCTTGCGCACCGTAATCTTGACTTGCGACATGGAACCTCCGGTAAGGATGAATAGCGTTCAAACTATCGCATACAAGAAGAAGTTGCCAGTACCCCGTTGCCAGCTGCCCGCACTCAGTCCCCAGTATCCAGATCAAGGACGAGGGCGCAAGACAGCGAGTGCCGCCTCTGCATTGAGTACTGGCAACTGGGTACTGGCAACTGGCAGCTGACTATCGCCAGCGGTCCACCGCTTCCCACCACAGCATCTTCGACCACTCGCCAAGAGTGGTCTTCGTCCATTCGCGGTTCGTCCACCACGCTTCGCCGAAATGCTCGGGATCACGAGCCGCGGCCACACTGAACTGGTATTGCGGCAGGCGATGGCGGAAGATGGCCAAGGCGCGGCGGGTGTGATATTCGGAGGTCACGATCAGCACGCGATGTGCGCCCAGCGGCTGCAGGCACGGGATCACATCGGGGGCCTCAGTGTTGGTCGAGAATCCCACGGTCGGGCACACCGAGACGCGGTTTGCCTCGGCCAGGCCGCTCACGTATTTCCGCGCAATGTCGACCAATTGCTCATCGTAAATCACGGTTCGCTTCTGAACATCGATGAACACGCGAGGCGCCATTCCCTGGCGCAGCAACTCCAGAGCGTGGCCGGGACGGACTTTGGTCTCCCCAGCCAGCACCAGGATGACGTCAGACTTTTCAGGTTCGTCCACCACGAGGAAGCGTGCCGCATGGCTCGCAAGAGCCGCCAGGAGGACGACCAGTAACAACACGGTGATTAGGCGGAAGAACCGCATCCGAGACGTATGTTACCGCAGCTCACATGTTACTAGAGTAGTGCGTTGAAGATATCGATGGTTACGTTTTGCCTCGATCCGATACGAAGTTTGGTGCTTGACGGGGAAGTCAAAGGCTTAACCACGGGGGGCACAGAGGATCACGGGGGAAGTCAGCGAAACTGCGCACCGGGGCAATTCGATTCCGGCACTAATCAGGATTGCAATTCGCGCTGCAAAAATCGCATAAAAATTCCGCGAAAGTGCTAGGAGACCATAACTTCCGCTGCCCTCCTCGACCTCAGTGCTAGAATTATCCGTCGCCTATGAATACTCAACTCACCACTTCTTTTCTCTTTACCGGCCTGAAAAGCCGCATCGATGCGCGCACGGCTCGGATCGGAATCATCGGCCTCGGCTACGTCGGACTGCCGCTTGCCCTTCTCTACAGCGAGCAGAAGTTTCCCGTCACCGGGTTCGATATCGATCAGCGAAAAATCGATACCCTCGACAGCGGCGGCACCTACATTTTCCGCATCACGCCCGAGGAGATCGCGGCGGCAAAAGCGAACGGCTTCAAAGCCACGGCCGACTATTCGCAAATCACTGCCATGGATGCGATCATCATCTGCGTCCCCACGCCGCTCGACGAATATCACGAGCCCGATCTCGGCTACATCACCAACACCGCCCACGCGGTAGCGCCCCATCTGCGCGCCGGCCAGATCGTGATCCTCGAGAGCACCACCTACCCCGGCACCACCGAAGAAGTCCTAATTCCGATTCTCGAACAGGAAAACAAGGCTGGCCTGAAAGCCTCGCGCCACGGTGTCGCCGGCGACAATGACATCTGGGTCGCGTTCTCGCCGGAACGCGAGGATCCCGGCAACACCCAGGTGGCGCGTCACGACATTCCGAAAGTGATTGGCGGACTCGATCCCCAGGCCAGCGAAATCGCCGCCGCGCTCTACGGCTCCATCTTCCGCCGCACCGTTCCCGTCTCCTCGCCGGCTGTCGCGGAGATGACCAAGTTGCTGGAAAACATCTACCGCTGCGTCAATATCGCCCTGGTCAACGAGCTCAAGATGCTCTGCTTGCGGATGGACCTCAACATCTGGGAAGTCATCGACGCCGCCGCCACCAAGCCCTTCGGCTTTCATGCGTTTTATCCCGGGCCAGGTCTGGGCGGACACTGTATTCCGGTTGACCCCTTCTATCTTTCCTGGAAAGCGAAGGAGTTCGACTTCCGCACCCGCTTCATCGAACTGGCGGGCGAAATCAACCTGGCCATGCCTTACAACGTGATCGCCGCCACCATTTCCGCGCTCAACCGGCAGAAGAAGGCCATCAACGGATCCAAAATTCTGGTTCTGGGAGTTGCCTACAAAAAAGATATTGACGACCTGCGTGAATCGCCCGCTCTCACCATCATCGAGTTGCTGCAAAAAGAGGGCGCCGTGGTCAGCTATAACGACCCCTACTTCCCCTTTGTGGGACGCGGCCGCAAGTACGACCTGCAGATGAAGTGTTCGCCGCTCGACGATCTCGGCCAGTACGATTGCGTGCTCATCGTCACCGATCACACCGACTACGACTACAAGAAGATCGTCAACGACGCCAAGCTGGTGGTGGATTCGCGCAACGCGACCCGAGGCATCAAGAGCGCGAAGGTCGTGCACTGCTGATAAGCTGTCAGCTCTCAGCTTTCAGCCGTCAGTGAAGTCTTCTCTGGCGGCGGATTAGCGCTGACTTGACCGCCAGCACTTGTTCGAAACCTGGCTCCCATGGCGGAACGCCAGCTCTCGTGCTTTTTGTATGCCGAGCCCGCTCCGGCCAGAACGCGCCGCCTGTGCTAGTATGTCGCGTTGACTCTTGGCGGCGTCCGGGTTCGCGCTGCTTCCATACGGTGTGGCAATGAAAAATACGCTCGGCATTTTGCTCGCCGGAGGCGTCGGCGAGCGCCTCTATCCGCTCACCCGCGACCGCGCCAAGCCCGCCGTGACCTTTGGCGGCATCTACCGCATCATCGACGTCACGCTCTCCAACTGCGTCAACTCCGGCCTGCGCCGCGTTTTTATCCTCACGCAATACAAGGCACTCTCACTGAATCGTCAGATCCGTGAAGGCTGGAACATTTTCGGCCGGGAAATCGGCGAGTTTATCGAAATCCTGCCACCCATGCAGCGGGTCAGCCAAAACTGGTACATGGGGACGGCGGACGCGGTTTATCAGAATATTTATTCCATCGGCTCCGAGCAGCCCAAGTACGTGATCATCCTCTCCGGGGACCAGATTTACAAAATGAATTACGATCGCATGCTCAAGCAGCACAAGGAGGCGGCGGCCGACGTGACCGTCGCGACTCTGGTCATGGACCCGTCCGAAAGCCGCCATTTCGGCGTCGTCGACATCGACCGCGATCATCGCATCACGGGTTTTCTGGAGAAACCGCAACAGACCGAGATCCGGTCGCCCTACGACCCGGCAAAAATTTCGGCATCGATGGGCATCTATATCTTCAACACCGACGTGCTCATTCCGGTGCTGCTGAAAGACGCCGAGGATCCCGATTCCAGTCACGATTTCGGCAAGAATATTCTGCCCAAAATGCTGGATGACTACCGCGTCTTCGCTTTCAATTTTGTCGACGAAAACAAGAAAGAAGCCCTCTACTGGCGCGACGTGGGCACGCTCGAAGCCTACTACGAAGCCAACATGGACCTGGTTTCGGTCTCTCCCGTCTTTAATCTTTACGATGAGGAATGGCCCATCCGCACCCACCAGCGCCAGTATCCGCCGGCAAAATTCGTGTTTGCCGAAAGCGGGCGCATGGGCCACGCCCTCGATTCGCTGGTATCTTCCGGCTGCATCATTTCTGGAGGCTCCGTTCAGGATTGCGTGCTTTCTCCGAATGTGCGCGTCAACTCCTACGCCGAAATCGAGAGCAGCATTTTGTTCTCGCACGTGAACGTGGGACGCAGTTGCCGCATCCGCAAAGCCATCATCGACCGCGACGTGCACATTCCCGAAGGCACGACCATCGGCTACGATGCCGAAGCCGACCGCGAGCAATACTTCGTCACCGACAGCGGCATCACCATCGTGACGCGCGATTACTCCCTGTTTGAGAACCCGGTGAGCGTCGACTACTACACTAGTGAGTAGGGCGGGGCAGGCTTCAGATTTCAGATTTGGATGGAGTCGTTTAGAGCGGCTTTCGCGAAGGTGTATAGTGCGGACCTTCAGCGGCTAAAGCCGGAACCCGTTGTAACTATTGACGGCACGGCTGAAGTCATGCCCTTCCCGTTCTCGGTTCCCTCCGCGGCGAATCGAGATCTGCTCTAGGGCGGGTCCACAGTTGCTGTACTCGCCGACAACTGCCGAGCTGCGCCCGGCTTGGACGGCCGAGGGCGGCCGTCCCTACGCGTTCTGGGTGCAACGACGCTAAATCCGCTCTAGTCCGCTAACGGCTTGAGATTTTCCTGACACCTAAGACCTGAGACCTGCCGCCTAACACTTCTCTAATGCTTCACCAGATCCTCCGCCAGCAAATGCGCTTTCTGCGCCAGGGTGCTGGCTCGCCGCACGTCGCCTTCCTGCAACGCCGAATGCGCGCCATTCATATAGTTGCGGATCTGTCCCACGGTCTCCTGCTGTTGCGCGTTCAGCGTGCGTCCCGCGAGCTGTTTCAGTTGATCACCGGTAGCGCCCAGCAACTGTTCCGCATTGTGGCGCTCTTGGGCGGCTTCTGCGGGAGTAATGTCGGGCGCAATCTGGGCTGCGGGTTCGCTCGCTCCACCCTCGCGAATCACGATTCTCCGCGGAGCCCCATCCGGCGCCGGCGGCGTTCGCTGGCGGCGTTTCGTGGTGGCGCTCCCCGAACCAGCATCGGGCTTTTCCTTCGACACGCCCTCCGATGCTTTCGCCGCCGCCGGAGCTTTCTCTGCGGGAGCCTTCTCTGCCGGCGCGGGCACAGCCGGAGCTTGTTCAGAGGAATTCGCGGAGCCTGCCGGATCCTGCTGCCAGGCCATCCCAGCGGCCGGGAAACTCAACCCCAGCGCAATCGCGAGTCCACAGGCAAGTCGCATAAAAGTCCAGGAGAATTGTTTCCCACCCTTGCCAGGAACGCAAGGGCAGGCGGCGGCTCGTCCATGGTCCGCCTCTTCAGCCGGGTCGTTCCTGTGCCGTACCCCATCGATTCACCTCGTGTTGCGACCCCTTTGACAAAGCGTGTACTGTTATCGGCATGATGCTCCTTAAGGATTATCCGGGCATCGCAGCGGGTGCGTGGCCGCCGCAACCCGGAGGTGCGTTCCCTCCCCACCAAGCCTTCCCGGTTGATGAAAAAGTGCTGGTAACCAAGGTCTGTCCGGTCGTCAATCAGTTCGTCACGTTCACCTGTGAGTTTCAGGGCAGCCAGCACACCTATGATTTGCAGACGATCGATACGGAAACGGCAAAGGAATTCGCCCGACTACTCAAGAGACACGTTGGTAAGACACTCGAGAAGTTTGGAGAGCTTCGATTGGACTACTGAGGATGAGACACCCCTGTCGAACGGTTGCGCTTCTAGCGCTCATAGTTGTTGGCTTCTTAGCCGCGCAAAACCAAGGGCAACATAAGCGCGCCTTGTACATTCAAGCGTCCCCAGACGCCCAAGCAATGAAGGAAGAGATTACGAAGAAACTAGTAGCGTGGGATCGCGTGTCGGTCGTAACTCTACCGGCAAATGCCGACCTGGTTCTCGAAGTTGTGCAAAGCGGAAAGCTCAACGTTATGACGGGGTCTGGAGACAAAGGTGCCGCTGTTCTCAAGGATGCGCACACCGGGGAAGATTTGTGGACTGACAGTAGGGGCGGCGGTTGGTCAATGCGTGGTTGGAGCAACCGGGCCGTCGGTCGGAAGCTGGGAGAAAAGCTGGTTGAGTTCCTGCAGGGTTATCTGAACAAAGTCGACGCTCACAAGTGAACACTACGAAAAACCCCGCCCAAGCAAGCTTGGACGGGGCACACTTCAGGGTTATGGCGCTCGCTACTCGGTGCTGCCGGCTTCGGCGGCGGCGCTGATCGATTCGTTTTCCGGCTGCAGAATGACGCCATCGAATGGAGTCGCGCCCACAAAGCGTCCGCCGATGACGCTGACCCGGCGCAGCGGAAAGCCGCTGTCGGGACCGCGCTGCCAGGAACGTCCGCCGTCGCGGCTCTCGAAGATCACGCCGGTCGCGTCGCTGGTGGCCAGCAGACGCTTGCGGGTGGAATCGAAGCTGACGGAAGTGATGTCCTTGGAGGGCAGGCCGTTAACCGCATGTTCCCAGGTTGCGCCCCCGTCTGCGCTGCGGAATGCGCCTTCGCGGGCTGCGATCACGATCTGGCTGTCGGAAGCAATGGCCGCGCCGCGGATGCCTACTACATACGACGGCAGACCAGCCTGTTTCCAGGTTGCGCCGTTGTCATTCGAAACCAGCGCAGTGGAATGCGTGGCGGCGACCATCGTGGAACCTTCCGCTCGCACCGAAACAAAATCAGTCTGCCCAATAATCTGCCCGCCCTTCCAGGTTTTGCCCTGGTCGGTGCTGGAGTAGATGCCTGCTGTGGTGGCTGCCAGCCAGCGTCCGGAACCGAGTTCCAGATCGTTGACCCGCGCCTCGAGCTTCGACTTCTCCACGGTTGTTTTGGTAACCGCTTTACGGGTTCCCTTGGCCGGCGTTTTTACCGTATGCTCGACGACCACAACGTTCATGGGATGCCATTCGCTGGCATTGCGCTCCAGCGAATACACGCCGTGGTTGGTGCCGGCAACTAGCATTCCGCTGGGAGCCTGTTTGAGGGCGAAAACGTCTTTGCCGCCCAGACCGGCCGCTTTCTGCAGCCAGTGCTGTCCGGCGTCATTGGAATGGAAAACGCCGCCGTATTCGCGGTCGTTGACGACGCCAACATAGAGCGTGCTGGCATCCTTGTTATCGGCGAGGACCGCGGAAACATAGCGATGCGCATAACCGTGATTCGAAGTGGTCCAGGTCGTGGCGCCATCGATCGAGGCCATGACGCCGCTGCGGTCGGTGGCGAGCAGCACATGATTGGAATCCCGCGGATCGACGAGCACGTCATTGACGACCACTTCCGGGTCGCTCACACGCTTCCAGACCTTGCCCAGATCGGTGGTCTTCCAGAGGCCCTCGGTGGTTCCGGCGTACACGATCCTTTCGTTGGTCGGATCCTGCTTGAGCACGCGGGTGCGGCGCGCGGTAAACGGGATGCCTTGAATCTTCGAAAAGAGGTTGCCTGCCGTCTCGCTCTTGTAAATTCCCGAGCAGGCGCTGGCGAAAACGACCGCCGGATTGTCATGATCGACGATGACCGAAAACACGTCGGAGTCGTCGATCATACCCTTATTAATATGCTGCCAGTTGGCGCCGGCGTCGGAAGTTTTCCAGGCCAGGTGCCAGGTACCGGCATAGACGGTGTTGGGATCTTTGGGATCGACCGCGATGGACTCAATATTCTTGATGTCGGGGGAATTCGGGGGCGACAGGCGCTCCCAGGTATCGCCGCCATCCTTGCTGCGATAGACGCCATCGAGCGCGCCCGCGACCAGAACGTTGGAATCGCCCTTGTACATGGCCATGGCGCGGATCGACTTGCCGTGCATCGCGGGCAGCGTATCCCAGTTGCGGCCGCCGTCGCGAGTGCGGAAGATTTCGCCGATCTGCTGGCCGGATGAGCTCCACGCCGACACATAGATGCGGTTGGAATCCTGTGGATCGATGGAGATGTGGTCGAGCACGTATTCGTCGCCGCCCAGCCGTGCCAGACGCGACCAGGAGCGACCGCCATCATTCGAAGCAAACATCTGGCCGGTACTGGTGCCGAGCAGGATGTGATCTGGATTGTGCGCGTCGTAGGCCAGGCTGCGGGCATCGCCGCCATCCGGACCTAACACCTGCCAGGGCCCGGAGGCCAGCAGCGCGGTGCTCAAGAGACTGACAGCGAGAAGCAATAGACTGGTGCGGAGAACGTTCCGTTTCCCTGTGAAATCCATGCGCGAGTTTGACCCCTGCGAACGATATTCGCCTGCGCTTAACTCTAGACAGCCTAGCACGCCTCGGACAAGGTTACCGAAGGGTAGAAAATAGAAAGGCCGGCAGGGTGAACCCTACCGGCCTTTCGTGTTCCGCTCGTACCAGCTACTCGGCCTTTTTCGCCGCTTTCTTGGCGGCCGGTTTCGGATGATCCGGAATCGCCTTCACCTTCGTCTCATCCACCGGGGTCGTACTGCTGGCCTCGGGGAAGGTTGCGCCGGCCGGAACGATCCACTGTTCCGAAGTCGCCGTGCCTGCGTTTCCAGTGCGAGTCTCGATGCGGCTGGGGTCGATGTTCTGCTTCGCCTCGCCTCCCGAGATGTATGCCTTCACGTTGAGCGCGCGCTCGCCCGCCAGGTTCTTGCGCTTTTCCTTGGGACCGGAGTTCCCGACGACGACCAGCTTGGCGTCTGGATCCTGCTGCAACTTGAGCGCAACATCGTCCAGTTCGGCCTTGCAGGTGTTGTCCACGCGCCAGGGCTTCTTGAGGTTGGGATACTCGCACTCGTTCACCTTGCTAGCTTGCGGTGGCGGAGGCGGAGGCGGTGGCGGATTGTTTACCGTGACCGTGCTCGAAGTCGAGGCCGTCAAGCCGCGCGAGTCGGTACAAGTTGCACTTACGGTAATCGGACCCGCAGAGGCACCGGTGGTGGTGAGGGTGGCGGAATTGCCGCTGCCCGCGATGCTGCCGCCGCTGGAAGTCCAGCCGCCAACCGTGACGGTAGCATTGTCAGGACTGGTGCAAGAGCAACTGATGGTCGAGGGCGTTCCGGTTTCGACCGTGGTGGGGCTTGCCGAGCAGGAAACGTGCGGCGGATTCAGCGGCTTCACCGTAAAGTTGGCGCTGCAGCTGGCCGTGTTGTTCTTCTTCGCCTTGGGATCGGTAACGGTGGCGGTGGCAGTGTAGCTGCCAGCAGCGGTGCCGTTGGTGTCGATGGAGGCGCCAGTATCCTTGCCTTCAATCTTGCCGCCATTGACCGCCCAGGTGTAGGTGAGCGTGTGTTTGGGGTTGAAGTTGCTGGCGGCGACGGTCGCGTGTAGCGGTTCACCCACCATGACTTCGGAGGGCTGAATCGAGCAGGCCGCCGTTACGGGAATTTCGGGAGCCCCGCCAAAATTGAACACCAGACCAGTCGACAGGCGGGTGCCGTCGAAGTTCGGGCGGCGGAGCTGGGGTTCTTCAGGCGGCACCTCGCTGGAAAAATTTTGGTGCGACCACTGGAAATCGGCCTCAAAGACGCGTAAATAGAGCGGTTTCCAGATCTTGAGATCCATACCGCCGCCGAGAAGCGCGCCGACGCCTTCGCTGGCAAAATCACCGTCGGTCCTGCCCGCCAGGCGTTCCCATCCAAACAGCGTGTGCACGAAATAGTTCACATTGTCGCCGCGATAGGTCAACTTCGGCCCGACCATGATGGCTTCGACATTGCCGTAGCGGTTCACGTCTCCGCTGAAATTACCTTCGAGACCGAGGTACTTCGTAAAGTTGTAAGCTATGCTGCCGCCGACGCCCGGCACGATCGAGTGCATGTTGACAGCGTTGGGCGGAGTGCTTTGGTCGGGGAGGTTGCCGCCCGGGTTCAACCACTGATAGCCGACGAAAATTTCCGCCTTAGGGAAGTCATCCGACGATGCAGTTGGCGCTTTGGGCGTAGTTGTTTGTGCATTCACCAAAGCTGGCATCGCAATGAGAACGATACCCAGAACGAGCGCGACGCTCGCGCATCTCCGGTAAGTTTTCTGACAAAGTGACATTGAGTTCCTCCGAATCGATTCCACTACAAGCTATTTAGCAGAACTGGAATAGTAAAACTCTACGGCACGCACAGATACGCCGCATCCTGAGAACATCGAATTCTACAGCAATCGGGCATTTTTGCAAAAGAGTAAGAATTAATAAATCGCATGGAAGGGCTTCCGGGCTCCTTGCCCGCGCACTCCTGTTCACACGCACGAAACAGCATTGCACCGGCGGAAACGGCAATCTGTTCCGTTTTGCTCATTCGTGGCTGATATATAGCTGATATAGAACACGTGGCGGATGCTCTCATCGCCATCGCGGACCGCGATTCCGTTTTCTGTAGAAAATCGCGCCGTAGTTATCTCAAATTGATATTGCGCATTCCCACTCGCCTGCCGCGCCGCGGGCGAGACGCCCTCGAGACAGCCGGCAAGATGCCGGCGCTACGGGTTGCGAGGCGGCGCGCTTCCCTGAATAATGCTGGATGGGGCCGGGGCACAGGAAAATATGACGCAGGAACGCGTACTCATTGTTGAAGACGAAGAGAACGAACGAACCGGGCTGGCCGAATTAGTCTCGGGATGGGGTTATCGCACCGACACCGCGGTCGATGGCGTGGAAGCCCTGGAAAAAATTGCCATCTTCGCTCCCTCCATCGTGATCACCGACGTAAAGATGCCCCGTATGGGCGGCATGGAACTGGTGGAACGGCTGGCCGACATGGCGCAGTCGATCGCGGTGGTGATGGTGACCGCCCAGAAGGCGACTGACACCGCCTTTCACGCCGGCCGGCTCGGCGTCCAGGACTACATCGAGAAGCCCATCGACTTCCGCCGGCTGCGCTCCATCCTGACCAACATCGGCGAGATCCTGAACACGCGCACGGAAAACGAATCGCTGCGCCGCCGTTTGCGCGATAAAGGAGCGCTCGGCCTGCTGGTCGGAGCCTCGTCTGCAATGCAGGAAATTTTCCGGCTAATCGAGTTAGTGGCTCCGAGCACGGCTTCGGTGCTGATCACCGGAGCGAGCGGCACCGGCAAGGAGTTGGTGGCGCGCACTATCCACGATCTGAGCCCGCGGCGCAACAAACCGTTCGTTCCCATCAATTGCGCGGCCATTCCCGAAACGCTGATTGAGAGCGAAATTTTTGGCCACGAAAAAGGCGCATTCACCGGAGCCATGGAGCGCCGCACCGGCTGCTTCGAACTCGCCGAAGGCGGCACGCTGCTGCTCGATGAGATTGGCGAAATGCCGGTGGGCACGCAGGCCAAGCTGCTGCGCGTGCTCGAAGATCACAAGCTGCGGCGGCTGGGCAGCAAGGTCGAAACGTCGGTGGACGTGCGCGTGCTGGCTTCGACCAACAAAGTTCCCGACGACGCCGTGGCCAATGGCGAGCTGCGCGAGGATCTTTATTACCGCCTCAACGTTTTCAATATTCATATGCCGCCGCTGCGCGATCATAAGGAAGATCTCCGCGACTTAGTCAAGAGCCTGCTCGCGGACATGAACCTGAAGCACGATCGCAAGGTGGCGGACGTAAGTGAGGCTGTGCTCAATATCTTCCAGACTTACTCGTGGCCGGGCAATGTCCGTGAGTTACGGAATACGCTGGAACGCGCCGTGATCGTCTGCGAAAGCGGACTGGTGGAAACCAAGCACTTGCCGCCAGGCTTTGGCCAGAGCGTGCGGCCGGTGGTAAACGATCCCGATGCCGTGCACCTCGGCGTCGGCACGACGGTCGGAGAAGCGGAGAAGCTGCTCATCCTGAAAACTCTGCAGGCCACCAATAACAACAAAACGCGAGCTGCCGAGTTACTCGGCATCAGCTTAAAGACGCTGCATAACAAGCTGAAAGAGTACGGGCGTCCGCAGGATGCTGACATAGCTGTAGAGGAGGACGGCGACAAGGTCTAAGGTCTTAGCTCTTAGGGAAATTCCGATCAAGTGTCCGCAAGAGGCGCAAACCACAGGGTACACGGGGGCGCACGGAGGGCCCCAGGGACTGAATCAGAACTTCCTTAGGTCTGAGGATCGTTACAAAGGATTTCTGAGGTCTGAGGAAGGTCTGATTAAGTGTTCGACGGCGAGTTAGGCTGCTTTGGGACGTCGGCCCTCAGCGGCTAAAGCCGCGTATTTGGCGGGGTCTGGTGGCACGGCTAAAGCCGTGCCCTACCCAAGGCAATCCAAGAACGAACTTAATCAGAGGTCCCTAAGACCTGGGACCTAAGACCTGAGGCCTGCTTTTCGATGACTCGCAAATTCATCATCGTGCTCGTGATCACCACGCTGTTCACCGCGCTCGTGGTCGGGTTCTCCTGGATCTACCTCTCGCAACTGCTGCGCCAGCGCCTGCTCTGGGCCGATGAAACCGCTTCCCAACTCACCAACCAACTCGAGTACGCCGCCTCCAAAGCCGTGCCCGATCTCACCAGCACGCGGGTGGACACCGAAAATCCCAAGGCGATGCGCGCCGCCATCACTTATTATCTGCAGACCGATACCAACTTGAACGACATGCTGGAATCGGTCGTGGGAAATTCGCGCATCATCTACGACGCCGCCATCATCGATCCGAATGGAGTGGCGATCCTCGATACCAATCCGGCTCTGAACGCCAAGCTTGTTCCGGAGCGTCCGCGCCTGGCTGTGTTGCGCGACGCCGGCTTCCGCCATCAGTTGCGGATGATCTATGGTCCTGGCACCGTTTATGACGTCAGCATCGGTCTGGAACTGGACGGGCAGGCATTCGGCAGCGTCCGGGTCGGGCGTTTCGACGGTATTTCTGCGCAACGAACTGACGCCGAGGCTGCAGCAGGCAGCTTTCTTTTCGGTGGTCGCGATTTTTTGTTCGCTGCTGCTGGCGGCCGTGGTGTCGAATGTCGCCCTAGGCCCTTTGAAGGCCATCGCCCGCAACCTCGACAGCGCCAGCGCGGGAGATCTGTTGCCCGCCGAAGAGTCCGGTTCGGAAGACGAGGTCGGCCTGGTGTCGCTGAAGATCGCGCACCTCGGCCGCCAGATTCGCGATACCAATCAGATTTTTTCCGCGTTGAAAGACAACGTCGAGCAGGTCATGACCAAACTGCAGGACGGCCTCATGCTGTTCACGCGCGATACCCGGGTGGTGCTGGTGAGCGCCTCGGCGGAAAAATTTCTGGGACGCCCGCGCCGCGAAATTCTGGGACGCACCGCGGAGGAAATTTTTTCCGATGGCACCGTGCTCGGCGCGGTGGTTCTGCCCGCCTTCCAGAAGCAGCGCCCGCTGGTGCAGTACGAATTCGACGCCGCGGATGGCCGGCGGGTTCAAGTGTCGCTCGACTTCATCCAGGAAAAAGGCACGCCGATTGGCGCCCTGCTCACGATGCGCGATGCTGAATCGGTGCAGCGCATCGAGGACGAGATTGAAATTTCGCGCCGCCTCTCCGCCAGCGGACGGCTGACCCGAGGCGTGGCCCACGAAGTGAAGAACCCCATCAATGCCATCGTGCTGCACCTGCAGTTACTGCAAAACAAACTGCAGCAGGACGATCCCGACACCCGCCGCTACATGGACATTATCGGCGACGAGATCCATCGCCTTGACCGCGTGGTGCAAATCCTTGTGGACTTTACCCGTCCCCGCGATTTGCGCCTGGAAGACGTGGACCTGCGGAAGATCCTGGAAAATGTTTCGACGCTGGCCGCGCCCGATGCCGCCCGTCACGGCGTGCGCGTGGTGCTGGAACTGCCCAAGCATGATTTGCCTGACGAAGAACCGCCCAACGAAGATGACGCACTGATGGTGCGCGTCGATCCCGATCTCATGAAGCAGGCGATTTTGAACCTGGTGCTGAACGGCGTGCAGTCGATGACGGCGGAAGGAACGCTCACTCTGAAAGCGCACCGCGATGGAGACATGATTCTCGCCGAAGTCATGGACCAGGGCTGCGGCATTCCTCCCGAAGCGCAGGAGAAGATTTTCGAACTTTACTTCACCACCAAGGGCGACAAAGGTGGGAGCGGAATCGGCCTGGCGCAGACCTACCAGATCATGCAGTGGCATTATGGCTCGGTGGAGTTCGATACCATCGTGGGAGCCGGAACAACCTTCCGCTTGCGGCTGCCAGCAGCGGTCGTGAAACCAGAACGCAAAACGGACGCGGAAATGACGGCCTGACAAGTTTCGAAAGAAATCGGTTCGTATCAGGGCATCGCTTTAGCGATGCCGAGGTTCCTTGAAATCAGACGCCCCTTCAGGGGCCGGCTATCGGGAGATCATGAAGGCTTTGCTGCTAGTCGCGGTGATCCTGGCATCATCCGCAGCGCTCGGTTTGCAATCGGAACCCGACTCCAGCCTCCCCACAGCGCAATCTGGATACCTGGGCTTCGATCGCAACGACTATCCGGGCGATTCGAACTTGAAGAGTCTCCGGCAGACTTTCTCCTATTCCGGCTATTGGCTGAATAATCCTCCGGGAGCGAAAATCAATTCCTGGACTGGCAAACGGAAAACTCTCCAAGCTGCGGGCTTCGGCTTTCTGGTTTTATTCAACGGCCGCACGTACGCGGATATCAAGCACGCCGGGGATGCGGCCAAGCTAGGCAACTCCGACGCTGTCGCGGCGGTCGCGGCGGCGCGCGCAGAGGGATTTCCGGCGCAGACCATCATCTTCCTCGACCAGGAACAAGGCGGACGCCTCCTGCCCGAACAACGAGACTATCTTCATGCCTGGGTCGACGGCGTGAGTGCCGCGCAATTTGGCGCCGGTGTGTACTGCTCGGGAATTGCTGCCAGGGAAGGTTCCGGCGCCTCCATCGTGACGGCGGAGGACATCCGGAAAAATGCTGGTGGAAGAAAAATAAAATATTGGGTCGTCAACGACTCCTGTCCACCCTCGCCTGGATGCACGGTTTCAAGAAAAGATCTGTCGCCGCAATCGAGCGGCATTGCCTTCGCGGAAGTCTGGCAGTTTTCTCAGTCGCCGCGAACCGATTTCGCCCGCGGCTGCCCCGCTAACTACAATAAAGACGGAAATTGTTATGCGCCCGGCATGGTTCCCGCGAAAGATCCCGCGCAACGATTGGCGGTGGACCTCGACGTCGCGGCGGCAAGCGATCCTTCTCACGGCAGAACCCGCGATTGACGACGGAGACTAGCCCGCAAGCGCTGCGCAAGTCTGCGGCGCTTGTTTAGCCTGTGAGTCGCTATAGCCTCCCAGCGGAGTCTCCAAAGCCGTGCCGGGCGAGGCTTCGCCGATACCCCGCCCGGTTTCGCCTCCGAGTTTTCGTCAGTAGGCGATAGCTGTGATCAAGTGTCAGCAGAAAGCATAAACCACAGGGTACACAGGGTTGCACGGAGGACCCCAGGGACTTAATCAGAACATCCCTAGGGGCTTCCCCGTCGCGAAACGATCTCACTTTCTTCCCGGCTCCCGGCTCGCTGGCTGCTGCTTCTGCTGCAATTGCTGCGTTTGTTGCTGGTGTTTTTGCTGCAATTGCTGCGTCTGTTGCTGGTGCTTCTGCTCTACCTGCTGCCTTTGCGCGTCATTCGCCTTTTGTTTATCCAGCTTTACGTGCTCCTGGTCCTGCTGCTGCTGGAGTTTGTCTCGTTCCTGTTGTTGCTTGGCTAATACTTTGTCCTGCTGTTGCTGGTACTTCTTGTCCTGCTTGGGGTTGCCCGTATTCGGAGTGCTCCGAGCCAGGGGCGGAAGCTCGCGAGGATGAACCGCCGTGCTGACTCCTCCCCGACTGGCTGGCGTATAAGACCCTCCTGCCTCTTTGGCCGGGACAGCGGCATGGTCATTAAAGTCTCCGGGCCGCGGTGTCGCTGCGGTGCCGGGCTTGCCCATGTTCGCCGACGCGCGCTGCTGCGGGTTGGCTCGGGCCGCCTGCGCATGTTGCGTTTGCGCCGCTACCGGCGGAATATGTCTCTCCCGCGCCGCCGCCTCGTCTTCAGGCCTTGGGCGCGCGCTGATTCCTCCATTGCCGCCGTTGTAACTGACGTGGCTCTCGTTGTTGTAGGTTACGTGGGTGTCGTAGACATTGTGAATGTTGACGACGTTTATGTTGCTCACGGAACGGTTGTAGAAGAAGTGTCCGCCGTCCCAACGCCCGCCTTCAAAACCCATCCCGAAATAGCCGAAGCCGTAATTGATTCCGCCGTAAAAGCCTACGTGCGGTCCCCAGTAGCCGTCATAGAAAACAAATCCGTCGCCGCCCCAACCCCAATAGGCTGGAGTCCACAGGAAACCGACTTCCGGCGCCATCACCCAGGTGCCCGGCACCCAGTAGTAGTCGCTGATGTCGTAGTCGTAGGCCCAGTAGCCTGGGGTCCAGAGATAACCGTCGTCCGGGCAAACTGGCTGCTCATAGATAGGTAGCGGAGGCGGGCCGATCCTGATGGCCACGCCAATTTGCGCGAACGATGCCGCCGACATCGACAACATGACGAACGCAAACAGCAGCGTACGAATGAAGCGAATATGCATGGTGATTCCTTGGGCCGAATCCCTCGCTTGCCCGGTGATGCTCTTTGGACGCGGGTTGCGTGGATTGAGGGCCGATTTTCGGACGAACCATAACTGCAGACTGCGTCTGGCTCACAAATGGTTCAGGCAGAACTTTCTCATTCCGGTGATGTCAAAATCTGTGCAAGATAGCTCACTTCCGAGCATGGGCACCAGGTTGGAACTCGGGAAACTCCGATCAAGTGTCGGCAGAAGGCATGAACCACAGGGTACACAGAGGTACACGGGGGACCCCAGTGACTTCGCAGGTCGGGATTATTGCAGGTCCACGGTCTGGGCGAGACGGAAATTGAGGCGGCGATCGACGCCGAAGACGATGTCTTTATCTTTGTCCCCATCCCTCTGACTGGCGCCAGACGCCGCGCCGGCCGACGAGTTTCGTTCCTCGCGGGAGCCGCTGTCGAAGATGCTGGAGGTCTCGATCGTGACCGGCCTGCCCCCGATATCCAAACTCACCAGCACGATCCGCAGATAGCCGGGCTCGGCTGAGCTTTCGCGCGAGCGTCCACGAAGGCTTGCGGACGGTCTGACTTCGAGCACGCGGCCGGTCGCCGGTGTGCCGCGGGCGACCAGCGTCTGGCCGTCGATCACGACCGGCTCATCGACAGTTGCCGCGAAAGTGTCTCCCGCATGGGACGTTGCGCTCGAAAGCGCGCTCTGCAGACGAATCGGGATGGGCGTTCCCTCGGGCAGTTTGGTGCCGGATGGAATCAGCGACTGGCTGGGCGAAATCCCGGTCGAACGCGGCTGGCGATCGAAGGGTAGCGCTTGCGAATTGGTGGAGTTCGAAGCGTCTTGAGCAGGAGGCCGTCCACAGGCGCAGAAGAGGCTGAGCGTCAGTAGAACGATGGCGATGCGGGCGGGAGCGGATGACATTTGCATCAATCAGGATATCAGTCAATTTCGTCGTGATTTCAGCGAGTTAGATGTGTTTTGCAAATTGTACCCTCTTGACAGGATCTTTGCCGGGCGGGAGTTTCCTTGCGACTCATCGCCCGGAATTGTCACAAATTTGGTGTGACGGCTGGCACTTAGCGGCAATGGCTTTCGCACTAGACTTTCCCTAATCAGGTTTAGCGCGGTTCATTCGCGGAAAATCTGAGCTTGGTTTTTCCCAGTATGGAATCGCAGCTCGGTCTCATGGGCCAGATCATGGAACTTCGCTTTCCTGAGAACTGAGGCCTAAGGAAACTCTGATCAAATGTCAGCAGAAAGCATAAACCACAGGGTACACAGGGGTGCACGGAGGACCCCAGGGACTTAATCCAAGCTTCCCTAAGGGCTTTTGAAGAGTCGCGTCGGCATGAATGTCATCACCCAATTTCCGGCGGCCCTTGATTACGACCCCGATCTGCGTTTTCGCGCGATGTTCGAAGGGGCCGCGATTGGAATCGGGATTTGCCAGCTCGACGGCCGGATTCTGGAAGCGAATGCCGCATTCAGCGAAATGCTTGGTTACAGCCAGCAGGAACTGACGGGCACGCACTCTGGCAACTTTTTTCCGGCGGCTCATGCGGAACTCCATCGCGAGACTGGCGGCGAGACTGGCCACGAAATGGGCCGCGAGATCTATCCCGCCGGCTTTTTGCCCGACGAACAATCGCTGGGGGAGTTGTTGCGCGGCGAGCGTGATTCGTTCGAAGTCGAAAAACGCTACCGGCGTAAGGACGGCTCTGAACTCTGGGGACATCTGACGGTGTCGCTGGGACGCGACGCTCGCCGCCGGCCCGCCTTCCTGATTGCGATGCTAGCCGACGCAACCGAGCGCCGGCGGACGGAAGAACGTCTGCGCCAAGCGGAGAAGATGGAAGTTATCGGACGGCTGGCGGGAGGAATCGCGCACGACTTCAATAACCTGCTGACCGGCATTCTGCTGTACTGCGACCTGTTGAGCGCGGGGTTGGAGAACATTGGCTTGGCGAGCGGCGGATTGGAGCCGGGCGAGTTGCGCCGCCACGTTGAAGAGCTCCGCATGGCGGGCGAACAAGGCGCGGCCTTGACGCATCAACTCCTGGCGATCGCGCGCAAGCAAGCGGCGGAGCCACGCCCGGTTTCGGTCAACGAAATTGTGGCGTCCACGGAAAATCTGCTGCAGCGGCTGATCGGCGAGCCGATTGAACTGGTCACCGCGCTCGACTCCGGCGCCGGACTGGTGCTGGCCGACCCGGCGCAGTTGCGGCAGATCCTGTTGAACCTGGTGCTGAACGCGCGCGACGCGATGCCGCGGGGCGGAAAAATCAGCTTGATCACCCGGGCGGCGGAGTTTCCTGGCGCAGAACCTCCCGCGGACGCTGAGTCCGGCAGTGCGCGGCGCGCCGTCTTGCTCGCGGTGCAAGACAACGGTTGCGGGATGGACGAGGAAGCTCGCGCCCGGCTGTTCGAGCCCTTCTTCACGACCAAGAATCCGGGCGAGGGGACGGGGCTCGGTCTGGCTACGGTGCGGCGCATCGTCGATGAAGCGGGCGGGAGGATCGAGGTCGAGAGTGAACTGGGACGCGGCACGCGCATTGCAGTGCTTCTGCCGGCGCTCGAGTCTTCGGCCCAGACATCTTCGAGCGAGGCGAGTACGCCGGTGCCGCGGGCGTTCGCGGGCAACGTCGCTCGTGACGCCAGCGGCAAGAACATCTTGCTGGTGGACGACCACCCGGTGGCGCGCAAATCCATGCAGCGCGTCTTGCTGGAGGCCGGTTACAGAATTCTCGTTGCATCCAGCGCGAAGGAAGCGCTGAAAGTTTTCGCGGAACACTCCAGCGCCGTCGATCTGCTGATCGCCGATTGCGTGATGCCGGAAATGAATGGGCAGGAACTCGCGGAAACATTGCGCCGGCAGAAGCCGGGGCTGAAAGTCCTGTTGGTATCCGGCTATGAGCAGGCGCCCGCAGGGTCGGCCGCAGGCACGGTTAAGCTCGTTCGCAAGCCATTTTCCGGAAGGGCCCTGATCGAACGCGTGGTTGAAGTTATGCGCAGCCCTTAAAGCGGCATCTGATTTCGCGTGGAGATGCGGCTCGCCGGTGTCTCCACATATTTCATCGCTTAGGAAATTTTGATGAAGTGCCAGCAGAAAGCATGAACCACGGGGTACACGGGGGTGCACGGGGGGCCCCAGGGACTTAATCAGAATTTCCCTAAAGCAGCCAGTTGCCAGTGCCTATCGCCAAGGAGATTCTCCATGTTCATTGCATCGAGTGCCGCCACCCTCAGCCATGGCCATTCCGCGCAAATCGAGGGAGCGAATTTCTTGAACCTTCTCATCGTGGACGACGACCGCACCATCCGCGAAGCCTGCCGTGAGGTGGCGCAATCGCTCGGATTCAACACGCAGGTGGCGGAGTCCGCCGAACAAGCTTACCGGGTGCTCGACAGCTCGAGCACCGACGCCGTGTTGCTGGACTTGCGGCTGCCGGGAGCGGGCGGCCTGGAAGCGCTGCACGCGATCAAGAAGCATCGCACGGAGGCGCTGGTGGTTGTTGTGACCGGCTATGGCACGGTGCAATCGGCGGTACAGGCGATGAAAGATGGCGCCTACGATTACGTCACCAAACCGTTCAGCATGGAAGAACTGCGCCTGCTGCTGGAGCGGCTGGCGGGGCATCTGCGGCTGAAGACGGAGAACCGCATGCTGCGGGAAACCATCAAGTCGCGGCAGGGGTTCGGCAACATCATCGGGCGCGCGCCGGAGATGGAGAAGCTTTACCGCATCATCGCGAAAGCGGGACAGAGCTCGCATCCGGTGCTGATTCTGGGCGAAAGCGGCACCGGCAAGGAACTGGTGGCGAAATCGATTCACATGGCTGGCACGTTCCGCAACAAGCCCTTTATTCCGGTCGACTGCGGATCGCTGGTGCCGACACTGATCGAAAGCGAACTGTTCGGGCACGTGCGCGGCGCCTTCACGGGCGCGACCAATCCCAAGGACGGGCTCCTGGCGATCGCCGAAGGGGGGACGGTGTTTCTCGACGAGATTGGCGAGTTGCCGGTCGACTTGCAGGCGAAGCTGTTGCGGGCGATTCAGGAGAAGGAGATTCGTCCGGTGGGAAGCGTGAAGCGGGTTCCCATCAATGTGCGGATTCTGGCCGCGACCAATCGCGACCTGGAACGGGCGGTGAGCGAGGGCACATTCCGCCGCGATCTGTTTTTCCGGCTGAATGTGCTGACGCTGCGGATTCCGGCGCTACGCGAGCGCAGGCAGGACATTCCGCTGCTGGTGATGCATATTCTCGAGCGCATTGGGCGCGACGCCGGCGCCGAAAAGAAGATTTCGGACGAGGCGCTCAAGGCGCTGCTGAATTACGACTGGCCGGGCAACGTGCGCGAACTAGAAAACTCGCTGGAGCGGGCGTGCGCGCTCAGTAGTGCCCACGAAATTCAGCTGCGCGATCTTCCCACCCAGATTTGCAGCGCGCCCAACAACTTGATGACGGCGAGCCAACCGGCGAATGGCATCGTGCCCATGGCGGAGTTGGAGAAACAGACGATCCTGAACGCGCTGGCGCAGGTGAATGGAGACAAGATGCTGGCGGCACGGCTGTTGGGCATCGGCAAGACGACGCTGTACCGCAAGCTGAAAGAGTACGAATCCCAAAACTAATTTGTAATCTGGCAATTTGGTAATTGTGTAATTTGGCAATTTGAGGCCAGCGCCACACCTCTTGCTCTGGGTTTTCAAATTGCCCGATTACACAATTACAAAATTGCAAAATTGCCCCCGTCCCAAAACTGGAGCGGTGGACCGAACGCTGGTGCCAGAACGGAACGTGGCAACGGAAGCCCGAGCGCACAAGTCATTTATTTTCAGGCGAAAGCAATTGGCCCGGAAGTTGCGTAAGGATTCGTCATGATCCTTCTGGTAACGCCGAGCGAGCGGGCATCCGAGTGCGCCGCGGCGCTGCGTGAGGCCACGGGCGAGGAAGTTGTGATCGCAGAAAGCCTGGCGCCGGCCACCACCCTCTTGCGGGCGGAGGATTACTTGGCGGTGGTGCTCGATCAGTATCTGCTCGAAGCCGAACCGCTGGCCGCCGAGACCGCGATCGAGCACATGGGCACGGCGATCCCGGTGCAGGTCAATCTGGGAATTAGTGGGATGGAGCGTCTGGTGCGGGAGGTGCGGGCGGCCGTGCAGCGCCGCCAGCGTGAGGAAGCGAGGGCCCGGCAATCCGCGATCGGCAGGCTGCAAAGCGAACTGAATGGCACGGTGACGGCCCTGCTGCTGTCGAGCGAACTGGCGCTCGAAACTCCTGGCTTGCCGGCGGCGGCGGTCGAAAAGCTGCAGTCGGTTCGCGAACTGGTGGAGAAACTCCGGAGACAATTAGGGAGCACAATTCCGGCGGGCGAACTCGAACCGGTGGCAGGCGTCTAACGTAGTGCGTTGAAGATAGGTATGGTTATGTTTCGTCTCGATCCGACACGAAGTTTAGTGTTTGACGAGGAAGTCAAGGGCTTTAACCACGGGGGACACAGAGGATCACGGGGGAGTCAGCCAGTCACAAACGTCGATCTGTTTGACGCGCTACGCTAACGTTTCCCGCAGTGAGGCCGATGGGAACATAGCGGAAATCTGCGCTCTGCGACACTCGCCCGACCGTACGTAACTGTCCCTTGATCAACAACGGCAACGTTATTTGCCGATAGCTTCCTTAGGAGGCAAAGCCTGGGTCATGGGATTGTTCAAAGAATTGCTTTCGCCGGATTTCATGCCGCACGGTTTCTGTTACCTGTGGGATCCGCGAATCGTGTGGCTGCACGTCATTTCTGACGCCCTGATCGCACTGTCGTATTACTGCATTCCCGTTATCCTCGTTTATTTCATTCGCAAGAATCGCGATCGTCCCTTTAATCGAGTTTTCTGGATGTTCGCGGCCTTCATCGTGGCTTGTGGCACCAGCCACCTGATGGAGGTATGGAACGTCTGGCACGGCAGTTATCTGGTTTCGGGCGTGGTAAAGGCCATCACGGCAGTCGTGTCGGTGGTCACGGTAGCGATGCTCGTACGGTTGGTTCCGAGGATCGTTTCGCTGCCCGAACGGGCGCATTTGCAGGAAGCGAATCGCGAACTGGAACGGGAAATCGCCGAGCGCAAGCGGGCTGAGCAAGCATTGAAAGAAAGTCTCGCCGCCAGAGAGCACGCGATTCAAGAGCTGGCCGAGCAAAAGTTCGCCCTCGATCAGCACGCCATTGTGGCGGTGACCGACCTCCAGGGGACGATCACTTATGTCAACGATAGGTTCAGCGCCATCAATCAATATTCCAAAGAGGAAGCAATTGGCCAGAATTACCGCATCGTCAATTCCGGCTACCATCCGAAAGAGTTTTTCCAGAAGATGTACGACACCATCGGGCAGGGCCGGGTTTGGCACGGCGAGATTCGGAACCGGGCCAAGGAGGGCTCCATCTTCTGGGTGGACGCGACCATCGTTCCGCTCCTCGACTCCGAGGGTAAGCCGCGCCAGTACATCACCATCCGCACCGACATCACCGAACGCAAGCGGCTGGAGGAAATCCGCGAACGGCTGGCGGCCGTGGTCGAGTCCTCCGACGATGCCATTATCAGCAAGACTCTGGACGGGACTATCACCGCCTGGAATTTTGGCGCCGAGAAAGTGTTCGGTTACTCCTCCGCAGAGGCTGTGGGCAAATCGCTGGGCATGCTTTTGCCGCCGGAGCGGGCGAATGAGGAATCCGACATTCTGGCGCGAATTGTGCGCGGTGAGAGTGTGGAGCATTTCGAAACCGTCCGGCTGCGGAAGGATGGCAAGCGCATTGACGTTTCGGCGACGATTTCGCCGATCAAAGACAGCAGCGGCGCAATCGTGGGCGCTTCAAAGATCACGCGCGACATCACCGAACGCAAGCAAGCCGAGGAACAGATGGCCACGCAGGCAGAAGAACTGGCCCGCTCGCGGGTAAACCTGGAAGCGCAGACGCTGACGCTGCAGTCGGTGCTGGACAGTATCGGCGAGGGGTTGGTTGCCGCCGACGAGCAGGGAAAGTTTGTTCTCTGGAACCCGGCGGCGGAAAAGATCCTTGGCCCCGCGGCGAATCTTCCTCACCAAGAGTGGACGGAGCACTATGGCCTTTTTATGGCGGACACGGTGACACCCTTCCCCAGCGAGCAAATCCCGCTGGTCCGCGCCCTTCGCGGGGAGGCAAGCGTAACCGAGATGTTTGTGCGCAACCCGGGAAACGCGGATGGCGCCTGGATCGAGGCCAGCGCGCGTCCGCGGAGAGACAAGAACGGCGCGGTGTGCGGCGGCGTGGTGGCTTTCCGCGACATCACCCAAAGAATAGCGGACGAGCGGGAAATTCAAACCCTCAATGAGGAACTGGAACAGAGGGTGGCCGAGCGGACGGCCCAGTTGGAAGCAGCCAACCACGAACTGGAGGCTTTCAGTTACTCGGTGTCGCACGACTTGCGGGCGCCCTTGAGGCATATCAGCGGATTTTCCCAGTTACTGGTGGAAGAATTCGGCGTCACCCTCGCCCCCGGCGCCCGGCACTACCTCGATCGCATCCAGGCAGGGACACAAAACATGGGCGTGCTGGTGGATGAGTTGTTGCATCTGGCGCGCGTCGGCCGCCATGCCGTGAATCGGCGGTGGACGAAGTTGAACGAGGTGGTCGAGGCCGTGATCGCGATGTTGCAACCGGAGAGCGCGGGCCGGCAAGTGGAATGGGCGATCTCCGATCTACCGGAGGCGGAATGCGATCCGGTCTTGGTCAGGCAGATCTTTCAAAACTTGCTGTCGAACGCGCTCAAGTTTACCCGTCCCCGCACCCACGCCGTCATCGAAGTCAGCTGCCAAGAGCATGACGGGCAACCGGTGTTCATAGTCCGGGACAATGGCGTCGGCTTCAGCATGAAATATGTCGACAAGTTATTCGGAGTCTTCCAGCGGTTGCACCGCGCGGAGGATTTTGAAGGCACGGGTATCGGCCTGGCGACGGTGCAACGCATCGTTCACAAGCACGGAGGCCGAGTGTGGGCGGAGGGAAAACTGGACCAGGGGGCGGCCTTCTATTTCACTCTCAGGATGGGGAAACAAGCTAAATCGAAAAGCAATGGAGTCACGGCGGGAGGCCGATTATGAACTCAGATGCACTGGACATACTGTTAGTGGAAGACAGTCAAGACGATGTGGATCTTGCCCTGCATACGCTGCGGCGGGAGAATCTGGCGAACAACATCTTTGTGGCCCGCGATGGGGAGGAAGCGCTGGACTTTCTTTTTTGCCGTGGGGCGTTCACGCAGAGATCGTTCGATCATCCGCCCAAGTTGGTGCTGTTGGATTTGAAGCTGCTCAAGGTCGATGGGATGGAAGTGCTCAAACAGATCAAGCGCGATCCTCGGACCAAAACCATCCCGGTCGTCGTCATGACCTCGTCGAAAGAAGAACGGGATCTGGCGGCCAGTTACCACCTGGGAGCGAACAGCTATATCCAGAAGCCGGTCGACTTCGAACAGTTCCGGGAGACGGTCAAGACGGTCGGACTGTACTGGCTGGTCATCAATCAGCCGCCCTTAGTGGAAGGGTTCCAGCATTCGGCGGGCCCGGCTCATGACTGATACCAAAGCCGCATCCTGGCTCACGCCACACCCCAACGAAATCCGGGTGCTGCACGTTGAAGATAACGAAATGGACGCGGAACTCGTGGCCCAGGCTCTGCGCAGAGGGGGCTTCGCGTTTTCCGTGGTGGTGGTACAAACGGAAGCCGAGTTTGAGCGGCAGCTTCGCTCGCACAGTCCGGACGTGGTCATCGCCGACTACAACCTGCCGCAGTGGAAAGGCATGGAAGCGCTGGAAGTGCTGCGGCGCGCGGGGCTGGACATTCCCCTGATCCTGGTCTCGGGCGCATTGGGAGATATCACGGCGGTGGAATGCATCAAACGGGGCGCGACGGATTACGTTCTGAAAGACGGTCTGGCGCGGTTGCCTGAAGCTGTCCGCCGCGCCTTGCAGGAAAGACATCTGCTTCGTTTACGGCGGCAAGCGGAAGAAGGTTTGGCGAGGAAAGTCGAAGAGCTCGCCCGCTCCAACGCCGAGCTTGAGCAATTCGCTTACATCGCGTCGCATGACCTGCAAGAGCCGCTGCGCATGGTGGCAACCTATACGCAGCTGCTGGCCGAACGTTATCGTGGACGGCTCGACGAGAACGCGGACAAATTCATCGGCTATGCCTGCGAGGGAGCTCTGCGCATGCAGACCCTGGTTCAGGATCTGCTGGCCTTTTCACGAGTCGGCCGGGATCGTGCCGCATGCAAACGCGTTGATTGTGGCGCGGCGATGCAAGAAGCCCTGCTGAACCTGGCTCCGGCGATCGAAGAGAGCGGCGCGGTGGTCACACACGCCGCGTTGCCGGTGGTGTGGGCGGATCGCTCGCAAGTCACGCAGGTGTTCCAAAATCTGATCGGGAACGCGATCAAGTTCCGGGGAAAGGAAGCGCCCGCAATTTCCGTGCAGGCGGAGAAATCGGGCGAGCAATGGTTGTTCAGCGTGAGCGATAACGGGATCGGCATCGCTCCGGAGTACGCGGAAAATATTTTTGTGGTGTTCCAACGCCTGCACACGCGGACCGAGTATGCGGGCAACGGAATTGGCCTGGCTATCTGCAAAAAGATCGTCGAGCGCTGCGGCGGGAAGATCTGGGTGGAGGCGCAGGCCGGACACGGCTCCATTTTCAAGTTCACGATGCCCTGCGAGGGTCCGGCGAGGGAAGAGCTGCGTGGTGAGGAAATGTCGACGTCCAGCTTCGGAGCGGTTTCCGATTCCACCGCGCAAACGCCGCTCGCCGCGTCCGCGAAGGCATAGCAGGTCCGGTATCGATCGGCGGCAGAAGTTTCGGCAACCGAGGTCTGAAGCAATCCCGATTCGTTGACAAATCTCTGCACAAAGTATTCGCAAGCAAGGTCGCTGGGTTGCGTTCTTCGGGAGATGAACGGAGGTTTGTCATGGAGAACCGAACGACAGTGCTTTATGTGGACGACAACCCCAAATCCAGCCGGTTACTGACCAGCGTTCTTGAGGAATGCGGATTCCGAGTGATGGCGAAGAACGATCCGGGTGAGGCGCTCGCGCTTTGCCGGAAAAGGTATTTCGATCTGGCGCTTCTTGACTATGAAATGCCTGCGATGCCGGGTTCGAAACTTGCCCAGGAAATCAAGTTTCTGGCGCCGGATATTCCCGTGGTCCTGATCTCCAGTCGCTCGACTCTGCCGTCCTCGGAACTGGTGTTTGTGGATGCTCACTTCGGGTTTGGAACCGCGCTCGACGATCTTCTGTGGACGATGCGGATACTGGTGCAGCCGAAGCTGGCCAGGATGCCGGACCAACGAGCAGTGCAACGTGCGATGACGCAGTGGACGGACTCGACGTAGAGTTGGTTTCATAAATGCCTTTCCGCTCGGAAGGTACGTCCCGCAGGGGCTAAAGCCCACATTTTTCCAGCCCCTGAGCGGCACGGATGAAGCCGTGCCCTACCCGAGACCGAAGGTGAAACCAGGTCTAGGCGGTACCCAGTACCCAGAAAGACCGCCTCTTTCGTTGCCGTATGGCTGGTTTTGACTGGGCACAGGCAACTGGGTACTGGGTACTACTCTCTCAAGAAAGCTCTTCCCTCGGAACGGCCCTCGACCCTAAACTGGAAGCAGGCAGGCCGAGGATCTTTTCCCAGCCCTCGCGTCTGGAGGTTCTGTGCGGGTATTGGTGACGGCTGACACGTTCAGCGGAGTGTGGACATACTCGCGCGAACTGGTCTCGGGTCTGGTGACCCACGGAGCGCAAGTCACGCTCGTCAGCTTTGGAGAAATTCCACTGCCTCATCAGACCGCTTGGATGGACGGACTGCACGGGCTGGAATATCATCCCACCGCGTTTCGTCTTGACTGGATGCAGGAAGGGGAGCAGGACTTCCGCGCCGCCGAGGACTATCTGTGCGCCATCGTTCGCGACACCCGTCCCGATTTCCTGCATTTGAATCAGCTAAGTCTTGGAGCGCTGCCGGTGGCGACGCCGCGAGTGGTGGTGGCGCACGGCGATGTGATCACGTGGTGGCTAAGCATCCACGGACACGAACCCGCCTCCTCCGCCTGGCTGAAGTGGTATCGCGCGGCCATGGTCGCGGGTTTGAAGCGGGCCGAGGCCGTGGTCACCGCTTCGCGCTGGATGGGAGAGATGCTGCGCGTTGCCTACGGCGACGATTTCGAGGGCTACGTGATTCCGCCTGGACGCAATCCGATCTACTTCAATCCGTTTGTGACCAAGGAAGAGTCGGTGCTGGCGATCGGGCGCCTGTGGGACTCGGGGAAGCAGGTGGCATTGCTAACCCAGCACACCTACGGCCTGCCGGTTTGCATTGTGGGAGCGGATAATCCGGTTCCCGCACCGCCGGTGCCCATCCGCGCCGACGTGCGCGTCTCCACCGGCGAACACGAGATTTCGGTGAAGGGAGCGCAGACCGAATCGCAACTGCGCTCGCTCTACAGCAAGTCGACGATTTTTGCGGCGACTTCGCAGTATGAGCCGACCGGCATGGCGTCGATCGAGGCGGCATTCTCGCGCTGCGCCCTGGTCGCAAATGACACCGAAGTGTATCGCGAACTGTGGGGTGACACAGCTTTGTACTTCGAACGAAATAATGCCGAGAGCCTCAGCGACGTGCTCGGTCAACTGGATGAAGACCGCGAGCTGACGCGCTTGTACGGAACCCGCGCCTACAATCGGGCGCGCGAGCGCTTCACGGCGCGGCGCATGGTCGACGACTATCTGCGGCTGTACCGGCAGTTACGGACGTCGAAGGTTGCTGTGGCTTGATGGCCGAGTTGCGCCAAACAAAAGGGACCGAGCCGGATCCCGACGGCTCGCCGGTTCTAATCGTGACTGGCGCCAGCCGTGGCATCGGTGCAGCCACCGCCATTCTCGCCGCTCGGCGGGGCTTCGTGGTGTGTGTCAACTATCTGCGCGAGCACGAGAAGGCCAAAGAGATCGTACGTACCATCCAGCGAGAGAACGGACGCGCCGTAGCCGTGCAGGCCGACATCAGCTCGGAGCCTGATGTGGTGCGCCTCTTCGAGACCGTTGACCTCGAACTGGGACACCTCTCCGCCCTCGTCAACAATGCCGCCACTGTCGAGCGCCAGGCGCGACTCGACTCGATGGACGCGGCGCGCATCAACCGCACCTTCGCGACCAACGTGGTCGGAGCTTTTCTGTGCGGCCGTGAAGCCGTTCGGCGAATGTCCACACGCTATGGCGGCAAGGGAGGAGCAGTCGTGAATGTCTCCTCGGGTGCAGCTCGGGCGGGTTCGCCCGGTGAGTACATCGATTATGCGGCAAGTAAGGGCGCCATCGATACGTTGACTATCGGTTTGGCAAAGGAAGTAGCCGAAGAGGGCATTCGCGTAAATGCGGTTCGGCCAGGGTTCATCTACACCGATTTGCACGCCAAAGCGGGAGAACCAACGCGAGTCGATCGCGTCAAGACCTCAGTGCCCATGCAGCGGGGCGGCCAACCGGAAGAGGTCGCCGGGGCGATTCTGTGGCTTCTGTCGAGCGAAGCATCGTATGTAACCGGCGCGATTCTGGACGTCGCGGGCGGGCGATAGGCGAGTCGGGACAGGGGCTGAGGCTCTCGCCAGCCGCATGCTATACTTTTTAAGCATCTTTCCTGTCAGTAGCAGCAGACGGAGGACAGTATCGACAAACGTTTTATCCGCATGAACGAGCGCATACGGGCGCGCGAAGTTCGCGTGATCGGTGACGAAGGGGAACAGATTGGCGTGATGCCTCCCTTCGAAGCGCTCAAGATGGCCCGCGAACGAAACCTGGACCTGGTGGAAATTTCCCCGACCGCGCAACCTCCGGTTTGCCGCATCATGGACTACGGGAAATTCCTGTACCAGAACGAAAAGCGCGAGCGCGAAGCCAAGAAAAAGCAGAAGACGATTACGGTCAAGGAAGTGAAGTTTCGTATCAACGTGGACGATCACGACTACGAAACCAAGAAGAATCATGTGCTGCGCTTTCTCGACGAAGGCGACAAAGTGAAAGCGACCATTTTCTTCCGGGGACGCGAAATGACGCGGCAAAGCCTGGGACGCCAGATTCTGGAGCGTCTGATCAAGGACGTCGACCAGAGAGGATTGGTGGAGTTTCGGCCCCGGCAGGAAGGCAATACGCTGCACCTGATTCTGGCGCCGAACAAGAAGGAAGGCGGAGCGAAAGAAAAGCCGCCAGTTCGTCCGAAGCCCGCACCTCCCGCGCCGCCAGGCGGAGCGCAGACAGCGTAAGAACAGCTTTCAGCCATCAGCAATCAGTAAAATCTCATGGTGTGATCGCTGACGGACGGATGGGATGTTTGCGCTGCATTACCTGACGATGTAACTGAGAGCTGATTACTGAAAGCTGAGAGCTACTTATGCCCAAACTGAAAACACACAAAGGCGCTGCCAAGCGCTTCAAGAAAACCGGTACCGGGAAAATCAAGCGTCACAAGGCCAATTTGCGCCACATCCTGACCTCTAAGGCGAAGAAGCGCAAAAAGAAGCTGGGCGACGCCGTCTTGGTCAGCGACGCTGATTACAAGAAAGTGATGCGGATGATCCCGTACTAGAACCAGTGGCCAGTGGTCAGTTGCCAGTGGCCAGTGAAACCAATTCTGAAAAGTCTGCCGACTGGAAACGGTCGCAGCGGCGCGTGAAGAGGCTGGGCTTCAGAAATCCCGCAGGGTAGAAGCCTCCTTACCTCCAGCCGCCAAACGAACTAAAAAAGGAGAGCACCATGCCTCGTGTAAAACGCGGAACCAAACGCCGCGCCAAGCGCAAAAAGATCCTTGAACGCGCCAGTGGATATTTCCTAACCAAGTCGAAACTTTATCGCGCGGCGAAAGAAGCGGTCGATCGCGGGCTGAAGTTCGCCTACTCCGGCCGCAAGCAGAAGAAACGCCAGTACCGTTCGATCTGGATCGTGCGCATCGGCGCCGCCGCCCGCCTGAATGGTTTGAACTATAACCAGTTCATCAGCGGACTGAAAAAAGAGCGCCGCCGCGACGAAGTGCGGGGGGCGATCGTGGCGGCGTTCGGTGTGCTGCCCATCGACGGCCTGGGCACGACCGGCCGGCTTCAAGCTGATCGTCGAGGACCGCGGCGGCAACCTGGGCCTCGATCAATTGCAGCGGGAGAAGCGAGAAGATCGTCGCGGAGGGGCTAGCCAGACCGAGGGAGCTGAGGGACCTCTTCAACAGCACCGGCGCCAGTACCCCCTGGCTGTGGCTGGACATCGACCGCACCAAGCTCGGCGTTCCACGGCGTGCAGGTCAGCGACATCTTCAATACCCCTGCAGGTCTACTTGGGTTCCTACTACGTGAACAATTTCAACGAATACGGCCGGACCTGGCAGGTGAATATCCAGGCCGCACTCGAAATTCCGCTACGACGTGGCGCGGCGATCCGGCAGCTTCAGGTCCGCAACAGCCTGGGATCGATGGTCCGCCTGGGTACGCGCTCTCTTGGATGTTCGCGACACCAGGCTGGCCCGGTGATGATCATGCGTTACAACATGTACCTGGCGGCGGCCATCAACGTTGACGCCGCGCTAAGGGTGCGGTTCCCCGGCGAAGCGGTTTCCTCCTATGCAAGACATCGCCGACAAGGAGCTGCCGAAATCACTCGCGACGGAGTGGACCGACCTGGCCTTCCTCCAGCTCCAGGCCGGCAACTCGGCGATGTGGCTTCTTTTTCTGGCCGGTAGTCTTCGTGTTCCTGGTGCTGGCGGCCCAGTACGAGAAGCTGGCGGCTGCCCCTGGCCGTGATCCTGGTCGTGCCGATCTCGCCTGTTTCGCTCGGTCGTGGGTTTGCAGGCGGCCGGGATGGAAAACGAATATCGGTACACACGAACTGAACGAAGTGCAGACGGTAA
>CAVRNL010000075.1:0-114003 GCA_963722485.1 uncultured Acidobacteriaceae bacterium
ACCGCCGGAAAGTTCCATGGGCCGATGGGCAAGCCGTTCGCCCAAACCCACGCGGCGAGCGACTCGCGTGCAGCGCCCACGCTCGCGGCGATCGACTTCCGCGAAGCGCATGGGGAGTTCCACATTTTCCAGCAATGTCATGCTGGGCATCAGATTGAACGACTGGAAGACCATCCCGACGGCATGAAGGCGGTACTTGGCCAGTTCCTCGCGTGAGAGCGTGGCCAGGTCATTTCCCTGGACGATCACGGCGCCAGAGGTGGGGCGGTCAAGCCCCGCAACCAGGTTGAGCAGTGACGACCTGCCGGATCCCGAGGCGCCCAGCAGAGCCACAAATTCTCCGGCACGGATGTCGATGGAAATCCCGTCCACCGCGCGCACCAATGCCTGCCCCATCCGGTAATGACGGCAGACGTTCTCGGTGCGGATAGCCAGGGAATTTTGGCTGAAACCATCCATGCTAGCGGACCTCTCTCCTCACAATTCCCCCCACAATTTCACGCCCATGCTCGCCGACATCGTATCCTATTCCGAGTCTGGTCCTATTCTTTGCTATTGTTGCAGGCAGAGGCGCGGGCGGGAGAAGAACCTGCCGCAGCGGAGCAAGCACTTGCAACGGCTGCGCGCTGCCAGGAGGCATCGTTATGAGAGTCGGCGTATTCACCCCATTGTTATCGCAATTCACACTGGAGGAGGTGCTGTGCAAGTTGACGGCGCTGAGTATTTCGACGGTCGAGTTGGGAACGGGAAACTATCCCGGAAACGCGCACTGCAAACTGTCAATGTTGGAGAACGAAAAGGAACTGAAAGAGTTCAAGGCGATCCTGGCCGATCACGGCGCCAGCATCAGCGCCTTAAGTTGTCACGGCAACGCGCTGCATCCGAACGAAGCGCGGGCGCGAGAGGCGCGGGAAATCAGCCGCAAGACAGTCCTGCTGGCAGAGAAGCTGGAAGTGCCGGTAGTCGTGGATTTTTCGGGATGCCCGGGCGATTCGCGAGAAGCGAAAGCACCGAACTGGGTGACGTGCCCGTGGCCGCCGGATTATCTGGAAGTTCTGAAGTGGCAGTGGGAAGAGATCGTAGCGCCCTATTGGCGGGCGCACGGGAAATTTGCGGCGGAACACGGCGTAAAGATCGCCATCGAAATGCATCCCGGATTCGTCGTCTACAACCCAGAGACGCTGCTGCGGCTGCGCGAGATTGCGGGGCCGTCGGTGGGGGCGAATCTGGATCCGAGCCATTTGTTTTGGCAGGGGATTGACCCCATTGCGGCGATACGAGTGCTCGGCGACGCGATATTTTATGTGCACGCGAAGGACACGCAGATGTACGCGCAGAATTTGCCGCGGACCGGGGTGCTGGACGCCAAGGCATACACCGACGAGCGGCATCGGGCGTGGATTTTCCGCACCTGCGGCTACGGGCACGGCGAAGAGTGGTGGCGGGAGTTTATCTCGACGCTGCGCATGTTCGGCTACAATGAGGTGCTTTCGATCGAGCACGAGGACAGCCTGTTATCGGCCGGGGAGGGATTGATGAAAGCGGCCGCGTTCTTGAACGGAATCGTCCTGCGCGAGCCGACGGCGGCGGCTTGGTGGGTGTAGGCGAACGGGGAGCGGACGAAATGACACGCGTGAAAACGGCGATTGTGGGCTCGGGCTTCATGGGCCGCGTGCACATGGAAGCGATTCGCAGAACGGGCGCGGCGGACGTCGTGGCCATCGCCAGCCGCAACCGGGCGGCGGCGGAAAAACTGGCCGGAGAATTCGGCGTGCCGCGTGTCGAGAGCGATTACCGCAATATTCTTGCCGATCCAGCGATCGAGAGTGTCCACATCTGCACGCCCAATGCGCAACATTTTCAGATGGCGAAAGACGCGCTGAGCGCGGGCAAGCACGTGCTGTGCGAGAAGCCGCTGGGGATTTCCACGGACCAGGGAAGGGAACTGAGTCGGCTGGCGCGCGAGCGGGGTCTGAGAAATTGCGTCTGTCACAACCTGCGCTACTACCCCATGGTGCAGCAGATGCGGGCCATGCGGGAAGCAGGCGAACTGGGCGAAATCCTGATTGTGGAGGGGAGCTACGCGCAGGACTGGCTACTCTATGACACGGATTGGAACTGGCGCGTGACCACTGAAGCGGGAGGGGCGTCGCGGTGCCTGGCGGACATCGGTTCGCACTGGTGCGACATGGCGGAACACGTGGCGGGCCTGCGCATCACGGCGCTGTGTACGGATTTGCAGATTTTTCACCACACCCGCAAACAGCCGCGAACCGCGGGCGAGACCTTTGCGAAGATCGCGGACGCGGCGGGAGATTTCCGCGCGACCGAGGTCCACACGGAAGATTTTGGTGCGACCATTCTTCAGATGGGCGAACGCACGCGGGGGAGTTTTACCGCGAGCCAGGTTTCCGCGGGGCGCAAGAACCGCCTGTACCTGGAAATTCACGGCACGCGCGCCTCGGCGGCGTGGAGTCAGGAGCGGCCCGATGAATTGTGGATTGGGAAGCGGGACACGCCGAATGGCGTCATGGTGAAAGATCCGGCCTTGATGGAGCCGGGTGCGCGAGCGTATGCGGACCTTCCCGGTGGACACAGCGAAGGATATGGTTCGACCTTCAAGCAATTGTTCCGGCGATTTTACGCCAGCATAGTAGATGAGAAAGCGGATGAGAAAGCCGCGATGGAATACCCGAGCTTCGACGACGGACTCCGGCAACTCGCGATCCTCGAAGCGGAATTGAAGAGCCACCTCCAACGCGGTTGGGTGGGAGTGCCGGCGGTGTGAGATTTTTTGCGGAGAAGCTAAATGCTGATAGTCGCGGCAAGCTTTGCCATATTCGTTTACGGACTGGTCGCGGCGTTTTTAGGCACCGCGCTGCCGGATCTATCCAAGCGTTTTAACTTGACCCCGAGCCGGAACGGGACAATCGCTTTTGCGCAGGCCATTGGACTGATGCTGGCGTCGCTGGGCGCGGGCCCGCTGATTGACCTGCAGGGGAAGAAGATTGCGCTAGTCTTGGGCACGCTGCTGATTCTGGTGGCACTACTGCTGTTGCCCCGGTCGAGGGGATTCGGTGACGTGGTGCTGCTGCTGTTTCTGATGGGTGTGGGCGGCGGGACCATGGTGACGGGCGCGAATGCGCTGGCCAGCGACACGGGGGACGCGCATCGGGCCATCGCGCTAAACCTGGCGAACGTGTTTTTTGGACTGGGCGGCCTGATCACGCCGTTTCTAACCGCGAACCTGTTTCGCGGAAATTCGACGAAGATGGGATACACCATCGCGGGGATTGCGGTGGTGTCGGTGGCGATCCAGTTCTTGACGCCGATGGCGCGGCCCGCCGGAGGCGCGCGAATCACATTGGCCGATGCCGGGAGCGTCCTGGGGCGCGCGCCGCTGATCCTGATTGGACTGTTTTTGTTTCTCTACGTTTCGTGCGAGGTAGGAGTCTGGAACTGGCTGGTGCGGCACATGATCGCGCAGGGCATACCGGCGCCGCGCGCGATGAATACTCTGTCGCTGGGATTTGCTTTTGGGCTGTTGATCGGCCGGGCCGCGATCTTGCCGGTGCTGATTCACGTGCGGCCCTTGACGGTGACACTGGTGGGATCGATTTGCATGGCGGTCACGACCCTGCTGGTGATTCAGTGCCGCAGCGCGAAGCAGGCGGGGCTGTTCGTATTCTTAGCGGGATTATCCATGGCGCCCATGTTTCCCACCGCGCTGGCCATTGTGCCTGAGTTCTTTCCGCGGCTGACGAGCACGGCCATCGGCATCGCGATTACGTTCGGATGGGCGGGACTGGCGGTGAGTTCGCGGATCATCGGCGGCATCGCCGGCGGAGACGCGACGCGGCTGAAGAAAGCGCTGTTGGTGCTTCCGGCATTTTCGTGTGTGATGGTTGTCCTGAGCCTGCTGATGCGGGTCGTGCGGTGAGGAAGGCGGGACGGAAGCTCCCGCGCCCTGACCATGACATGTGAACATCTCGTATGAGAAGTCAGCCTTAGTTTTCGCCCTACATCTTTACGTGTACGATGGTTGCGGGCTGAGCGGAGATTAGAACGGGTTCTCATGAATGGCTTTGGGCAGGGCACGGCTTCAGCCGTGCCGCTCAAGGCCAATAAAGACGCGGGCTTTAGCCCCTGAGGGCCGGACAGCCTGCTCGGAGAACCAGTTATGAGACCAGTTCCAATGTCTCAACCCCTTCATTTTGTAGTGGCCGGCCATCTCTGTCTCGATCTAACGCCCGCGCTAACCGGCGGCTGGCCTCAGCCCGGAGGCCTGGTGGAAGCCGGCCTTCTGCACTTCTCCGGTGGCGGCGCCGTCGCTAACGTGGATCGGCACTTTGGCGTTTAGGCTGCCCGGTGCGCCTGATTGGCTTGGTGGGCGACGATCGGTTGGGTGAAATATCCATCGATCTACTGCAGCCGCTGGGAAATCAAACTCGGATCCGAATCGCGCCCGGACAGACGACGAGTTACAGCATCGTGGTCGCTCCGGAAGGGTGCGATCGCGCCTTCCTGCATTGCGCGGGCGCCAATACCGTATTCACATCGGCGGACGTTCGCGACGAAGACCTGCAAGGCGCCGGCTGGCTTCACTTCGGGTACCCTCCCTTGATGCCTGCCATCTCCGCTGACGGCGGCAGAGAGTTGGCGGATTTGTTCTGCCGCGCCAAAGAACGCGGCCTGCGGACATCATTGGATTTCTGTTCGATTGGCGGCGCTGCCACTGCGACGGATTGGCAGACCGTGCTGCGCAATTGCGCCCGAGCGGTGACCGTATTCGCGCCTAGCATTGAAGAACTCCGGGCGGTTCTACGACAGCCGCCGAGGCAGGCTGGCGATATCGACGATGTTCACTCGCTCGCGTGCGCGCTGTTTGATATGGGGTTCTCCATAGTTGCAATCAAGCTGGGAACCAGTGGCGTGTATCTGGCGACAACAGACGTTGGCGCGGATCTCGCAGCTTGGCAATTCGGTTCAGAATGGCGTGCTCGCGAACTCCTGGCGCCCTGCTTCCGGGCCAACGTCGTCAATGCGACCGGAGCGGGCGATTGCGCGATCGCAGGATTCATCGCCTCCGTCGCCAGTGGCGGCGGACCCGAGCAGGCGTTGACCATGGCCGCCGCGGCCGGCGCTTGCAGCGTGGAAGCCGCGGACGCATCGAGCGGCGTGCGATCCATGGCGGAGTTACAGGCGCGCATCGATTCGGGTTGGGAGAGGATCGACAGCGCGGCGCCTGGCAAGGATAAGGATAATAACGATAACGATTGGACTTATGATCCGCGCGTGGGAGTTTGGAATCATGTGCGGGAGGAGATAATTAGATGAAACGAAGTGAAGTGCTTGCGGCACAAGAGAGAGCGCGGCAGATGCTAGCGAGCGTCGGCATTGCCTTGACCAACGACGAGGCAGCCAACATCGAAGTGGCCGATTTCGGAATGAATCGCCTGGCCTCGGAAGGGCTGGAGTTGATAATTTACGAGAACAACGACCGCTACTGTGCCAAGGAGTTGGTTCTCTTCCCAAGCCAGACGTGTCCGGAACACCGGCATCCGCCGGTCAATGGACGCGCTGGCAAGCAGGAAACTTTTCGCTGTCGCCGTGGCTTGGTTTGGTTATATGTGGAGGGTTCGCCCAGCCAGCGCATTCAAGCCAAGGTGCCGGAGGCGAGCCAGAACTACTACACGGTATCTCACGAGATTCTATTGCGGCCGGGCGAACAATACACCATTCCACCGGATACATTGCACTGGTTCCAAGGCGGGCCGGATGGCGCCGTGGTCTCGGAGTTCTCAAGTCCCAGCAGTGATGAATTCGACGTCTTCACGGATCCAAACATCCGCCGCGCCACCGTAATCGAGGACTAAGCGCTCATACACTACAATGCGGTGAGGGGATTATTCCGTGGACTTGCCGTTTTCATCCGCCATCAACGTAGCCCAGACGGACCAGCTTTTTCGCTACATCAACCTGAAACTGGTCGCTCTCGGGCAGCCCTCCAGCCGCTCGACGGCAGATCCGAACTTCCTGGAGATCGCAGCTCCCCTGCTGCGCAACTTCTATCAGAAGGATCAACTGCTGGCCGGCCGGTTGTGCCCCGCCGACGCCCGCGTGCAGGAGTTTTTGAATTCCTATCTCGACGGAGTATGTCCGGAGGGAACGCCGCGATTGCCTTCCAATACCTTTGCTCTCGACCGGCCGGGGATGGCGCGGGCATTGTCATTGCCTCCGAGCGTGGACAGTTTTTCGTCTCCTTACCTGCATTCCTATCGCGTGGCCCAGGGAGTTCTCCATAATCCGAAGAGCGACCGGCGCACCACGCAAGGCCTGTTTCAAATCGTCGAGGACGGACTGCCCGTGCCGGCCGACAAGGCTGCCGTGCCCCGATTGACGTTCGCGAAACTTCTGGCCGAGGCGCTCCGCCCGCCTTCCGATACGCTAACCTTGCCCTTCACCGCCGATCAAAAAGAAGAGGAGCAGGCGCGGATCTTCGTCAGCCTGCTGCTGCGCCCTGTGGTGTGCCCAGCCACCGGCCGCGATCCCGAGAAGACAATGGAGATACGTTTCTTCGCGCCCGGCACGCTGGTCAGTAATCTGGATTTTGTGGAGGCCATCTTCGGTAACGGCGGCGATCCCTATCTGCCGGAAAACGACTCCGCGCTCGACGCCGCGCATTGGACTGGACACACCGGTTGCGCCATTCTTGCGCCACACCTGGTGGGGAAGTTGAAGAAGGACCTCGGCCTCCCGTGCTTCGAGGACGCGACCGAGCGCCAGCGCCGCGATGGCATGTGCTGGCGCGACGAGAAAGAACTGTACAACGATGGCCGCGCCTTCAAATTTGTCTGCCGCGACGGCCGCGGGATCATCGTCACCATTATCGCCGACAACTACTACGGTTATTGCAAGAAAGAAGTCAAGAGCCACATCAGCTACGCGGCGAACTTGTCCGGCGGATGCGAGGAGGAACACTCCGGTGGCGCCATCGCCTATCCCGCCTACGTACTGGGCAACGAATTTACGGCGGAGCGATCCACTTCCATAAAAAAGGCTGCGTTCGAGCACGCCAGGAAAATTCTGCAAGACAGTGTGGACTGGAAACCCGAAGGTTACGGAATCGACCGCGTTTTCCCCAGCATCGTCTATGTCCCCGAGCACGCCGCTTTCAATGTCCGCGAAGGCTTCGTCACCTGGCCGCGGGACGCTGGCCAGCACAAGTTGAACATTGTGCCCGACCAAGTTTACGTGTTGCCCTCGGGCTATCGCGTGTGGCTCGAAAAGCAGCTCGGCGGTACCAGTTGGCGTTTGGTGGGCGCGGTGGCGCACGGCACACTTTGTCACAAGCCCTGCACCGTGTCGGGCGGAGGCAAGTCCGAAATCTCCAAGTCGATTGCCAACGTGCTGGTGAATGGGCCGGTGTTCGTCCGCAACTATTTTCAGGACTTCGCCGAAGTAGAGCGCATTCTGCACAAGGATTTTTCGAATATTCAGAAGCAGTCGGACAAGCGCTCCCAGCGGCCCATCCTGAGTCCCGATCGATCGCTGGGGTCGGTAATCAAACTGTTGACCGCCTCCGCCGAGTACACAGACGAATACAACGCCTGGCTGCGTGACCTGCCGCAGACCATCCGTCAGCTCATCTTCACCGTCAAGAGGTATTACGTTCCCGAATGGGGCGACAACTGGCGCGAGCATTTGACGGTGGATCGCATCAACGGATTCCTCGGACACGAATTGAAGTATGAGAACCAGAAACTCGTGGGCAATTATCTGCGAATGGGTTTCGATCCCCAGGGCTCCTGGCGGATATTCAAACTGCGCCCGGACTTCCACCCGGCGGACAAAGTGCAGGTGGAGGACGATATCACCGCGTCGGTGGTGGTGTCGCGGAATTCGCTGGACGACTTCGATCCCAAGTATCCGAACCAGAGCGTAAAGCTGGTCGAGAACTGTGAAGCATTCCTGTTCCAGCGGCCCGACGACGCGATTCACCCCGGCTTCGACAAACAGGCCGAAGCCGACATCGCGAGTGACGGCACATTCCTATCGAACTTCGAGCCGCTGACTCGCGAGCAGGCAAGGGCGATCGTCGATCACATCGTCGAGTTTGATCAATACACGCAACCGATGCAGCGAAGACTCAGGGATTTCGTGGCGTCCGCTGCGCCAGCCTACGTCGTTTCCTCCGCCAAAGCGCGGCTGGTGGACGGGAAAGCTTCGAAAAATCCAAGGTACCTCCAGCGCCGGCCCGACCTCGCGCGGCCCCGCGACCGGCGTCTCGCCGAGATGTGCGCGCGCCTCGACCGCGGCATTCCATCCGGCAAGCCGGTGCCTTTCCCGGTAAACGCCGTTCTGGCGGGACGACGCGGCACCGTCGCCGATCCTGCGCTCGGCCTGCCGCCGCTGACGGTCTACAGTCCGGTGCATTATCAGGAATTGCCCGAGTTGTTCATGGACTTCATTTGCAGCCTTACCGGCAAGTCGCCTTCGACCACGGGTTTCGGCAGCGAGGGAGCTTTGACGAAAGGGCCATTCAATGCGCTGCCCCCAGTGGTCGACTTGAACAACGCCGTGGTCTCCGCCATCCTCACCGGCTACGCCGGATTCACCACGGCGGCGGGCTATGTCGGCCCGCGCTACCGCGTGGATCACGACATCAGCATGCTCGTTCCAGAGGTCTGGTGCCGCATGAGGGTCGAGGAGCGCGATCCGAGGTTTCTGATCGAGAACGGACTGCTGGAGAAACTCAACGACTTCGAGCGCAACGGCAAGAAAGTACTGGCCAGTAGGCTGGGATACCGCATCACGGCCTTGTTCGCCGAGCGCTTCCTGGGCCGCATATTCGAAACTCCCGACGCAATATTTTCGGAAGAGATGCTGCGGCCGGAGTTGCAGGATCAGGATGCCTTTGCGGCGGGCGTGAACGCCATCGTCGAAGCGCAACAACGCGTGGCCGCGAACTATTTCGAGGATGGCAGCGTGTCTGCGGCTTGCCCGCCGCTCGGGGCGCTGCTCCACATCATGGCGCACGGCCAGTGGCAGGGAAAAGGCATCGAAGATCCCGGGATCCGGACGATGTTCACCAGGGATTCCATGCTGGCCAGCGGCTGGTATCAGGATCGCCTGAAATGGAAACAGGAACGGGACATCGCCTTGTGGAAGCGCCACGCCGCGTCTCTCGAGGCGGCGCGCTCCTACGTTCTGCGCTGGGAATTCGACTTAGAAGCGCGCCTGCGCGATGCCCGCGAACAGCTAGCCCGCGTAAGCTCGGAGGCCTACCGCACGGAACTGGTCGGAACCATCGGCTTGGACGCAATGTTCGCCGAAACTTAGATTCCGCCCCGTCCCTGAGCAGGCATACCCGCCGCACCTGCAAGTGATCGCACTTTCAACTTCCCGGTCATGCAAAAGAAAAGCCGCCCGGGGACATCGAGCGGCTCATCCTGCGATTTCGACTCGGCAAAACAGTAACTGCACTCTTCGTCGAAGCCTATTGCACCACCTGATCCAACACCGAGGATGTGCTTTCGGCAGAGGCGGCGTCCCCCAGGTACTTAGCTGTCATTGTGTGTGTGCCCACTGCCAGGTTAGACTTAGTAACAGTGGCGGCGCCACCGCTCAGCGCCCTCACTCCAATCGAAGTCGTTCCATCCTCGAATACTACTCTTCCAGTTGGTGCGTCCGACCCAGACGAAGTAACCGTCACCGTGAAAGTCACTGCTTGGCCGTAGTTCGACGGATTGAGACTGGAGCTCAGGGTCGTCGTCGTCGGATCCTTATCCACGACCTGCTTAACCAACCCAGTACTCGGCTCAAACACCACATCCCCGGCGTAGGTTGCCTTTATGCCGTGCGTCTTCGCCGTCAGCGAAGAAGTCGTGAAGGTCGTCATGCCACTGGCTGTGGTGCCCATGCCGATTTCAGAGGAGCCGTCATAGAACGTCACCAGTCCGCCATCGGGAATCAGGCCGTAGATTGACTTCACGGTAGCGGTGAACGTTACTGCCTGCCCGAAAATGGAAGGCGAACCTGACGTGGTCACTGCGGTGGTCGAGGGGAAGTTCACCTTCCCGACCCCCTCAATCAGCGTTGAGGAAATGCTGCCCCCGTTATTCGCATCGCCAGAGTAGTTCGCGGTAATCAAGTGGACACCCGCCGATTTGTAGGATGTGCTGTACGCCGCCTGATTGCCCGATAAAGTCACAGTCGCGACCGTCTTGCCGCCGTCCTGAAACGTCACCGAATCGGTCACCGCTCCGCCGTATTGGCTGGTCACGGTCGCGGTGTAGGTGACGCTCTGCTTAGTGGCCGCTGGATTTGCCGATGAAACCAGCGAGACGGTGGTGGTCGCCATATTTACAGCCTGGCTGACTGGAGCTGACGTGCTGCTGCTGAAGTGGAGTGAAACCTGGTACACGGCGGTGATAGAGTGTGGGCCCGACGCCAGCGACGTAGTCGATATCGATGCACTGCCGTTTACTAGAGGTGCGCTGCCGATTGCGGTTGAGCCGTCATAGAAAATGACCGTTCCGTTTGGCGAACCCGAAGCTGCGCTCACCGCAGCTGTGAGCATCACGGCCTGCCCATAGACGGACGGGCTCAGGGAGGAGGCCAGCTTCGTGGTCGTAGCGGTGTGGGGACCGACGTCGTTCAGCAGCACCCCCACGGTTGGCCCGTTACAGAAGCCATTCGACGGACTGCACATGTTCGTTACTATGAGGTCCGGCATGCCATCCCCGTTCACATCGGCCGCTGTGATCGCTTCGAGCCCTTCCCCGCCCGAACTGTAAGTCAAAGCCGGCTGGAAGGTACCGTCCCTGTTCCCCAGCAGTACGCCAACACATTCGTTCGGGGCTGCGGCTGCGCAGTAGCCGCTCGCGATCGCGTCGGGTATGCCGTCGCCGTTCACATCGGCCACGGCTGCTGCAGAGGTGTACCCCCCTCCCGAGTCGTAGTCTACCGCCGGCTGGAATGTGCCGTCCCCGTTGCCCAGCAACAGTGCCACTGACCCATCTGCGTTTCCTGCTGCACAAGCGGGTCCGCAGTCCGCCACCACAATATCCTGCTTGCCGTCGCCGGTCAGGTCGGCGACCGCTAGAGAAAAATTCAGTGGAGCAGCGCCCAAGCTGTAGGTCACCGCCGCCTGGAGCGTGCCGTCGCCATTGCCTAACAAGACAGCCACGGTGCTGCCCGCGTAGTCCGTAACCAGCACGTCGGGGTAACCGTCGCCGTTCACATCGGCGACAACCACAGACCAGGGATTTTCGCCGGCGCCATAGGTTACTGCCGGCTGGAACGTGCCGTCCCCATTGCCCAGCAGCACGCCCACCGTGCCACTCCCAGGGTCGTCGTTCGTCACAATCAGGTCGGGCTTGCCGTCTCCGTTCACATCCGCGACTGCTACGGCCTCGGCGAACAACCCGCCGGAGCCGTAGGTTACCACCGGCTGGAAGGTTCCGTCGCCATTGCCCAGCAGCACGCCTATCGCCCCGCTGCAATCGTCGCTGCTGATGCAGGGTATGCTCACCACTAGGTCGATTCGGCCGTCGCCAGTCAGATCTGCGGCCGCCACCGAGCTGGCGCCGTCTCCTCCTGAGCTGTGGTACACCGGCGGCTGGAAGGTACCATCGCCATTTCCCAGCAGCACAACGACCAAGCCGTTAGTTTCGTACGCGGCCGCTACCACAAGATCGGGCTTGCCGTCGCCGTTCAAATCTGCTACCGCCGCATTGGCAATCCAGGACGCCTCAGAAATGCTGTAGAGCACCGCCGGCAGGAAAAGAGGGTTCCCGTCCATCGGGCTCGCGCCGTGCCGTTTCGTCTGCGAGCGGCCCACAGGAAAACGCGCAGCGCCATCAGTCCATCCCGCCAACGGATGCTCTACTTGTGCTGTCGCGGACGTCCCCGCCGGAGCCAACCCGGTGTTTGCCCTCCCAGTCGTCTGACCTGCGCCGGACGTTTGCGCCAGCACGACGGCCGCGATCAAGAGAATCAGAATTGCGAAGAAAGGAACAACAACACTAAGAGAGTAATTGCGATTGAACTTGCGCGTCATAGAAACCTCCTTCACGCGGAAATCAGGGGCTAGCGTGGAGATCGATCATTCAGCTACGAGCACCAACGAGCGTTTAAATCTCGTTCGGAAAACCCAAGTACGAATCCTCACCGATAGACCAATTGCGAAAGGGGCCGACGTTCAAAGCTCTCGCCTCAGGGGCGTGCACGCGGGTGGAGGGACCTGCTCTCCCGGAGACGGGACGGATGACTAGTAACATGAATGAGCGCGTCCGTCAGTGAAATTGGTCACACCTCCGTGTGCGGTGGGCAACTTCGGCGAAGCTACCGGCTGCCCTCCATGATCTTCAAGCTTTCCGGCTTGCTCCTCTGTACAGCGGTTGACCAATCCACATGTTCGGGACGGCCATTTTGGATATACTTCTCCGTTCAAGGTTTGAGGTTGCTGGTGAATCTCTGGGCAGGAGTGCATTTATGGTATTCCAGTCGGCGTGGTGTCGCAGTGCGTGGTTTCGCGGAGTCTTACTGATGGCGATCGGAGTGACGTCTCTGGCGCAAATGGCGAACGCAGAGCGGAAGAGTGTGTCTCTCAACGACGGCTGGGAATTTCGCCAGCGGCTTGAGGAGCCCGGCGCCGTTCAACCGGGATGGCATCCAGCCGAAGTTCCAGGCGTTGTCGACACCGACCTATTGCGAAACAAGCTCATACCCGATCCGTTCTTCCGCTCCAACGAATCCACGTTGCAGTGGATCGAAAACGCCAGTTGGGAATATCGCAGCACATTCCAAGCCACGCCCGAGGCGCTCAAGCACAGCCATGTCGAGTTGGTGTTTGAAGGCCTGGATGGTCCCGCCGAGGTCTATCTCAATGACAAGTTGATCCTCACCGCCAACAACATGTTTCGTGAATGGCGGGTTGAGGTCAAGTCGCAATTGAAAGCATGGGCGAATCAGTTGCTGGTAGTCTTTCCGTCGCCCATCACGGAGGCGACGAAAATTGCCGCCAAGGATTTCTGGCGCCAGCAGACCCAGACCCCTGAGAAATCCTATTTGCGCAAGGCGGCCTACGAGTACGGATGGGATTGGGGACCGAGGTTCGTCCTCAGTGGAATCTGGCGTCCAGTGAGGCTTGATGTTTGGGACGACGCGAAGATCTCGAACCTTCATGTCCGTCAACGCGACATCAGCTCCGAGAGTGCTCACCTCGTGGTCGAAACCGAAATCACTTCCGCCCAGAAGGGCGCGGCTACCGTTACCGTCGATTACGAGCAAGGTGGCAAGAAGGGCAGCGCCTCACGCGATGTAGAACTGAGCGCCGGTGTCAATCACATTGACCTTCCCCTCGACATCGCGCATCCCGATCTGTGGTATCCGAACGGATACGGCCGCCAGACGGTGTACGCCTTTCACGCGCAACTGAAAACCGGCGCCCGCGTTCAGGATGATCAGACCGTTCGCACCGGACTCCGCTCGATTGTCTTGCGTCGCGAGCTTGATCAGTGGGGACGCTCGTTCGAGTTAGTCGTGAATGGTATTCCGGTCTTCGCCAAGGGAGCCGACGTTATTCCGTTCGATAGTTTTCCGACCCGCGTCACCACCGCGCAATATCGCCGCGTCCTCGAGTCGGCCAAAGCTGCCAACATGAACATGATTCGTCACTGGGGCGGCGGTTATTACGAGACCGACGAGTTCTACGCCCTCTGCGACGAACTCGGCATCATGATCTGGCAGGACTTCATGTTCGGCAACGAATGGCAACCCGGCACCTACGACTTCAAGCAGAATGTCGCGCAAGAGGTCGAATACCAGATCAAACGCCTGCGCGATCATCCCAGCATCGTGATCTTCTGCGGCAACAACGAAACCGAAGCTTCGTGGGATTGGCACCGCGACATTACCAGCAAGCTCAGCGCCGAAACCACGCGGCGCATGTGGCAGGACTACGTGACGCTCTTTAGTGGCGTCATTGCCAGCGCCGTTCAACGATTCGCCCCGGAGACTCCGTACTGGCCCAGTTCACCAAGCGCCGATTACGAGGACATTACCGACAGCCACCAGTCGGGCGACATGCACAACTGGAGCGTCTGGCACGGCCGGCTTTCATTCCGCGATTACGAAAAATCGACTCCGCGCTTCATGACCGAATACGGATTCCAGTCGTTCCCTGAAATGCGCACGGTGGAAGCCTTCACAAAGCCGGAAGATCGCACCGGCATTCTCACGCCGGTGATGCTGGCGCATCAGAAGAACACCGCGGGCAACGCCATTATTCACGACTACATGTTGCGCGATTACCCGGAGCCGAAGGACTTCGCTTCCTTCCTCTATGCGAGTCAGGTTCTCCAGGCGGAAGGAATCAAGATCGGAACTGAGCATCTGCGTCGCAATCGCCCCCGCACCATGGGGGCAATCTACTGGCAGTTGAACGACTGCTGGCCGGTGGCATCGTGGTCGAGCATCGATTACTACGGTCGATGGAAAGCGCTGCAATATTACGCCCGCCGTTTCTACAACGACGTTCTCGTTTCACCGCATCAGGAAAACGGCGGATTGGCCGTGTACGTCGTTTCCGACAAGACCACGCCGGTAGCGGGCGATCTGCGCTTGCGTGTCATTACGTTCGACGGCAAAGTATTGATCGAAAAAAAGGAGAGCGTGCAGGTCGCGCCGCTATTGAGCAAGATTTATTTGCAACTGCCGATCGAGGAATCGCTGATCGCCAAAGGAATCGATCCGACGAAAGTAGCGGTTGAGACTGATCTCACCGTGGCGGGCAGCGTGATTTCGTCCAATCTCATCTACCTGGCGCCCACGGTTGAGATCCATCTGCCGCCCGCGCCACTGAAGACTGAGCTGGCGAAGAACGGCGATTCCTATCGTCTGCGGGTGTCATCGCCGGTTCTGGCCAGGAGCGTCTACATCAGCTTCGGCGAACTTGACGCTGAGGTCTCCGACAACTACTTCGACCTGCTGCCCGGTCAGACCGTGGAGATCGCGATCAAGACAGCGGCAACCGAAGACGCGTTACGCTCTGGGTTGAAGGTGATTTCGCTGGTGGATGCATTCAACCAGGACGCCGCGGCAAAGCCCGCGGCGGCATCGGGTGTGGCCGTTCCAAACTAGAAGCTGTCAGCAGTCTCATAGATCGCTCTGGGAAGGGCACGGCTTCCGCCGTGCCGCCCAGAGCCAACAAAGACGTATCCAGCTCGTGTGCGGACGGGCGCCCTCGCGAGCCTGCCCTGAGCGAAGTCGAAGGGTCCAAGCCGAGCACAGTTCGGCAGCTGCCTGTGGCCGCAGCAACGTTGGACCGTAACTGATTTTCTTTCGGAGTCCTTTCACCGCAAATGACCTCGAGCAGTTCAAGCGTGCCGCGCAGGCGTTGGCGAATCGCCTTCCTGCTTGCCTTCGGGGTCCTCGTCAACTTCTTTGACCGGATCAACTTGTCGGTCTCTCGGGATGCGCTTCATGCCTCATTCGGCTTATCGTTAGTTGCCTTCGGCTATCTCTCCAGCGCCTTCAGTTGGACGTATGCCTCGATGCAAATGCCTGTCGGAGTGTTGCTGGACCGTTGGGGAGTGCGCCGCGTGGGGCGAATCAGCGCGTTCCTGTGGAGCGTTGCCTCATTCGCGGCCGCGGTTGCCCCTGGCCTCAACTGGTTCTTCGGTGCCCGCTTCCTTCTGGGTGTCAGCGAATCGCCGACGTTTCCGGCGAATGCCAAAGCCTTGGGCTACTGGTTCGCGCGCGAGGAAAGAAGCCTGGCGACAGCGATCACCGATGCGGCGGCAAAATTCTCCAGTGCGATTGGAGTCCCGTTAATCGGCCTGCTGCTTTTGTATTTTGGCTGGCGCTGGAGCTTTGCCGCTACGGGCTTTATCAGCTTTCTCTATTTTGTGCTGTTCTATTTGATCTACCGCAATCCTAGCGAAGACAAAGCCCTGTCGGCGAACGAACTCCAGTTCATTCTTCGGGGCGGCGCTCAACTGGAAGACCAGGCAAAAGCGCGAAGTGGCACTTCACTCGGCTACCTATTGACGCAGCGCAAGGTCTACGGACTCGCGTTGGGATGGGGCGCTTACAACTACACTTTTTTTCTGTTGCTGACGTGGCTGCCCAGCTATCTTTCCGTTTCCCTTCATATGGACTTGTTCCACTCCGTTTTCTATACCAGCGTGCCCTGGCTGTTTGCTACCTTCACCGATCTCCTGGTCGGTGGATGGCTGGTGGACGCTCTGATCCAGCATGGCCGCGATGCCAACCGCGTTCGCCAAACCGTGATGGTGGTGGGAATGGCCTTCGGTCTCGCCATCTTCGGTGCGGCGAGCACTCACCGTCCCGTGATCGCGCTGGTCTGGATCAGCCTTGCCCTGGGAGGACTGGCTGCGGCCGCGCCAGTGGCCTGGACCGTTCCATCTCTCATTTCGCCGCGCGAAAGCGTCGGCACACTCGCCAGCGCGGTCAACTTCTGCGGCCAGATCGGGGCGATTTCTGCGCCCATCGTTACCGGCTACATCGTCTCTGGAACGCACTCCTTCGCCGCCGCTTTCGTGACCGCGACCGCCATCCTGCTGCTGGGGATTGTGGGCTACATCTTCCTGTTAGGACGCATCGAACCGATCCCGGAACCGCAGGCCTCAACGCGCAATGCGGGCTGAGCCCCCTCGCATCACGGCCTCGACTTCGGAAAGCGTGGCCATGCTGGTATCTCCCGGTGTGGTCATGGCCAGCGCGCCATGCGCAACTCCGCACTGGACAGCCCATTCGGCGTCTTTGCCTGCGAGAAAACCATAGATCAGGCCCGAGGCGAATGAGTCGCCACCGCCGACCCGGTCCAGAATTTCGATCGGCCGCTGCGGAACGTGAAACGTTTTCCCTTCGTAGAGCGCGATTGCGCCCCAGTCATTTTTCGTCGCGGTGTGCGCCGTACGCAGCGTGGTCGCAATGAGCTTGAGGTTCGGGTAGAGTTCGGCGACACGATGCAGCATCGATTCATAACTTGCAACCGGCAATTGCCTGAAGTCGTCGCTCACGCCTTCGATCGCCACCCCGAGCGTTGCGGAAAAATCCTCCTCATTGCCGAACAGAACATCCACAGCCGATACCAGTTCGCGGTTTACCTCCTGCGCCTGCGCCTTGCCGCCGATGCCTTTCCAAAGCGAGTCCCGATAGTTGAGGTCGTAGGAAACCACGGTGCCCGTGGACCGGCCTGCGTAAATGGCAGCTCTTGCCACGGACGCCGACAAGGGAGAGAGCGCGGCAAAAATACCGCCCGTATGCAGCCAGCGCGAGCCGCTCGCCGCGAAGATCTGTTGCCAATCGAAGTCGCCGGGCTGGCTGTTTGCGATCGCCGTATTCCCGCGGTCTGAGCAGCCGACCGCCGCTCGCACCCCGAAACCCCGCTCGGTGAAGTTCAGGCCGTTGCGTACGGTTCTGCCAATCCCGTCATACGGCACCCAGCGGACGAGCGATGTGTCGACTCCTCCCTGTAGCATCAGGTCTTCGAGCAGAAGTCCAATCGGATTTTTTGCGAATGCCGTAATGATCGCGGTGCGCATGCCGAAGCACCGCCTGAGTCCGCGCGCAACGTTATATTCTCCGCCGCCCTCGCAAGTGCGAAAGTTTCGGGCCGTATGAATGCGTTCGTTACCGGGGTCGAGCCGCAGCATGACTTCGCCGAGGCTGACGCAGTCCCACCGGCAGCTTTCGGCCGTTTTCAAAGTGATCGAGTCCATGGCAGCATTCTAGTGTCGTGCCTTAATTTCGCGAAATAAGTTCGGCGTGTCATCTTGACCCTGAGCGGAGCCGAAGGGGAAAGACCCATGTATTTGGCGCTGCATAGGTCCGTCGCTGCGGTCAGGATGCCAGTGCCGTTATGTATAATCGCCCCTTGCATCGAGTCAGCAGTGGCATGAAGATCCTCAAGTTAAAGACTGCGGTGGTAGAGGGCAACTTTGACTGGACCTTCGTTCGCATCGAAACGGATGAAGGAATTCGAGGTCTGGGCGAGTGCTTCTTCGCTCCCGGCCTCACCTCCATTCTGCGCTCGCTGGAGCCGCTGCTCGTGGGCGAAGACCCGCGCGACATTCATCGGCTGTTCCGCAAATTACAGCTCGCAACTTCAGGCGCCGGCTCGGTAGCGGGCATCGTCTACAACGCGATCAGCGGCATCGAGGCCGCGCTTTGGGATCTGCTGGGCCAGTGGCTCAACGTACCCATCTATCGCCTGCTGGGCGGAAAATTTCGCGACAAGGTTCGCATCTATGCCGATTGCCACGGCGGGGAAGCGCTGGAAAGCCTGGACGAAGTGTTGCGTTCCCGTCCAGCATCATGGGCCTTGAAAGATCCCAAGCACCGGTCCAGAGATTACTTCGGCGAAGTCGGTGCAGAGCCTCCTGCTTCGCCCGATGACTATCGCCGCCAGGCTCTCAAGAAAAGAGCGGAAGGATTTACCGCCCTGAAGTTCGATCTGGATGTGCCTGGTACAGAAGGCTCTGATCCCCACAATCGAGTGCTCAATAATCGCGCCATCGATCACATGGTCAGTTTGATCGCCGCGGTGCACGACGCGGTAGGTAACGATACCGACGTCGCGGTCGATTGCCATTGGCGCTACAACGCCAGCGACGTGGTAAAAGTGGCCCGCGAACTCGAACCATTCCGGCTGTTGTGGCTGGAAGATCCGGTTCCACCCAACAATATTGCAGCGCTGAAGGAAGTGAATTCGAAAGTGCGGGTGCCGATCGCCACGGGGGAGAATCTTTCTCTCTTTGAAGGCTTCCAGGAAATCATCGCGCAACACGCGCTCAGCATTGTCACTCCGGATCTTCAAAAAGTTGGAGGTTTGTCGGTTGCCCAAAGCATTGCACAGTTTGCCGACGTGCATACCATGCCGGTAGCTCCGCACAACATCAGCAGTCCGGTTGGCACTTTAGCTGCGGCGCACTTCTGCGCCGCGATCCCAAACTTTCTTGCGCTCGAGTTTCATGCCTCCGACGTTCCCTTCTGGAATGACCTGGTCGTTGAGTCGCCGAACCCTGGCTTGCCGAAGCCGCTGATTCAGGGCGGGTTTATCAATGTGCCCGAAAAACCCGGCCTGGGAGTTACGTTGAACGAAGAAGTGGCGCGCCGCTATGCGCGCCCGGGTGAGCCATTTTTTGAGTAACAGGATGGACTGGACGTTCCGAACTTTATGTCAATCCCGAAAATAGAAGTCTTGGAAAAAATCGCCGCCTCCGGATTGGTCGCCGTGATTCGCGCCGAAAATCCCGAGCAAGCCGCGAGCATCGCCGAAGCCTGCGCTCTTGGAGGCGTGGCCGCCCTGGAAATCACCTTCACCGTGCCCGGCGCAAGCGGAGTAATCGAACATCTTGCGAAGAAAATCTCCGGTCAGATTTTGTTGGGCGCGGGCACGGTGCTCGATCCAGAAACCGCGCGCATCGCGATTCTCGCGGGGGCGCAATTTGTGGTCAGTCCCGCGCTCAATCCCGAGACCGCGCGCCTCTGCAATCGCTATCAAGTACCTTATATGCCTGGAGCTGGAACCATCCGCGAAGTGATCGAGGCGATGGAGTGCGGCGCTGACATCGTAAAGGTTTTCCCCGGCGAAATTCTCGGCCCCGCATTTGTGAAGGCGGTGAAAGGCCCGCTTCCGCAGGCGCAACTCATGCCAACCGGTGGCGTCAGTATCGAGAATGTCGCCGACTGGATCACAGCCGGCTCGGTTGCCGTGGGTGTGGGAGGCAATCTCACGGCCGGAGCCAGGACCGGCGATTACGTGTCCATTACGCAGCTTGCCCGGCAGTTCGTGGAAAACATCAAAGAGGCGCGCGGCCGATGAAAACAAGAACGAGCGCAAAGACGACGAAAACGAATGCGACCGCGAGCCCGGCGATGTTATGGAAATCCGACGACGAACTTTTCACCATCGTGCAGCGCGAACTCTTTACCTGTGTTGTGGGCGACGTGATGGACAAATCTGGTCTTCAGCACCAATTCCTCCCGCCTCAGATTCAGCCTCTTCGACAGGACATGGTTGTGATCGGCCGCGCCATGCCCGTTCTCTCCGTGGATGTGTTTGCCGAGAGAATCGCCGGCAGCGCCAACCAGTTAATGGACAAGCCCTTTGGCCTGATGCTGGAAGCGCTCGACGATCTCCACCATAACGAGGTCTATGTAAACACCGGCTCCTCGCCCCGAAACGCGCTGTGGGGAGAACTCATGAGCACGCGCGCCCGCAAATTGGGCAGCCGGGGCGCGGTATTAAATGGCTACGTGAGAGACACGAAGGCCATTCTGAAAATGGGCTTCCCAACATTCGCTTTCGGTTCTTACGGACAAGACTCAGCGCCACGCTACAAAGTAGTCGACTTCCGCATTCCCGTCGAGATTGGATCGGTGCGCGTCCGTCCAGGAGATATTCTCTTCGGTGACATTGATGGCGTCTTGTTGGTGCCCGCCGAAGCTGAAACCGAGGTCTTCACACGAGCGCTCGAAAAGGCTCGCGGCGAAAAGCTGGTAAAGAAGGCCATCGAAGAAGGAAGCAGTGCGGTCGAGGCGTTCCAGAAATATGGAATCATGTAAAACTTATGATCAGCATTGATCTCTCCGGCAAAACGATTCTGATTACTGGAGCCATGGGCGCGATTGCCGAGCACATGGTGCGAAAGCTGGCTGCCGCCGGCGCAACGCTGGTGCTCATCGACATCAAAGAGGACGACCAAGCCCAGCGGACGCTCAACGATTGGCAGATTCCGCCCTCATCTTATCTCTATTTCTCCGCCGACATCACCGACTCCAGCCAGGTAAACAGCGTGGTGAACGCGGCGTTCGAGAAGTTCGCTGGCATGGATACAGTCATCGGCCATGCGGGCGGCTGTGAACTGCATCCGTTCGCCAGCACATCGGAAGCCGAGTATGAACGCATCTTCCATTTCAACTATTTTTCGCAAACGTATCTGGCGCGATCCGTGCTCGCACAATGGATGCAGCGCGAGATTGCCGGTCACCTGATCTTTACATCCTCTTACGTAGCTCGCGTGCCGCACACGCAAATCCCTGCCTACTCCTCGGCCAAAGCGGCGCTGGAGAACTTCGCTCGCAGCCTCGCCCTCGAATATGCACTGACCGGCATTCGCGTGAACATAGTTTCTCCGGGAAACGTAGCGGCCGGCAGCTCGCTGAGAGTTTTCGACGAAGACCCCGCCTACCGCGAGTTTGTGCTGCGGGTATCGCTCGGCAGAAGAAACAGCCCGGAGTCGATCGCGGACGCGTTCGTTTTTCTTTGCTCGCCGCTAGCCGCCGAGATCAACGGACAAATCCTAAGTCCCGATTATGGCGCCGGCATCGGGAATCGCCTATGAAGATTGGTCTCGGCCTCTACCGTCACATGCTGACGCGCGACTATTACGACTTTGCGCGCCAGGCAGGCTGTACCCACGTCGTGGTTCATCTCGTCGATTACTTCAAGCAGGGTCCGTCCAACCCGCGCAACAATCAGCCCACCGGCTCAAAATACGAAGCGTGGGGAGTTGCCGGCGATCCCGATCGGCTCTGGACCGCAACGGAGCTCAGGACTCTTCGAGCGGAGATCGAAGGAGCTGGCCTGATCATGGCTGCGGTCGAGAATCTCGATCCCGCACACTGGCACGACATTCTGCTCGATGGTCCGCAACGTCCGCAACAGATCGAGAACGTGAAGACCATCATTCGCCGCTTGGGCGAAGCCGGCATTCCGGTACTCGGCTACAACTTCAGTTTGGCCGGCGTATGCGGCCGTGTAACTGCCCCTCTGGGGCGCGGCCATGCTATCACCGTGGGGATGGACGGTCCCGCCGAAGACGTGCCCATTCCGAATGGGACGATCTGGAACATGATCTACGACGGTAACGCGCCTGCCGGCACGCTGCCCTCGATCTCGCATGAAGAACTCTGGCGGCGGCTGCAAAGATTTCTGGAAGAAGTAATTCCCGTGGCTGAGCAGTCGGGCGTACGCCTCGCCGCCCACCCTGACGATCCTCCCATGCCGACCATGCGGCAGCAGCCGCGCCTGGTTTACCAGCCGCAGATGTATCAGAGGCTGATCGATCTTGCTCCCAGCCGCAGTAACGCCCTTGAACTTTGCGTAGGAACTCTAGCCGAGATGACCGAAAGCAACATTTACGACGCGGTCGATCAATACAGCAAACAAGGCAGAATTGCCTATATTCATCTGCGCAATGTCGTGGGAAAAGTGCCACACTACCGCGAAACATTCATCGACGAAGGCGATGTGGACATGATTCGCATTCTCGCCATCCTTCACCGCAACCACTTCGACGGCGTTGTCATTCCCGACCACACCCCGCAAATGACGTGTGCCGCGCCCTGGCATGCTGGAATGGCGCACACTCTCGGCTTTATGCTGGCGGCAAAAGCGGTTCTCGAATCCCCCGAGCGATACGGGGCGGAACTGGCGCTCATTACTCATGGAGGCAAATAAGCTGAACGTCCCATCCAGTCCGTCGCATTCACGCGCTCCTCTCGTCGTTGCCGCCATTGTCTCTACTCTCGGCGGTTTTCTGTTTGGATACGACAACATTGTGATCAGCGGCGCAATTGGATTCTTAAGCCAGTTGTTTCACCTGGACGCGGCGGGCGTGGGCTGGGCCGCGGGCTGCGCGTTAATAGGATGCATTGCGGGCTGCGCGGCCGCTGGCACCGTAGCTGACTATCTGGGCAAGAAAAAAGGGCTGGCGCTGTGCGCCCTTTGTTTCGCTCTTTCCTCCGTGGGCATGCTCTTCGCGACGGATCTCCATCAGTTTGTTCTCTGGCGGCTAATTGGCGGAGTGGGCATCGGAGCGGCGTCGGTGATTGCTCCGAACTACATTGCGGAGATTGCTCCCACGCGCGTTCGGGGCCGCTGCGTGACTCTCTATCAGCTTGGCATTGTGGTTGGAATTCTCGCCGCTGTCTTCGTCAACATGCTGATTCAACGCATGGGCGATGAGGCGTGGAACATATCCTCTGGCTGGCGCTGGATGTTTCTTGCCGGCGTTGTGCCGGCGCTTCTATTTGGATTGATGATCCTGCCCGCGGTCGAAAGTCCGCGCTGGCTGATGAAAATGGGACGGCGGGATCAGGCCATCGAAGTACTGATCAAGATCAATGGCGCTGACATCGCGAGGCAAGAAGCCGCTGAAATTGAAAATTCTCTGGCCACCGAAGAGGGCCACATCTCGGAACTGTTCACCACCTTCCGCCGCCCGCTGCTGCTGGGCATCATGCTGGCGGGTTTACAGCAGATCAGCGGAATCACGCCGCTATTTTCCTTTTTGCCGGAGATCTTTCGCGCTGCCGGAACCGCGACCAGCGACGCGTTTTTCCAGTCCGTGCTGGTGAGCCTCGTAAATCTTTCCTTTACCCTTTTCGCCCTCTGGCTGGTGGACCGCGCCGGGCGCAAGACCCTGATCCTGGCCGGTACTACCCTGCAATTCATCTCTTTCGCATTGGTCGGTTGGTTCTATCATATCCACGGCAGCGGTTTGGCAGTCTTGATTTTTGTGATGAGCTTCGTCGCCGGTCACGCCTTTGGCAATGGCGTGGCCTGCTGGGTCATCATCTCGGAAATCTATCCCACCAAGGTTCGCGGGCGCGGCATGTCCATCGCCGTTACCGCCCTCTGGCTGGTCGGGTACTTGGGAAACCAGATGTTTCCCATCATGCAGAAACATCTGGGATCGGATGGCACTTTCTGGTGTTTCAGCGCCGGCGCACTGTTGACGGTCGTTTTGGTCGGCTGGCTGATTCCCGAAACCAAAGGCCGTTCGCTCGAAGAGATCACAAAATTCTGGACGGAAGAAAAACCGGTCAAGGTGGAATAAACACAATCACAATGCTACGCGAGGAACGAGGCGTGAGGCGGCGTATCTTCAGCTCCCGTCGTGACATGAAGCTTTATCTCCCGCGTCGCCACGGATGACTGTCAGGCACTTCGACCTCAAACTTCCGAATCGCGCTGCGGCGCCTCGTGGTATGCTCGCCGGAGTATGGCTGTCACGATGTCGGATATCGCCAGGGGCTTGGATGTTTCCGTCGTCACGGTCTCCAAGGTTTTGCGCAACCAGGGCAACATCAGCGCGGCCACGCGCAAGCGGGTATTGCAGCGGGCGAAAAAACTCAACTATCAAGCCAATTGGATTGCGCGATCGCTGGTAACCGGGCGCACCTTCACGATCGGATTGCTGCTCCCGGATATCCGGCATCCGTTTTTCGCGGAGATTGCCAAAGCGGTGGCCGAAACCGTCCGGCCGCATGGCTACCACGTGATCATTTCTTACTTCGAGGAAGATCCGGAATTGGAAGTGACCGAGGCGGAATCTCTCGTAGCCCGGCGAGTGGACGGATTGATTCTGGCGTCGGCCCAATCGCCAGAGGATGGCGGTTTATTCAAGCATCTTCGCGAACAGAAAGTGCCATTAGTCCTGATTGACCGTCCGGTCGCGGGCGTCCGGGCAAGTTTCGTCGGCGTGGACAATGAAGCGATTGGAAGGCTGGCCACGGAACACCTGATCGCACAAGGTTGCCGGCGAATCGCGCATTTGCGAGGTCCGGGCAATGGCATTGCCGAGGCGCGTATGGCCGGCTATAGCGCAGCCTTGGCGAAACACAAACTGCTCGCGCCTGCCGAATACATCGTGCAGGCAAGTTACCACGATGATATGGGGTATCAGGCGATGCAGAAGCTACTGCGGACCAAGCCCATCCCCGACGGCATATTCTGTTACAACGATCCGGTCGCCATTGGCGCCATGAAGGCGATTCTCGAAGCTGGTTTGAACGTGCCGCGCGATATTGCGATTGTTGGCGCCGGCAATGTGCATTACTCAGACTTGTTAGCCATACCCCTTACCACGGTCGACCAGGGAACCAGCCTGATCGGAACTCAGGCTGCGGAATTGTTGATGCTGCAGATTGCATCGAAGCGCAAGCTGCCGCCGCGGAAAGTTCTGATCGCCCCTAAGCTCGCGGTGCGGCAGTCAACCCAACGCGCGGGGCCAGGCGAGAAGTGATCAGTGATCAAGGAGTAGAAGTAATCGAGGACTGGCGGGGCTGTTCGCCTCCCTCATGAATTACCGCCGTCTTGCGGATCGGTTGTTCTGGGACCGCGTCGGTTTTCATTTCCGTTCCGCGTGGCGCAACGCCCCCAGGCTGTGACGCAGGGCCACTTTCTCCGGAGTATTGCGCTGCATCCAGCTAATCCCCGCACCAATCAAAGCGGCCGAATCCAATAATTCCGCACGCGCGAGCGCCACCCGAAAATCGCCGAGTGCTTCCTGCGTTGCCGGCTGAAAGAGGGTAGCGGCTTGCGATATTCCTCCTCCCAGTATGATTCGTTCCGGAGCAAAGGCAAGACACGTGTACCGCAGGACTCTTCCGAGCTCTCTTCCAAAACCAGCAAAAGCTTCTTGCGCATCCGGATCGCCACGTCCCAAGCGAGCAATCTCGCGTACTTCCGCCCAAGTGCCAGTAAGTTGCTCGTAGCGCGACTGGATCGCCTTGGTGGAGATCGCGTCTTCGACAATGCCGTCGCCATAAGAAAGGTTCCAGATCCTTCCGTCCGGAGGAACGCCTGGTCCATTGACGACAATTTTATCGTCCACCGCAAAAGCCGAACCAACGCCAGTCCCGAGGGTTATCCCAACGGCGCGACGTACTCCGCGTGCCGCCCCATCGTAGAGCTCGCCGAGCAGGAAAGCGGCTGCGTCATTAAGAAAATGTATGCGGTCCGGTTCACACTTCAGATACTTCGACAGGCCCTGTCTCAAATTTGTTCCATCGAGAAGAGGATACTTGTGGTGGATGTAGCTAATGCCTTGCTCATAGTCGAACGGGTTGGGTATAGCGACGGCGATTCCAGGGAGCGCGTCTGAAGTTCCCAGCGTTTCGTGCGCAAGCGCCGCAAGGCTCTCAAAGAATTTGTCAGGACCTTCATCCACCGGAGCGGGGATTTGGTGTGACGGGCCGAGTTCGATGCTGTCTGGACGGAAGAGGGCGGCCGCGATGTGGCTGCCCCCAACGTCAAATACCATGATCATGATTTCGATCCTTACAGTGCCAGAAAACGCAGGCGCAAGATCAATGGGTTGCGAAAGCCTTCGTCAGGACATGACTTTCAGTGCACCTCTAAGCTGATCGATTGTGGCCACGGATCTGAGAGTAACGGCGGCGGGTTCTCCAGGAAGCAGATCAAAATAATCCGAGCTTTCGACATCGAGATCTCCAAAAGAAATATATACGCTGCGAACGAGTTTCGGCGACTGCAACGTAACCGTGTAGCCTCCGCCGGTTTTGCGGAGCGCAGTTTCAATCTTGCTCATGACCGGCATCTCACTGCGAAAAAATTGCGGCTGAGTCAGTTTCATGTCAGTGTTTCATTATGAGTTGTCGATGAACGCACCTTATCACACGCCCAGGGCAAATTCATTGGACGGAAAACCGTCAAAGAGGAGAATATTACGAAATGCGGAAAGCTCCACCATCCACAGAGCATCGAAGCAGTCCCTCCGGCATCAGGGCGGTAATCCTCGATTACGGTCAGGTCCTGGCGAGCCGCCCAACGGCGGAAGAGTTCGGGCGCATGGCGAAAATGTTTAGTGTAAATTCCGATTTGTTTTATCAGTTGTGGGAAACCAGCCGAGATCTTTACGACCGCGGCGATGTTACAGCTGAAGAGTATTGGCTGAACCTGGCAGCGCAAACCAATACCTCTCTTGATCGCGAACAGATCGAGATCCTTCGCCGAGTGGAGGTTGAAATCTGGGCCCGTCCCAATCCGGACATGCTCGATTGGGTGAGCCGGCTTCACGCGGCGGGAATCAAGGCCGCCTTGCTGTCCAACATGCCTTTGGACTTGGCGGCGCATCTGCGGACAAACTGCCAGTGGATGGAGAACTTTACCTTCAAGACGTTATCTTCCGAAGTGAGATCGATCAAGCCGGATCCAGCCGCCTACAAGCACACTCTGCAGGGCCTCGGCGTTTCAGCAAAGCAAGCGTTATTTGTCGACGATCGCGAGCTCAATATTCGGGCTGCCCGCGCGCTGGGGATTCATGCGATTCAGTTCCGATCCATCGCACGACTCAAGGAAGACCTGGAAGCCTTGGGCTTTCCCATACTGCCCGCGGTTGCAGAATCATCTTCGGCGGTCTCCGGTGCGGCGAGTTCTGCGCAACGACAAGGGCAGGGAATCAAACCTCCGTCATACCATCGAAGGTAGCCTGTTACACCGGCCTGCTAATGCGGCGATTCTTGTTTGTCCGGCGCTGGCGGTGGATTAGACCCAGCCTGCAACCTTTGGAACTCCTCTATTTCATGCTTGGCGGCTGCCGTCTTTCCTTGTTTCCTATAAAGACCTGCCAGCCCAAAATGCGCCTGCGCCGCGAGCGAACTATCCTTCTCGATGGCAAGCAGCTTAGTCCATTCTTTCTCCGCAGCGGCGGCATCGCCTTCGAGCGAAGCGGCCTTCCCCAGCGAATAGAGCGTCTCCGGCATGTCCGGCATCAACTTGTTGGCGCGCAAGAGTTCCGCCCGCGCCTCATGCGCTTTGCCCTGTTCCAGCAACGCCGCCCCCAGACGGTAAGCGGCCTCGGCGTTTCCGGGCTGCAGTTTGGCTTGCGCCCGAAACTCTTCTTCCGCTTTGTCCCACTTGAAAGCGCCAGCATACACTTCACCCAGTTCCAGATGAACTTCAGGTACATCCGGCTGCAATCGCAGTGCTTCGCTGTACTCCTTCTCCGCATCTGGCATATTCCGGAGTACGAAGTAATTCTCTCCCATCGCCTGGTGTGCGCGAGCGGAGTCGGGATAAGCGGCCAGCAGCGTGTCAATCGATTGTTTCGACAGCAAACCGCTGGCGCGGCCAAGGTAATACAGGAGATCCGGATCGTTGGGATGCTCGGCCAGCGCCGCCTGCAGATTCGTGACCGCTTCCGTCAATTGCCCAGTCTGGATCTGCGCAATTCCCAGCGCGGTCTTATCTTGCACTCGTTCGAGCTGTGGAATCGCTTCGGCCGCGTAGCCTTGCGCGAGCAGAGCATAGCCCAGCAACTGGTGAGCCGGCGCCGAGTCCGCATTCACCTCCAGAGCATGCTTCAGAGGAGCAATCGCGGAACCGAAATCGTGCTTCTCCATGTACGCCTGGCCAAGGCTGATGAAGCCATCCGCATACGCCGGCTCGAGCTCGGTGACCTTTCGATACTCCGTGACGGCAACATCGAATTGTCGTTGCTTGTCCGCCGCGATTCCGGCCTGCATGTGCTGCACGGCCTCTGGCGACAGAGTCTGCGACGCGAACCACAAGAGTAACAGTGCGCGAATCATTGATTCTGCTTCTCCGGTTCACGGACTTCCAGGAATTGATCGGCGTGAACGTTGTCCAGAGTCTGGTGAATACCCGATGGCCACACGACTTCCACCTTGGCTTTTTCCGCGGTTCCGAGTCCAAAATGAAGGCGTTTGTCGCTCGCCGAAAGATAACCTACCGCTGAAGTCGCGTATCGTGTCTGCCCGTTCACCTGCACGCGCGCTCCGTATCCATCGCGATTGCTGCGCGTACCCCGCAGCGTAATCGTCAGCCAGTGCGCTTTGCCACCACGATTCATGAGCACCTCGGGATGGCCGCCGAGCGAGGTCATCACCACGTCCTCCCACCCGTCGTTATTCAAGTCGCCGAATGCAGCTCCGCGCGCGGCGGTGGGAGTCGTGACTCCGGATTCGACCCGTTCGAACCGGCCATCGTGATTCATCGCCAGCAGCGGCACGTCGAGATAGTGCAGCGACGGATCGATGCTCTCCACGTTATCCAATACATGGCTTTGGGCGACAAATAAGTCCTTCCAACCATCATTGTCGAAGTCCTCCAAGCCAAGGCTCCATCCGGAGGTTCCACTCGAGAGCACGCCCAACCCAGTTTCGAGACTGCGATAACTGAATGAGCCACCGCCATCGTTGTGATAAACGCCGTAAATTTCCCGCGGCAACAGGGTCACCATAATGTCGGGCCGCCCATCGTTGTCGTAGTCTTGAAAAACCACGCCCATCCCCGACATCCGACGGCCGTCCTCCGAAAGCGCCGCCCCGGCTTCGAGCGCAACTTCCGAGAACGTTCCGTTCCCATTATTGTGATAAAGATACTGCTGCATGCCGTCGTTGGAGACAAATATGTCCGTAAAGCCGTCCCCATCATAGTCGGCAAAACCTACACCCAAAGCGCGCCCCTTTTTTGCGGCAATACCCGATTGTTTGCTCACGTCTGTGAAGGTTCCATCGCCGTTGTTGTGATAGAGAATGTTAGTGGTGGCGGGAAATTCTTCCGGTGGACAATAAGTGTGGTAATTGCCGCCGCAGTCCTTACTGTGCTTGGTGTCCCAGTCCATGTATCGGGCAACAAACAAATCCAGTTTTCCGTCATTGTCGTAGTCGAGAAATCCCGCGGACACCGACCAGCCGCCCCCCGCGACTCCTGCTTTCGCTGTTACGTCCGTGAAGGTGCCGTCGCCGTTGTTGTGATACAGAATGTTCTTTCCATAATTAGTGATGAATAGATCGGGATAGCCGTCGTTATCGTAGTCTCCCACCGCTACTCCCATGCCGTAATTTCCATCGTCGACTTTCGCCAGCCCCGCTTGCTCGGTCACGTCGGTGAAGCTTCCGTCTTTGTTCTGACGGAAGAGCCGATTCCAGTATTTCGGCTTATGACGGTCGAAGTTATCCGGCGTTGGCAAGGGTGTGGTGAGGCGTCCACCGTTCACGAAAAAGATGTCCAGCAACCCGTCGTTGTTGTAGTCGAGAAGGGCAACTCCTCCCGGCATGGTTTCGATCAGATGCTTCTGCGGAGTCGGCGAATTCTCCAGCGTGAAATCCAACCCGTGCGGCAGATTGGCCTCGAACACAGGCGCCGCGACCGCAGCGCCAAACAGCACCAATGTCATGACCGACGATAAACGCAGCAGGATGTTTAGCAACTCGGCGTTCCTTCAGTCCCCTAGCATATCGTGCCCGCGGCGCTAATTGCACCCTCGTCGAATAAGAGCAGACACGATGTTATGTTACCCGCCCGTCCCGCCCGTCGGCGCGCCACCAAATTTATCTGATAATTGGGATTCCCTTGAGGCCTGGCGGGGCCCTTGTGATCGCTAACTATCGCTGCTGCCATAGCGAAGAAGGAATACCGATTCTCATACGCAAATTGGTCAGAATACAACTTCCCATAGACCCACTCCCGAGTCCAGATTTAACGATTACCTAAACAGGAATATCCATATTTTTCTTGACAACTAATACGATTATGCTACACACTTCGGCGAATCAAAAATAATGCACGGAGGTACGAATGCTGTCTTCCAAGTTGCAGACACTGCTTCTCTCCATTGTTCTAGTCCTCACCAGTGCTCTCTCTCTACGGTCAAAGCACCTACGGCACGGTCGATGGCACAGTTGCGGATTCCACCGGAGCGGTCGTCGCTGGCGCTGAAGTCACGCTCACCAACACCGGAACGCAGGAAAAGCACACTCAGCCCACCAGCAGCTCGGGCGCTTACCAGTTTGTGAACGTGATTCCTGGGCAATATCGCTTGGACATTACGAAGGCAGGCTTCAAGCATTTCGCCCGAACCAATGTCGTAGTCCAGGTTCAGCAGGATACTCACATTGACGCCGTCTTGCCGGTTGGCCAAGTCACCGAGAGTGTGGAAGTGACTGCCGAGACCCCGTTGCTTCAGGCCGAGACTTCGTCTCTAGGCCAAGTAGTGGAAGAGCGCAAGGCCGACGAACTGCCTTTGAACGGGCGCAATATTTTCAACTTGATTACGGTTTCTCCTGCGGCAGTCGCCCAGGGTGGGTCCGGCGGTTCGCCGGTGGGCCAGAACCCCTTCAGTTGGGGCAATTACCAGGTCGGCGGTTCGTTTGCCAACCAGGGCGCTGAGTACCTCGATGGCCAGCCGCTGAACATCGGCTACATCAACTTGCCGATCATCATTCCAACCCAGGACTCCGTCGGCGAGTACAAAGTCCAAACTAACAATCAGGGCGCCGAATGGGGCAAGTTCTCCGGCGGCATCGTGAACCTGAGCACGAAGTCGGGCACCAACAGTTGGCATGGTTCCGTCTATGAATATTTCCGCAACAAGGTGCTGAACACGAACGAATACTTCTACAAGCAGGGCGAACTCGAGTCCGGCCTGAAGAATACGCCTATACCGTGGTCGCAGAATCAGTACGGGTTCCAAGTGGGCGGCCCAGCGATCAAGGATAAGACTTTCTTCTACACCAGCTGGGAGCAGTACCGCCAGAGAACAGGCGCGCCTGTTACCACGACCGTTCCCGGGGCCAATATGTTGAGTGGAGATTTCTCGGCGTTGTGTACGGGGGCGGGCGGGACGTTCAATGCATCCGGCATATGCAGCGTCGCCGCAGGCACCATTTACGACCCCTACACTATCAACGGGCCGGGAGGCCGTCAGCCTTACGGGCTCGACTCCGGCAACCCAAACTGTCCTGGAAATTGCATTCCAAGCACGGAATTCAGCAAAGCAACAACGACGATGTGGACGAAGTACTTTCCGGCGGCTAACGTTCCCACGAGCATACCCAGCACATTCGATGGCACCCTGTTCAATTACACGGGTGCGGCCGCGTCTGGCGGTAACACCAATGAATTCGTTACGCGCGTGGACCAGAACATTTCGAGCAATACGCGCCTATTCGGAAGATTTGCCTATTTCGGGTTGACGGATCTCGCCGACAATCCATTGGGAACCGGCCTCTGCCAAGACCGCTGCGCAGAGCTCTACCACAGCAAGTTGCTAGCAGTGGACTTGAACCACACGTTTACGCCCACGACCATTCTCGACGTGAACTTTGCGGGAAGCCGCTTCGTGTACGCCCGGGCGCCACTTCTTTCGGGGTATGATCTGACCCAACTGGGCTGGAGCGCCGCCTACAACGCGCCCCCAGGTTCGATGCGCACTCCACCCACTCCGGAGTTCCCGTTCCCCAACGACATCGGAAAGTCGCAGGGCAACAGTGCCATCGGAGACCACAACACCCAGTACAACATTTCGCCCGCCCTCACCCTGATTCGAGGCAAGCATACAATACAGGCGGGTGCCCAGTACGAGCTAGGGTTGGACAACTACTTCCAGACCAATATCGCCAGCGGTGCGTTCGGTTTCCTTGGAAATTGGACATCGTCAAGCCCATCGGCCACCGACGGGTCTGGATTCGCATTCGCAGACTTCATACTGGGTCTGTCGCAAAACCAAGGGCAGTTCGTGAACCAGAGCGCCGGAGTTGCTCAGGTTCCAGCTCAGACCGCAGGTAGGCAAACCTACCGCGCCTTGTTCGTCGACGACACTTTCCGCGTAACCAGTAAGCTCACCCTGAACCTGGGGCTGCGCTATGAGTTGCAAGGAACTTGGTCGGAGCGCTTCAACCGGCTTACCTACTTTGACCCCACTGCCACCAATGCTACCGTTTCGGGCTGCCCGAATGGGTGCATCGGCGACGCGGCTTATGTAGGATCGGGCGGCAACAATATTCCCATGGATAAGAAGGCGTGGTCGCCACGGCTTGGGTTCGCCTACGCGTTGGACCCGAAGACTGTGATCCGCGGCGGCTACGGCATCTTCTTCATCCCGAACTACGTCTCGTTTGGACTTAACCCCGACAATGACGTGGTGAACCTTGCCAGCACGCCTTACCTTGCTACGAAAGATTCCTACCAAACTCCATACGCCACAATGAACGGAGACAATTGCACGCTGGCTGGTGCTAACTTTGCCAGTTTCACCTGCGCGGACCCAACCGGCCCGTTCGGTGCACAGGGTATCCTGTTGCCGCCCGGACGCAATGCGCAACCTAACCTGTCGGCTTTTGTGGCGGCGAATGGTTCTCCCACGCTGGCACCTCATTCCGACCCCAAGTACGGGTATGTGGAGCAGTACAACTTCGACATCCAGCGCCAGTTGCCGGCTGGCTTCTTTGCAGATGTAGCCTATGCTGGTTCCCACGGTATACATCTGGAACAGTACTCGACCAACATCAATCAGATAGCCGATTCTTTCCTGTCTCAGCAGGCGGCCCTTACCACTCAGGTTGCCAATCCGCTGGTTGGAAGTCCCAATCCCAACCTGAACGGACCCACGATCGAGGCCGGTCAGCTTGATCGACCCTACCCGCAATACAATGGCCTGTCCCTAGCGGGGTATGGTTGCTGCAGCAGCACCTACAACTCCTTACAGGCTACGGCCACGCGGCGGTTTGCCGGCGGCGGTACCTTGTTGGTGGCCTACACAAATTCGAAGCTCCTGAGCAACACCGACACCTTGACCAGTTGGTTGGAAGGTGCAACCGGCGGCGTAGGACAGGTTCAGGACTGGAATAATCTGAAAGGAGAAAAGTCACTCTCCTCGCAGGATGTTTCGCAGCGGCTGGTGATCAGCTACGTTCTCGACCTCCCCTTTGGCCACGGCAAGATGTTTGCCTCCGGCTTCACTGGGGCGGCGAATAAAGTGGTTTCCGGTTGGGGAGTAGACGGCGAGACCGCATTCCAGCGCGGCTTTCCGCTGAAAATTACTTATGCCAAATCGAACCCTCTAGAGGAGGCCAACTTGGGTGTCTCCAATGTACGCCCGAACGTTGTCCCCGGATGCGACAAGTCTGCTGGAGGCGGCCACGTTGCCCAGTGGTTCAACACGTCCTGCTTTGCAGCCCCGCCGGATTGGGGTTTTGGTACAGAGTCGCGCGTAGATCCCACCCTCCGGGCACCCGGAACCAACAACTGGGATTTAGCGATTTTCAAGCGCACGAACATTACCGAGAGAGTGGGTTTTGAGTTCCGGACGGAGTTCTTCAATCTGTTCAACCACCCCCCGTTCTCACCCCCGGCAACCAGCTACGCGGGCAGCCCCACAGCCAACGAATTCGGCACGATCAGTTCGACCGTATTTGGCGGCGCCGCAGCGCAGGAACGCTTGATTCAGTTCGCGGTGAAGTTGGTTTTCTAAGTTGAACTCCACAAACCGGACTGGGCATTCGCCCAGTCCGGTTTTTTAGTGCTTTCTAAAACGTTGTTTCACCAAACAGCAGCCGTTTCAGCATTTGTAGCTGTCTAGCTGTCCTCCGACCCACATGAGGAATATCCCCGTCATCGACTACTCCGACGCCAAGAAGATCATTGACCTGATCGTCGACAAAGCTGCACAGATGCAGAAATCTGTGGTCGTTGCCGTCGCCGATCCGCATGGTGAACTCATCGCCTTTGCCCGCATGGACGGCGCTCCCTTTTCCTCCATCAGAATTGCCGCGAATAAGGCGTATACCGCTGCGCGCGAACGAAAAACCACCAAAGAAATCGGAGAAAGGGTGCGGCACCCTGAAAAGGGACACGACATTGCCTACTACGGCGACCCCAGATTCGTTGGCTGGGGCGGAGGCCTTCCCCTTTGGAAGGATGGCGTCGTGGTGGGCGCCGTCGCAGTCAGCGGCCTTTCCTCGGGCGAAGATATCGAGTTAGCCACGCTCGCGCTCGAACTGATCGGCGCGCGGAAACTTCCCTGAAGACGGTCTATCATGATGTGGCTTCCAGTTTGAACTTAATAGTCGGAGGTTCCAATGGTCCGCAGATTCCCGCGCATTTTTCTGCTCGTCCTTTTGCCTCTTTGCCTGGCCTGGGCTCAGGCGCAAACGTCCTCACCGGAGGTCGAGGCCCGCGTCGATTCTCTCCTTAAGAAACTGACTCTCGACGAAAAGGTTGACTTGATCGGCGGGGTGGACTCTTTTTACATTCGCGCCAACGAGAAGATCGGATTGCCGCGCCTGAAGATGGCGGACGGTCCGGTGGGCGTGCGCAACTACGGTCCGTCGACGGTTTTTGGCGGCATTGGGCTGGCCGCGACCTGGGATCCGGAACTGGTCGCACGCATGGCAGCCACCATTGGCCACGATGCCCGCGCCCGCGCCGTGCATTTCATGCTGGGGCCCGGCGTGAACATTTATCGTTCGCCGCTGAATGGCCGCAACTTCGAATACTTCGGCGAAGACCCATTCCTCTCCGCTCGCACTGCAGTCGCTTACATCAACGGAATGCAAAGCCAGGGGGTCAGCGCAACCATCAAGCACTTCATGGGCAACAATTCCGAATTTGATCGTCACAACACCGATTCCATCATCGATGAGCGCACCATGCGCGAAATCTATCTTCCTGTGTTCGAAGCCGCGGTCAAAGAAGCGCACGTCGGAGCCATCATGGATTCCTACAACCTGACCAACGGCCTCCACATGACCCAGAACGGCTCGCTGAATACGGACCTCGTGAAGAAGGAGTGGGGATTCACTGGAATCATGATGTCTGATTGGGATGCCACCTATGACGGCGTCGCCGCCGCCAATGGCGGACTCGACCTCGAGATGCCCTCGGGTAAGTTCATGAACCGTGAGACTCTCTTGCCAGCCATCAAGGCCGGCAAGGTCAGCGAAGCCACCATCGACGATAAGGTCCGGCGCATCCTGCGGACCGCAATTCGATTTGGATGGCTTGACCATGACCAGGCCGACCTGTCGATCCCACTCCTCAATGTTGCGGGAGAGAAGATTGCACTGGAAGCCGCTCGCTCCGGCATGGTCCTTCTCAAGAACGATGGCAATCTTCTGCCTCTGGGGGAGGGAAACATCAAGTCAGTCGCCGTCATCGGCCCTGACGCCTATCCCGCCGAGCCCGGCGGAGGAGGCAGCGCGGAGGCCAAGCCCTTCAGGTCGGTGAGCTATCTGGAGGGCATTGTGAACTATCTGGGCGACGGCGCGAAGGTCTACTATTCGCGGGGAATCCCAACCCTTGATGAAATATCCAGGCAGACGGACTTTACCACTTTAGCGACTGGCGGCAAGAAGGGTCTGAAGACCGAGTTCTTCAATAATGCGAATCTCGACGGCCCGCCTGCAATCGTGCGCTACGACCAACACGTCCATTACCAACCAGCCCGCGGAGGAGACCGCACCGATAGTGATGTCTCAATTCGGTGGACCGGATTCTTCACGCCGAGCGCTCCCGGGCAGTACCTTGCGTTCGTGCAAGGGCCCGGTGAAAACGGCGGCTACCGGCTGTATCTAGATAAGAAGCTCGTGCTCGACAACTGGAAACAATGGTACGCCTTCGTCGGGGAGACTCCGATAACTCTGACCTCGGGCCCGCACGAGATCGAACTCGACTATCGCGCCCATGGCGGATATGGCAAGACCACGGTCAATCTTGGCATTGTCCGTCCTGAAACCCTGGTCACTGCGGAGGCGAAATCTCTGGCCGCTCGCGCTGACGCCGTAATCGTCGCCGCTGGTTTCGACCCTGACAGCGAGGGTGAAGGCGGCGACCGGACTTTTCTCCTGCCTCCAGGTCAGGACGAACTCATCAACCAGATTGCGGCCGTCAACAAGAACACGATCGTGGTCATCACTTCCGGCGGCGGGGTTGACATGACGGCGTGGGTCGATCGTGTCCCTGCGCTTTTCGAAGTGTGGTACCCCGGTCAGGAGGGCGGCGACGCTCTGGCGCAACTGCTTTTTGGCGAATTCAATCCTTCCGGACGTTTGCCGATTTCGATCGAACGCCGGTGGGAGGACAACGCCGTGCATGACAGCTACTATCCGAAGGATGGCGAAAAGAAAGTTGCATACAGCGAGGGAATTTTTGTCGGCTATCGCCACTTCGACAAGTCCACAACCAAGCCGCTGTTTCCCTTCGGTTACGGACTGTCGTACACCACCTTCGGCTACAAGAACCTTTCGGTCTCGCCGTCGAATTCCGGTGACAGTCTGGCCACGGTCAGCTTCGATGTGACCAACACCGGAGATCGTGCCGGCGCGGAAGTGGCGCAGGTGTACGTAGGCGATCGCCACGCCAGCGTCCCTAGGCCGTTCAAGGAACTGAAAGGATTTGCGAAAGTGCAACTCGCGCCGGGTGAGACCAAACATGTCTCAGTCCAACTGGATCGCCGGGCGTTTTCCTACTACGACGCCAAGAGTCACCAATGGAAGGCGGAACCGGGGGATTTCGAGGTGCTCGTCGGACGTTCCGCCGGCCAGGCGGAACTGACGGGCAAGTTTGTACTGCCATAATTAGCCGGCAAGCCCGGCCTACGAGCACGGTGAACGATTGACGGTGGCGAGCCGTAGCGCGGGAGATCGGCGCCCGCACTGATCTCTTTGTCTCTAGCATCGAGGTCTCGACCATCGAGACCTCGATAGCTTTCGTTTCTCAACCTGTCTTACTTGGCGCTTACGAAATCTCCTGTGGTCGCGTTAATCACGCCGATGCCTTTTCTGTTAGTCGCGCTCGTTCCGTAAATGACATACCAGTAGGGCACGTTCTGCTTCGGTTCCTTGAGTAAGTAGTACGTGATGCCCTGCTGTGGGTCCTTCTTCAGGATGACGTCGCCCCCGTGTTGCTGCGCGGTCGCGAAGGCCTTATCCGAATCGATTTTCAGCAGGAACGATGAAAAGGCAAGACTGGCGGATTCGGCGTTGTACGCGACTTCGGCCCCCTCGGGTGAGACTCCGAACGGCGGCGCACCCGGCTCACGACTTCCGGAGCAAACGATGGTCTTGACCGTCCGGCGGCTGGGCGAGCCAAAGTACCCTCTCCAGATAGCGGATTTCCCGTCCTGGCCGTTGGTTTCTTTGGTCAGCACAGATTCCAACCGAGCCGGCTGCGCATCCGGTGCCCACTTCAAGGCGAGACCCATCATTCGGTTGAATGCCTGCTGGCCGGTGTACAAGACAGGCTCCTTAGTCTGCGGTTGTGCGGCCGCTGCCGGCTGTGCAGGCGTGCTCTCCGTCGGCTTGCTTGAGCTGCACCCTGCGGTCAGGATGGCAACGCCGATTAAACTAAGCGCAAATGCGAGACGATATAATTTCACGGTCCGTTCCTCCAAGAGTGTTTTGAACCCGTAACCTCATTATCTAAAACAGGTATCTAATCCTTCAACTCTGAATCGCGCCAATTGTACAACTTGGGAGCCGGAATTTCCTCATTGACTTTTTGGAATGCCACTCAGTGTATACCCATCCAGCGCCTTTGCAACATCGTGAAATGTGAGCGGATTTTATATTTGGGAGGCACATCTGCCGGTAACCGCCAGAGAGTACTTTTGATGTGATCCAGCATTCGCGCAACCTCTTGCCTGGAAGTAGAATCTTATTAAGTAAGAGCGACGCTGTCTTAGGTATAGAGAACTGGTTTCATGATTCGGGTTTGGGCAGGGCACGGCTTCAGCCGTGCCGCTAACGGCCGCCTGAAATCGGGGCTTTAGCCCCTGAGGGATCTGCCTTCCGAGCGGAAAGCATTCATGAAACTGGCTCCAGACTCCTCGCTCCAGACTGCACTCCCGCCTTCGAAGGGAGGCACAGATTATGAGCACATTCGGTCCGATTAGGTCCCTCCTCGCATTTGCTGCTTTCATCGGTCTTGCTCTCATGCCAATCCCAGCCTTCGCGCAGCACGGCGGTGGCGGCGGTTCTCATGGCGGCGGAGGCGGTGGAGGCTTCCATGGTGGCGGCGGATCGTATGGCGGCGCGCACTCTTCTGGCGGAGGAGGTTACCACGAAGGCGGCGGCTCTCGCGTTGGATCATCCGCGGGTCGCGACGGAGCGGGCAGCCGTTCGTATGGCGAGTCTGAAGCTGGCCGCAATTCTAGTTCGTTAGCAAGCCGTGCGTCGAATCTTCGTCCCGCGATCAACGATGGCCAGTGGCATTCGTTCGGCAACGCCGGTAGTTCCGCGCGATCCGGTGAAGGCCGCAATTCGGGAGGCTTGGCGAACTCGACCCTCTCCGCTCGTAACGTCGGAATTGCCGATGGCAGTTGGCACTCTTTCGGCGCGTTTAGAGGCGGGTCCGATTTCGTCGGCGGAACCGCGCATGCGGTGCCCGACTTTGGCTGGCGTGGCGATGGTTGGAGAGGCGGTTGGCGCGGCTACGGCTGTTGCGGCGGTTGGGGCTGGGGAGGTGGTTGGGGCTGGGGAGTTTGGGGCTTCGGCTTCGGATGGCCATACTGGGGGCTCGGCTGGAATCCTTGGTGGTACGACCCGTACTGGTATGCCCCGGCGGCATACACCTACCCGGACTACAGCTACGACTGGAGCGACAATCCGCCCTACCGTCCGGATTTGTAGTACGACCACCACTCGCCGGAAGCGAACTGCGGCTGCCAAACTCGAATTCCTTGGATCCCGTGCGTTCAAGCGCGCAGTTGCGTCAGTTTGGCTGTTGTTTCCCACTTATTACTGATTTGATTCTTAACCATCCGGGGTCGGCCGCCCCGCGACTGTCCCAGCGTGCTTCCGAGTCCCCCCTATTCGTAGCGCAGACTTTCGACGGGATCGAGTTGCGAAGCGCGTATGGCGGGAAGCGTGCCAAACAGGATTCCGACCAGCGAAGAAACAACGATGGCGATGATAGCGGAGAGGCCGGAGATAGGGATTTTGTAGGGCGTGAAGAAGTGGACGGAATAGGGAATGGCGAGTCCGATGACAATGCCGAGGACGCCGCCGATGGTCGAAATGAGAATGGCTTCGGAAAGGAACTGGAAGCGGATCTCGCGATTGGTGGCGCCGACCGCTTTGCGGATGCCGATCTCGCGAATGCGGGCGCTAACGGTGGCCAGCATGATGTTCATGATGCCGATGCCACTCACCAGCAGCACGACCAGTGATACCGCCAGCAGAACCAGAGTCATGGCGGTCGCTATTTTGTCGGCCATCGAAACCAGTTGGGTCAGGTTCCTGACGCTATAAACGGATTCCGGCCGATGCCGCGACTGAATCACGCGTTGAACCTGGGCGGTAATCGGCACCACCAGCGAAGCATCGGCAGCTGAAAAGAAAATCTGTTTTACTGTGGGCGTTTCCTGAAAGTAACGGATCACGGTGTAGGGAATCAGCATCGTGTTCTCCGTCACCTCCGATTGCTCGAGCGTGTCTACCCGCTCGCGAAAGACGCCGATGATGGTGAAGGGCAACCCGCTCAACTTCACCGTCTTTCCCAGCGAAGCTTCCTCCGAACCGTAGAGTTGGATCGCGAGTTTCGGGCCGATGACGCCGACCTTGTTATGGGCTTGAGAATCCTGGTTGTCAAAGAAACGTCCCGACAGGATGACAAGGTTGCGAATCTGTTCGTATTCCGGATAAACCCCCATGATCTGCAGATCGCGCTCTTTGCCGCCGCCCACGGCCACGCGCTCGTTGAGCGGAAGCACCGGCGAGGCGTAGGCGATGCCATCAACCTGGTGCTGCACGGCTTCCATGTCTTGAATAGTCAGAGCATCGTTGCCGGTATTGGAGATGCGCCCCCCGCCGCTTTCGTACTCGGCATAAATCCAGTTCGACCCGATCGATTGAATCTGGTTCAGAAGGTATTGCTTGCCCGTGAGCCCGATGGTAGTGACCAGAATGAGGGACGCGGTTCCGATAACCATGCCGAGAGCAGTCAGAGCGAACCGCACCTTGTTGTTCATGAATGTCTCGTAGGCAAAAATGAAAATCTCGCCAAACGCCAGGTGGTTCCGCTCTGGTTGGGAAGTAGTATTAGCCATGCCTATGATTAGATGCTACGAGGCGTTGATGCCGGCCGCAAGCGCTATCCCGGCTTCCTGCCGCAGAGGTTTTCTGTTGTAATTCTCTGTACGCATCGAGAAATGGATCATCCCACTCTGAACATCAAACGTGTCGTCGGTCGTAACGCCGGCCTTATCTTCGGCCTGCTGCTATTGACCGTCCTAGCGCTCCTGATTCATGGCTATCATCCCTACGCGGAAGACGCCGAGATCTACCTTCCCGGAGTTCTGAAGATCCTGAATCCCAGCCTGTTTCCGGCGAATGCGGAGTTCTTTGGCGAACATGCCGGGCACACCTTGTATCCGAATCTAATTGCCTTTTCGGTTCGCGCCACGCATTTGCCGTTGCCCTGGGCCGCCTTATTGTGGCAGCTCATCTCAATCTTTTTGTTGCTGGCGGCAAGCTGGCGCCTGGCGTCGGCCTTGTTTGAGTCGGAATCGTCCGCGGATGAGATAGCGCGTTGGGCCGCGGTCGCATTGATGGCCGCCTTGCTGACCTTGCCCATTGCCGGGACCGCGCTCTACATCCTGGATCAATTCGTGAATCCGCGAAACCTGGCCGCGTTTGCGGCGCTGTTTGCCGTGGCGGAAGTGCTGCACCGAAAGTATTGGCGAGCGACGTTCTGGCTGGTGTTTGCTGCCGCCATGCATCCGTTCATGGCCAGCTTTCCGATTTTATTTTGTGTATGGCTCATTTTGCTCGATCAATTTCGTCCGCATTTCCTGGGATTCGCCGCCGTGCTTCCCTTCGGTATTACATTCCAGCCTCCGCCGCCAGCCTATCACGAGGTCGCGCAGCTGCAGCGTTCGCACTTCGTCCTGCGTTGGGAGTGGTACGAGTGGCTGGGAGTAATCGGTCCGGTGCTGCTGTTCTGGTGGCTTGGGAGTTGGGCGCGGCAGCGCGGCATGAAGAACCTGGAATTGGTATCGAGGGCGATGGTGCCGTTCGTACTGGTGGCATCGGCCGCAGCCATCGGGCTCGGCATTCCCGCTCGCTTGGAGGCTCTGGCGCGGCTCCAACCTTTGCGCTGCATGGCATTGTGCTACATGGTGCTGGTGGTAGCGGGCGGCGGATTGCTTGGGCGATACCTATTGCAGCGGCACTGGTGGCGCTGGCTGGTGTTGTTCGTCCCGCTAAGTCTCGGAATGTATTTTGCGCAGCTGCAGGTGTTTCCGGCGAGCGCGCACCTCGAGTGGCCGTGGGCGCAGCCGCGCAATCCGTGGGCGCAGGCGTTTGAGTGGATTCGCGGAAACACGCCGGTAGATGCTCTGTTTGCCCTGAATCCCGCGCACATGGAACTGCCGGGTGAAGACGAAAATGGATTTCGCGCGCGCGCCGAGCGCAGCATGTTGGCTGACCTGGTCAAGGACAAGGGAGCATGTTCGATGTTTCCGCCGCTTTCGGTGAAGTGGGCGGAGCAGATTTCGGATCAGAAAAATTTTAGGCAGCTCGGCACCGAGGATTTCGAACGGCTGCGACAGAAGTACGGAGTCAGCTGGGTTGTGCTGGAGCAGCCTGCTCCAGATAAAGATACTTCGCCGGGGACGGCGGGCATGGAATGCCCCTACCAGAATTCGGCGGTGCGAGTCTGCAAGCTCAACTGAACGGATGATCTACGGACTCGCTGGCGACTGGCTCTGAGATGGTTGAGCCGGAGCGGTCGCAGGCAGCTGCGCTTGTCTCGAAATAATCTGCTGCGAACTGGGAAGCGTGGAGGAATCCCAACCTCCGCCGAGTGCCTCGATCAATTGCACGCTGTCCACGATTTGCTCGATGCGCAGGTTCACGGCCGTCTGCTGATTGCTGAAGAGCGTCGTCTGGGCCGTAATGACGTTGAGATAGGGATCGATGCCGAGGCGATAGCGGTCCGTGGCCAGGTTCAAGCTGCGCTGCGCGGACTGGATCGCGGTGTCCTGTTCCTGAATTTCCTGGGAAAGAACGCGCAGGGATGAGAGATTGTCCTCGACTTGTTGGAACGCGGTAAGTACCGTGTTGCGATAGTTGGCGACCGTCTGATCATATTGCGCGCGATATTGTTCGACCGTGGCACGACGCAGACCGCCGTCGTAAATCGTTTCAGCAATGGTCGGGCCCATCGACCAGAACCGGCTCGACCACTTAAACCAGTTGGAGGCGCCGTTTGCGGTTTGAAACCCGGCAGAAGCGCTAAGCGTCACGGTCGGATAATAGGCGGCCTTGGCGACCCCGATTTGCGCATTGGCCTGCGCCATCAGGCGCTCGGACGCGGCGATGTCCGGGCGGCGCTCCAGAAGTTGCGACGGAACGCCAAACGGAATGGCTGGCGGGGGAGTTTTCAAGGGCTCGATGGCGATCGAGAACGAAGAAGCAGGTTGACCTGCCAGGAGCGCAATCGCATGTTCGTATTGCGACCGCAGAATGCCGATATTGGTGTCGAGCGCGCGCGTGGCTTCCAGCTGAGTTTCGGCTTGCGCGACGGATTCGTCGGAATCGATGCCCGTTTCATACAGCGCCTTGGTCAGTTTCAGGGACTCTTCATAGGCCACCACGGTCGAATCCAGCAGTTGTTTCAGAGCGTCCTGCCCGCGCAGTTGGAAGTAATCGACCGCCAGTTCCGCTTGCGCCGTGAGGCGGGTATTCTCCAAGTCAGCGGCGCTGGCTTGCGCGTTGGCAACGTTGGCGCGAACCTGATTGCGCACGCGTCCCCACAAATCGGGCGTCCAGGAGGCGTCGAAGGGTAGAGAGTAGTCGGTGTAGGTCGTCCCGCTGGTGGTCACGGTCGAAGCACTGGGCTGGTGCTGGCGAATGATGCTGGCGCCGGCGGTCACTGTCGGGAAGTATTGCGCGCGCGCCTCCCGCACCAGGGCGCGGGCGGCCATGAAGTTGGCGAACGCGGCGGCGACGTTTTGATTGGATACGTTGACTTGCTCTTCAAGCGTGTTCAGCTGGGTATCGCCAAGAATCTCCCACCACTTGCCATGCAGAGCGCTGTCCTGTGGTTGCGCGACTTTCCAGCCATCCATTTTCTTGAGATCGTCGGGAGTAACTTCCTTATAAGTCTCCGGCGCCTGCATAGTAGGGCGATTGTATTTCGGACCGACAACGCAGCCCTGAAAGAGGACGAGGAGTACGCCGCAGAGAAGCGCGGTCGCAGCGCGCATTTTGTTAGAGCGTGTTTCATAAATTGGTTTTGGGTAGGGCACGGCTTTAGCCGTGCCGATTAGGGCCCTTAGAAATGCGGGCTTTAGCCCCTGAGGGACGCGCTTCCTAAGCTGAAAGGCATTCTTGAAACACGCTCTAGTTGTCTTCATCGGTGTCTCCGACTCCTTGCTAACCTGGCTTCGGCCGTTTCTGATCTGTTCGCGTGACGCATAAGAACGTGTCATCCGAAGGACTCGATTTGTCTTTGCGCTTCGAGTTTGCCGTGAGTGCGAAGCCATTTGACTCGCAAGCGGTCGAGCGATAGATAAACGACCGGCGTCGTGTAAAGCGTAAGCATCTGGCTAAGAATCAGTCCGCCGATAATGGTGATCCCCAGAGGATTACGGAGTTCCGACCCCGTGCCTCGGCCGAAAGCCAGCGGCATAGCGCCGAACAGCGCCGCCATGGTCGTCATCAGGATAGGCCGAAAGCGCAGAATGCAGGCCCTAAAAATGGCATCCCGAGGGCTCATACCTTCGCTGCGTTCAGCGGCCAGCGCAAAGTCGATCATTAGAATGGCGTTCTTCTTCACGATACCAATTAAGAGAATAACGCCGATGATCGCGATAATGCTAAGGTCCTTGTGAAAAATCATGAGGGCAAGAACGGCGCCCACTCCCGCGGAAGGCAGCGTCGAAATAATCGTGAGGGGATGGATGTAACTCTCGTAGAGAATGCCCAGCACGATATAGACGGCCATGAGAGCGGTGATGATGAGAAAAGGCTCCGTCGCCAGGGACGACTGAAAGGCTTGAAGCGTGCCCGAGAACATGCCGGTAATGGTATTGGGCATGCCGATTCTCTGTTGCATGGCGACGATGGCCCGAGAAGCGTCGCTGAGAGCCACGCCGGGAGCGAGGTTGAAGGAAATGGTAACCGAGGGATACTGCCCCTGGTGATTCACGGCCAGGGGAGCGGTATTGGGCTCGTAATGCGCCACGGCGCTGAGCGGAACGACCTTCCCCTGTGCGGCGCGGATATAGACGTCATTTAAATCCACCGGCGATTGCCAGTGCTTCGGTGCGACTTCGAGCACCACGTGGTACTGGTTGATGTTGGTATACATGGTCGAAACCTGGGCTTGGCCGAAGGCTTCGTAGAGCGAGTTGTCGAGCATCTGCGGCGTAATGCCGAGGCGCGAAGCGGTCTCGCGGTCGTAGGTAAGCATGGCCTGAAGACCGCTATTCTGCTGGTCGGTATTGACGTCGGTGAGCAGCCGTATTTTCCGCATTTGCTGCAGAAGCACCGGGCCCCACTGCACCAGATCCTGCAAATTGTCGCTCTGAATCGTGTACTGATATTGCGCGCTGCTTCCCCGTCCGCCGATGCGCAGGTCCTGTGCGGCTTGCAGGAACGTGTTTGCGCCAGCGACCGAAAGAAGTTTAGGACGCAAACGGTCGATGATCTGGCTGGAGCTCGCGTTGCGTTGTGCCAGAGGCTTCAGGCCCATGAAGATGAAGCCGCCATTGGTGGGACCGCCGCCGCCCGTGAACGCCATGACGTTCTGCACCCCCGGATCCGTTTTGACCACATCGACAATGCGTTGCGTGGCCTTTTGCATGGCCTGAAAGGAAGTGTCCTGCGATCCCTGGATGCCGCCGAACGCAACTCCGTTATCCTGCTGGGGAAAGAATCCCTTGGGGACGGCCCAAAAAAGGTAAAAATTTAGCGCGATGGTGAGGCCGAGAACGGCCAGCGTCAGGTGGGAGTGTTCCAGCACCCAGCCCAAGCTGCGCTCGTAAAGGCCGAGGACCGAATTGAAGGCGCGCTCGCTGGCGCGGAACGCTTTGCCGTGCCGCTCGTCCCGAAGATCCTTCAGCAGGCGGGAACACATCATCGGTGTCGTGGTCAGAGAAATGCCCAGCGACACCAGGATGGCGACCGAGAGAACCACGGCAAATTCACGGAACAGCCGGCCGACGATGCCACCCATCAGCAGAATCGGGATGAAGACGGCAACCAGAGAGATGCTGATGGACAGAACGGTAAAGCCAATTTCGCTGGCGCCCTTGAGCGCTGCTTCCATTGGCGCCATGCCCTGCTCGAGATAGCGCGTGATATTTTCGATGACCACAATCGCATCGTCCACCACAAAGCCCGTAGAAATAGTGAGGGCCATGAGCGAGAGATTGTCGATGCTGTAGTGAAAAAGGTACATCACGCCAAACGTGCCGATCAGGGACGCGGGGACGGCGACGCTGGGAATCAAGGTGGCGCGAACGCTTCGCAGGAAGACGAAGACCACCAGAATGACCAGGGAAATCGAGATCATGAGCGAGCGCTCGACGTCGCGAACTGAAGCGCGAATCGTAAGCGTGCGGTCAAGCACGATTTCCGTGTCAATGGCGGAAGGGATCGAGGCCTTGAGTGCCGGAAGCGCGGCCCGTACGCGGTCCACGGTCTCGATGATGTTGGCGCCGGGCTGGCGGAAAATAATAATCAGGACGGAGGGTTTGCCGTTGACGAAGCCGGCAGCGCGCACGTTTTCCGTGGAGTCCTGGACATCCGCAACATCGGATAACTTGACGGCCGCGCCGTTGTGGTAGCCGACCACCAGCGGCATGTAGTCGACCGCTTTGAGAAGCTGATCGTTGGTTACGATGTCCGCGCTGGTTGTGCTATTGGCGATCTGGCCCTTGGGACTGTTGGCATTCTGCCGGCTCAGCATGGCGGCTACGTCCTGCAAGCCCAGACCATAGCCGTTGAGTTGCGTCGGATTCACGTCGACCCGCACTGCCGGCAGCGAACTGCCGCCCACACTCACTTGCCCAACGCCCTGAATCTGAGAAAGACGCTGCTGCATGATGGTGGAGGCCGCGTCGTACAGCGCTCCGCGGTCGTACACACCGGACGTTAGCGCCAGAATCATGATCGGAGCATCCGCCGGATTGACCTTGCGATAGGTGGGATTGCCCGGGAGATTCGAAGGCAAGTAACTGCGCGCGGCATTGATCGCGGCTTGGACGTCGCGAGCCGCTCCATCGATGTTGCGGTTCAAATCAAACTGCAGCGTTACGCTGGTGGTGCCCAGATAACTGGACGATGTCATCTCCGTGATGCCGGCAATTCTCCCGAACTGGCGCTCCAAAGGAGTCGCGACCGAGGAGGCCATGATCTCCGGACTGGCTCCCGGCAAAGCTGCGCCCACCGAAATGGTGGGGAAATCGATCTGCGGCAGCGGCGAGACCGGCAACTCGCGAAAGGCCACGGCCCCCGCCAGCACAATGGCTGCGGTCAGCAGCGTGGTAGCGACGGGCCGCCGAATAAATGGAGAAGAGAGACTCATAATTTAGTGTAGAGACGGGGCTTGCCCCGTCTCCCGAACTATCAATCGCGCATCAATCCGCCGGGACCGCCTCAGGTCCGGTTTCCGGCGCGCGGCGCGAAGAAAAACGTTGCGCGAGCCGGTCGAAGAAGATGTAAATCACCGGAGTCGTGTAGAGCGTAAGCACCTGGCTCAGAAGCAAGCCGCCAACCATCGAAATGCCCAAAGGCCGGCGAAGCTCCGAGCCAATTCCGGTGCCGAGGGCGAGCGGCAAGCCGGCCAGCAACGCGGCCATCGTGGTCATCATGATGGGACGGAAACGCAAGAGGCACGCTTCATAAATCGCGGCTTCCGGCTTCTTGCCATCCTTGCGCTCCGCCTCCAAAGCAAAGTCGATCATCATGATTCCGTTCTTCTTGACGATACCGATCAGAAGGATGATTCCGATAAGCGCAACCACGCTGAGTTCCTGGCGGCAAATCAACAAGGCCAGAATCGCGCCCACTCCGGCCGAGGGCAGGGTCGACAGAATGGTGAGCGGATGGATGAAGCTCTCGTAGAGAACGCCGAGCACGATATAAACGGTCACCAGAGCGGCGAGAATCAACAGCGGTTCGTTCGACAAGGAAGCTTGAAATGAAGCCGCCGTGCCCTGAAACGCACCCTGTACGCTAAGCGGCATGCCAATTTCCCGCTGCGCCTTGTCGATGGCGTCGGTAGCTTCGCCCAGCGATGCATTCGGCGCCAGGTTGAAAGAGATGGTGACGACGGGAAATTGTCCCTGGTGATTGACGGACAGGGGACTGCTCTTCATTTCGAACCGGGTGATGGCGCTCAGCGGAATAGCGGCGCCATTGACCGTCGTCACCGCGCTGGGGTTGGCGGAGCCCGAACTGGCAAGCGTGTTCGGGGAAGCGGAAGGGCTCGGCGAAGCCGAGGAGGCAGAGTTCCCGGAAGCCGTGGTCGCGGTGATCGTCTGCGTGCCGGAAGATCCGGTGGTGAGCGCACTTGAAGCCAGAGCCGAACGAACGTAAATGTCCTGCAATTTCGACGGATTCTTCTGAAATTCGGGTTGCGTCTCCAGCACGATGTGGTACTGGTTTACCTGCGTATACAATGTCGAAACCTGCCGTTGCCCATAAGCATCGTAGAGCATCTGGTCGATCGCCTGCGGCGTGATGCCCATGCGGGAGGCGGTCACCCGGTCGATGGTGAGCGAGGCGGCAAGACCGGAAGTTTGCTGGTCGGTCGCCAGGTCGCGAAGCTGCGGAATTGTCTGCAGTTTGGCCATGAGCTTGGCCGTCCAGAAATTCAGTTCGCGCTGATCGGGATCTTCGAGAGTGTACTGATATTGCGTGCGGCTCACCCGATCTTCGACGGTGAGGTCCTGCACGGGCTGCATGTAGAGCGTAATGCCGTCGATCTTTTCCAGACTTGGCTGGAGGCGCCGGATGACATCCGAAGCGTTGGTTTTGCGCTCTTCCAGCGGTTTCAAATTGATTTGAATGCGCCCGCTGTTCAAGGTCGTGTTGGTGCCGTCGATGCCGATGAAGGAAGAGAGACTGTCGACCGCGGGATCCTGCAAAATCAAATGGGCGAGTTCCCGCTGCTTCTCCGCCATGGCCGGGAATGATATCGACTGCCCGGCTTCCGAAATGCCCTGAATGATCCCCGTGTCTTGCACCGGGAAGAACCCTTTCGGGATGACGATGTAGAGAACGATCGTCAGTACCAGCGTGCCCGCAGCCACCAGAAGAGTAGCGGTCTGGCGTTTCAACACCCACTGCAACGTTCTCCCATAGAAGGCAATGGTGCTTTCGAAGGCGTGCTCGGAAGCCACGTAGAACCGGCTCTGCTTGTGCCCGTGCGTGCTTTTCAACAGGCGCGAACACATCATGGGCGTGAGCGTCAGCGAAACCACCGCCGAGACCAGGATGGTCACGCTCAAGGTGATGGCAAACTCGCGGAAGAGCCGCCCGACGATGTCGCCCATGAAGAGCAGGGGAATCAACACTGCAATCAAGGAGATGGTCAGCGATACGATCGTGAAACCGATTTGCTCCGAGCCTTTAAGCGCCGCTTCGAGCGGCGGATCGCCTTCTTCGATAAACCGTATGATGTTCTCGATCATGACGATGGCGTCATCGACCACGAAGCCCGTCGAAATCGTAAGGGCCATCAGCGTGAGGTTGTTCAAGCTGAAGCCCGCGAGATACATCACGCCGAACGTGCCCACAATGGAGAGCGGGACGGCAACGCTGGGAATCGTAGTGGCGGAAACATTGCGCAAGAACAGAAAAATGACCATGACCACCAGCGCCACGGTCAGCATCAGTTCGAACTCAACGTCCCGGACAGAAGCTCGGATGGTAGTGGTGCGGTCGGTCAACACCTCCACTTGAACGGCAGAAGGGAGATTGCTTTTCAGGACGGGAAGCAGTCTCTTAATGCGGTCGACCACCTGAATGATGTTCGCGCCGGGCTGGCGTTGAATGTTGACAATCACCGCGGGAGTTTCGTTCATCCAGGCCGCTTGCCGATTGTTTTCCACGTCGTTGTCGACCGTAGCCACATCCGAAAGTCTTACCGGCGACCCGTTGTGGTAGGCGATGATCACTTGCGCGAAATCGGAGGCGGTGAGTAGCTGGTCGTTCGATTGAATCTGATAGTCCTGTTGCGGCCCGTCGAAGTTGCCCTTCGCCTGATCGAGGCTGGTCGATTGCAGGGCCGTGCGCACATCTTCCAGGTTGATGCCGTATGAGGAAAGCGCGGTGGGATTTACGCGCACTCGCACGGCCGGCTTCTGGCCGCCACTGATGCTGACTAGCCCCACGCCGGGGAGCTGCGAGATTTTTTGCGCGAAGCGCGTGTCCGCGAGATCTTCCACTTGCGACAACGGAATCGATTTGGAAGAAAGCGCCAGCGTGAGAATCGGCGTGTCCGCCGGATTGGTTTTGCTATAGATCGGCGGGACCGGCAGATCGGAAGGCAGATAGGTTTGCGCGGCGTTGATCGCGGCTTGTACTTCCTGCTCGGCAACGTCGATATTCAGTTCGAGAGAAAACTGCAAAACAATGACGGAGCTCCCATCCGAACTCGTGGAAGTCATCTGATTGAGCCCGGGGAGTTGTCCGAATTGCCGCTCCAGTGGCGCGGTTACGGCCGAGGCCATCACGTCGGGACTGGCGCCGGGATAAAACGTGACGATCTGAATGGTAGGGTAGTCGACCTCGGGCAGCGCCGACACGGGCAACTGGAGATAGGCGACGAAGCCGGCGAGCAATATGGCCGCCATCAACAGCGACGTCGCGACCGGCCGCAAGATAAATGGACGAGAGGGACTCACTGATGCGAGGCTCCGTTTTTGCCTCCGTGGGCGCCTCCCTTGGAGGTTCCCGACGGAGCGGATTGGTTCTCGTTATTCTGGCCGGTTTGACGCGGCTGGCTCTGGCCTTGTCCAGAAGCTCCGCCGCTGCCGTTCGTGGGCGTGCGCACCGCAACTTTCGCGCCATCCAGAAGCTTGTCGAATCCAGTTACCGCCACCACCTCCTGCGGTTCCACACCTTGCACGGCGGTCACGGCCCCGTCCGTAGTGCCGGGGGTAATCGTGCGCATGGAGGCGGTCTGGTCGCTTTTGATCGCGTAGACAAAAGCCCCTTGCGCGTTGCGCTGAATCGCCTGAGAAGGAATCAAAGTCACATTGTGCTGCGTGTCGACCAGCAGTTTGACGTTCACGAACTGGCTCGCAAAAAGCGCGTTGTCCTTGTTGTCAAAGATGGCCTTGAGTTTCAAGGTTCCGGTGGTTGGGTCGATGACGTTATCGAGAGTCAGCAGCACGCCCGATGCCAGCTTCGTGCTTCCTTCACGGTCGAAAGCGTCCACCGTCAGTTTCTTTCCCTTGAGCAACTGCTGCTGAATCTGGGAGAGATGGTCTTCCGCGATGCTGAAGATCACCGTGATGGGCTGAAGCTGCGTGATCACCACCAGGGCAGTCGTGCTGTTGGCCTGCACGATATTTCCCGGATCGACCAGCCGCAGTCCCACGCGCCCCTCTATGGGAGCGGTAATATGCGTGTATTCCAGATTGACCTTGGCATTCGCGAGCATGCCCTCGTCGTTCTTCACCGTGCCTTCATCTTGCAGCACGACCTGCTCTTGATCGTCAACCTGCTGCTTGGCGATGGCGTTCCGATTGAGGGCTTGCCGGTAACGTTCCAAATCGATCCTGGCTTCCGTCAAAACCGCCTGATCGTGCGCCAGCTGTCCCTCGACTTGAGTTAATGCCGCTTGATAAGGGCGCGGATCGATTTCAACCAGCGGATCGCCCTTCCGCACCATTTGCCCTTCGTGATAGTAGACCTGCGTGATCTCGCCTTGCACCCGGCTGGTTACCGTCACGGTGTAAACCGGCGTCACCGTGCCCAAGGCGTTCAAGTAAATCCCGATGTCGCCCTGGTGCGCGACCGCCGTCGTCACCATTACCGGCCGGGAGGCCGCGTCGCCGCCGGCTTTCGCTTCGGGGGCAGCCCCGGACCGCTCCCACAGCACCACGCCGCCAACGATAACGACTACGACGATCAGCCAGATCCACCAGCGGCTCTTGTGCGGGGTTACATTCTCGGTTGGATCGTGCTCGGTTTCCTTGGAAACAACTGCGTCAGATACTGGTTCCGTCACTTGCACTCCTCAAATCGACAAGGGACAACAGTTCTCTATGAGTGGCTTTCTGGTGAATTTTATCATCTATTACACTACCCCTTTTCGACGCGCGAGAGAGCAAATCGAGTCCAGTTTTTTTGTGAAGAATTGTCAACGCGCCGATCCACGGGCGGTTCGCCGGCGGGTATAATTCAGCGAGTGACCTCGATTGAAAGCAGCAAATCCGGCAATGGAACCGGCCCCTGGCTCGGGCGAATCGTTCTGAGGCTGTCGTTGGCGGCGTTGGTCCTGCTGGGAATCGCGTACGGTGCCGACTTTTGCGTCTTCCGATATCGTCTGGCCGCGAAGCGCCAGCCCTTTGGGACTGTAACCGTCGAACACTATTACGAGGTGGCGCACAAAGACGGGAAAGCCGAGCTTATTTTTGATCCGCCAGTGCAGAAGACCTGCGTGCACAGCCTTTTCCCGCACTCCGGCAATCCTCCCTGCTGGTTTCTAACCCGGCATGCCGAGCCGAAGACCGACATCTGACAGTCCCAGGCAGATCCGTGCTCCAATCACAGTCTTCTACCTCCGCGCCGGAGTACAATCGCGGCTTTGAATCGGCCTGATCCCAAGGCTGATCTCAGCGGGAGGCTCTATGCCGGATCAACTTTTCGGAGCCATGCTCCAAAGCATCGTCGACGGCGCGCCCGATAAGGCCGCGGAATTGGCGCGGCAGGCGCTGGCCGAGGGCGTCGACCCGCTCGAAGCCGTGAACTGCGGATTTGCCGTGGGCATCACGTTCGCCGGCGATCAATTCGGCTGCGGCCAGATGTTCCTGCCCGATCTGCTCGCGTCGGCCGAGGCGATGAAGGCGGCCATCAGCGTCCTTGAACCGGAGATGCTGAAGCGCGGCTCGCAGCGCGAGGCTCTGGGCAAGGTCGTCCTCGGCACCGCCCGAGGCGATATTCACGACATCGGCAAGAACCTGGTTGCCACCATCCTTTCCGCCAGCGGATTCCAGATTTTCGACCTGGGCACCAGCGTGACTCCCGAGCAGTTTGTCGCCAAGACCAAAGAAGTTGATGCCGACATCGTCGGTGTCTCCGCTCTGTTGACCACGACCATGGCCGGCCAGAAAGCCGTGATCGAAGCGCTCGATCGTAATGGTTTGCGGCCACGCGTAAAAGCGATCATTGGCGGCGCCGCCGTCACCTCCAAGTGGGCGGCTGAAATCGGCGCCGACGGCTACTCCCGCAATGCCATCGATGCCCTCGAACTGGCCAAAAGTCTGATGAGCAAGACAACGGCACACGCATGAGACCCAGAATTCAACTGCTCAGTCCCGAGCTCATCGAACGCATTCTGCGCGAAGCGTTCGAACTGCTGATGAACCCTGGAGTTCGCGTGGGCTCGGCGGTAGTCGAGCAACTGCAGTCAGCGGGAGTTGAAGTGCATGACGGAGTGGCGCGTATCCATGAGTCGCTCGTGCGCCAGTGCCTGGCATCGGCCCCACGCGATTTCGACCTGTACAACCGTCAGGGAGAGAAAGCCGTTCATTACGGCGGCGACGATGTACATTTCGATCCCGGCTCCTGCTGCGTGCAGATGCTCGACCCCGAAACGCTGGAAGCGCGGTCATCCGAGACTCGCGACCTGGTGCGCATCGTTCAAGTCACGGAGATGTTGCCGCAGTTCGCCGCGCAATCGACGGCCGTCGTGTGCAATGATGCCGTCGTTGGCGACGATAAAGAAGCGGCGCCCAGCGCGATCGGCGATCTTTACCGCCTCTTCGTCGTTCTGCAGCATTCCGACAAGCCCGTGGTGACCGGATCGTTCTCCGCTGCCGGACTGCAGGGAATGATCGACTTACTCGCCGCCGACAGCGGCAGTCCCGAGAAGTTGCGCCAGCAGCCGCGCGCAGTTTTTGATGTGTGTCCCTCGCCGCCGTTGAACTGGTCCGAGTTCGGATCGCACAATCTGCTCGACCTGGCCCGCGCCGGCGCACCCGCGGAAATCGTCTCCATGCCGCTGGCCGGCGGCACCGCTCCGGTGACGCTGGCAGGTTCGGTAACGCAGCACGCCGCCGAAACCCTGGCGGGCATCACGCTGCATCAACTCGCCGGGCCAGGCTCGCCGATAGTCTGGGGAGGCGCTCCTGCCATCTTCGACATGCGTACCGGAGGCGCGCCCATGGGTGCGGTGGAAACTGCCATGCTGAACATGGCGTGCGCCGAAGTCGGCAAGCATCTCGGCCTGCCGACCCACGGCTATCTGGTTGCCACCGATTCCAAGTTTGTGGACGCCCAAGCCGGCGCCGAGAGCGCCCGCTCCGCGATGCTGGGTGCACTCACGGGCATCAACATGATCTCGGGAGCGGGCATGATCGAATCTCTCGCGTGTTTCAGCGTCGAAAAGCTGGTCATCGATGCCGAGTCGATCGCCTCGGCGCAGCGGCTGGTCCGGGGTATTGAAGTCGGAGGCGAAACTCTGGCCACCGCCATGTTCGCGCAGACCGGCCTCTCCGGAGAATTTCTCAAGCTGAAGGAGACGCGCGCGCTTTTTCGGCAGGAGCAGCACATACCCTCCCCCGTCATCGATCGCAGCGCCCGCGGCTCGGAGCTGCCGAGCGACATATTCCAGCGATCCCGTACCCGCGTTGACGAACTGGTGAGCAAGTATCGGAAGCCAACTCTTCCAGAAGATGTGCTGCGAAAGTTCCAAGCCATCGTTGCCCGCGAAGCAGAGCGGGCACGCATAACCGCTAGATGAATCATCTGTCGCGACGGAGTTTCAAGAAATGCCCAGCGAAGTTAGGACCGCGAAATAGATTCCCTTCTTGTGCGCTGGCGCAGGTGATGCCGGGAAATTAAGATAGCAAACTATAAGAGAAAGGCAGGATTCGATGACTCCCCCAGCCTCGGCAGACTCTGCTCCGAATAGCATTTCTACCCAGCCACTCGCTCCCGAAGAGCTGCGCAAGATCAACGCCTACTGGCGCGCGGCCAACTATCTTTCCGTAGGCCAGATTTATCTCTACGCCAATCCGCTTCTCCGCGAGCCGCTGAAGATCGACCATATCAAGCCGCGGCTGCTGGGACACTTTGGCACCACGCCCGGTCTGAACTTCATCTACGCCCATTTCAATCGCCTGATCAAGAAGTACGACTTGAATGTCATCTACATTGCTGGCCCCGGCCATGGTGGCCCCGGACTAGTCGCAAATACCTACCTGGAGGGCACCTACAGCGAGTTTTATCCGAACATCACGCAAAACGAAGCGGGCCTGCAGAAGCTGTTCAAACAATTTTCTTTCCCCGGAGGAATTCCGAGCCACGCGGCGCCCGAAACTCCCGGCTCCATCCACGAAGGCGGAGAGCTCGGTTATTCCATCATGCACGCGTGCGGCGCGGTGTTTGACAACCCCAGCCTGCTCGCCTGTTGCGTGGTCGGAGACGGCGAGTCGGAAACGGGGCCGCTGGCTACGAGCTGGCATGGCAATAAATTTCTGAATCCGGCGCGCGACGGCGCCGTGTTGCCGATTCTCCATCTCAATGGCTGGAAGATCGCGAATCCAACCGTGCTTGCCCGTATGAACGATGAGGAACTCACTGAGTTCTTCACCGGCCACCACTGGAAGCCGTATTTCGTCGAGGGACACGAGCCTGAAGCCATGCATCAACTCATGGCCGGAACCTTGGATGTCATCGTGAACCAGATTCGAGCGATTCAGGAGAAAGCCCGAAATGGCGGAGACGCCGGTCTCCCCACGTGGCCGATGATCGTCCTGCGCAGCCCGAAGGGTTGGACCTGCCCGAAAGTGGTCGATGGAAAGCCCGTAGAAGGCACGTGGCGTGCGCATCAGGTGCCAGTGACTGACCTGCAAACCAAGCCGGAGCACGTGAAGATCCTCGAAGACTGGATGAAAAGTTATCGGCCCGAGGAATTATTTGACCAGAATGGCAAGTTCATTTCCGAACTCGCCGAGCTGGCTCCCCAGGGCGAGCGCAGGATGGGAGCGAATCCCCACGCGAACGGCGGCCTGTTGTTGCGCGACTTGGTCATGCCGGACTTTCGCAACTATGCCGTCAGAGTTCCGAAGCCCGGCACCGGGAATGCCGAGGCCACGCGCGTGCTCGGAGGATTTTTGCGCGACGTGATGAAGTTGAACGCCGGCTCCAAAAACTTCCGCGTCTTCGGCCCCGATGAAACGGCCTCGAACCGGCTCGAGGCTCTCTATGAAACTACCGACAAACTCTGGATGGAGCCGATCCTGCCGGTAGACGAACATCTTTCGCAGAACGGCCGTGTGCTGGAAATGCTCAGCGAGCACATGTGCCAGGGCTGGCTGGAAGGCTATCTGCTCACCGGCCGCCACGGCTTCTTCTCCTGCTATGAAGCCTTTATCCACATTGTCGATTCCATGTTCAACCAGCACGCCAAGTGGCTGAAGGTTACGCGCCAGATCGAATGGCGGCGTCCCATCGCCTCGCTGAACTATTTATTAACTTCGCACGTATGGCGCCAGGATCACAACGGATTCACTCATCAGGATCCCGGCTTCATCGATCTTGTGGTGAATAAGAAGGCTGACATCGTCCGCGTTTATCTCCCGCCCGACGCGAATTGCTTGCTCTCCGTCGCCGATCATTGTCTGCGCAGCCGGCATTATGTCAATGTGATCGTCGCCGGCAAGCAGCCTGCGTTGCAGTTTCTCGACATGGCGTCGGCCATCGAACACTGCACCACCGGTATCGGCATTTGGGACTGGGCAAGCACCGACAAGGGGGCCGAGCCCGATGTGGTGATGGCCTGCGCCGGTGATGTCCCCACGCTCGAAACCTTGGCCGCGGTCGATCTCTTGCGCCAGCATTTCCCCGACCTCAAAATTCGCGTGGTGAATGTTGTGGACCTGATGACCATTGAGCCCGCGAGCGAACATCCACACGGTCTATCGGATGCCGATTTCGATTCCTTGTTCACGGTCGATAAGCCGGTGATCTTCGCCTATCACGGCTATCCCTGGTTGATTCACCGCCTCACCTATCGCCGGCACAATCACGACAATCTCCATGTGCGCGGCTACAAAGAAGAGGGCACAACCACCACCCCGTTTGATATGGCAGTGATGAACGATCTCGATCGCTTCCACCTGGCCGGGGATGTGGTGGACCGCGTTCCCAGGCTGCAGAATGTCGGAGGTCACTTCAAGCAGTTGCTGCGCAATAAGCTGGTCGAGCACAAACAATATATTCACGAACGCGGAGACGATTTGCCGGAAATCCGCGACTGGACTTGGCCCTACGAATGAAAGTCCTAGTCCTCAACTCCGGCTCCAGCAGCCAGAAGAGCTGTCTCTACGAAATCGGGGACACGCTCCCACAAGATCCACCCAGATGCACCTGGGAGGGTAAGATCGAGTGGGTCGACGGCAAGGCTGAGTACTCGATCAGGAACTCCCTCGGAGCTTCCCGCGAGGACCTCCCATCCGTGGGCTCTCGTCCGCAAGCCATTGAGCGCTTGCTCCAGAGCTTGTGGAGCGGCGACACGCACGCCATTTCCAAGCCCTCCGAGATCGGCGTCGTGGGACATCGTGTGGTCCACGGTGGTCCGGACCATTTCGAGCCCGCGCTGGTCACCGCCGAGGTCAAGTCGGCGATCGAAGGTGTTTCTGTTTTTGCGCCCCTCCACAATCGCGCCGAACTGCAAGGCATGGAGATCGCCGCGAAATTGTTGGGTCCAGTGCCGCAGGTCGCCGTTTTCGATACCGGCTTTCATCACCACATGCCACTAGCGGCGGCCACCTATCCCGGCCCTTACGAGTGGTTCGAGCAGGGCATTCGCCGCTACGGATTCCACGGGATCAATCATCAGTATTGCGCAGAACGCGCTGCCGAATTGCTGGGCAAGAGTCTGAATTCCCTGAAACTGGTGACCTGCCACCTGGGAAACGGCTGCTCTTTGGCGGCGATCCGCGAAGGTCGAAGCGTGGACACGACCATGGGGTTTACTCCGCTAGAGGGTCTAATGATGGGCACGCGCTCCGGCTCCGTGGACCCTGGCGTCCTTACCTACTTGATGCGGCGCAGACACTTCTTGGACGAGCAGCTTGACGACGTGCTCAATAAGAAGTCCGGCCTGCTTGGCATCTCGGGAATCTCCAGCGATATGCGGGAGGTTCTTGACGCCCGCAAGAACGGCAACGATCCCGCAAGAAGGGCGCGCGCCAAGCTGGCGCTTGAAATGTATGTTCATCGCCTGCAATCGGGAATCGGCGCCATGATTGCCGTGCTCGGCGGCGCTGATGCTCTGGTATTTACCGCTGGAGTCGGCGAAAATTCGCCCGAAGTTCGCGCCGCCGCGTGCGACAATTTTGCCTTCCTGGGCCTCAAGCTGGATCAGGAGAAGAACGCCCAATCTCCCTTGGACAAGGATAAGGGTGAAGACAAGGATATTTCCGCTCCGGATTCGACGGTCCGAGTTCTAATCATTCGCGCGCAGGAAGACTGGATGATCGCTCGCGCCTGCTGGAATCTCGTACGAGCAACCGCCGCACCCGAGCTCCACTGACCGGGATTCAGCCGATCCCCATCGCGGTTACAACACCTGTGATCTGCGTCACAGAACCCCCACCCTCGGAGGCTTCAATATTGCGGATTGTAGATGCAGTCCTATGGTTGTATCCTCGTTCAATTGCTGGGTTAACGAAAACTTGAATGGAGCTTACAGATGAAGAAAATCAGCATCCAGGTGCTCACCCTCGTAGCCGCATTGGCTGTCATTCTCACGCTTTCCCTATCGGCGAGTGCACAAGACGGGGCCGCACTCTATAAAGCAAAATGTGCCATGTGTCATGGCCCAGACGGAAGTAAACTGGCCGGCCACAATCTCCAAACTGCCGACGTGCAAAAACAGTCGGATGCTGATATTTCCGGAATTATCAGCAACGGCAAGGGCAAGATGCCCGCGTACAAATCTCTGAAGCCGGAAGATGTTAAAGGCCTGGTGGCGTACATTCGCACTTTGAAAAAATAGTCCTGGCCGCTTATTCGCCATTCCATTAGAAAGATTGTCCAGCGCGGCGGATGATCCGCCGGTACGTCAGGAGTGTATCCACCAGCGGCGCGTGGAAGTTAGCGGCGCATGGAAGTTAAAAAGGAGTAGCGGTCTCAAATGGATTTGCGAAAACGCATCCGGGAGTGGTCGGAGCCCATCTATTTTCTGGGACAGAATCCCATCACCCTCACGGGCGCCGTCATCACGACGAGCACGGCGCTGACCACCATCGCCTTCTGGTTCTATGACGTCTTCCTGCCCGGGCCGCCGCACCCTTATGTTGGCCTTCTGATCTTTCTGATCCTCCCCGGCATTTTTGTGCTCGGCCTGTTGCTGATTCCCCTTGGCATCTGGCTCCGGCGGCGAAGCCTGCGCGCGAGCGGCAAACTGCCGGGGATTTTCCCCGCTGTCGATCTGGGCCTGCCCGTGGTGCGGCGTACCCTGGAGTATGTTTCAGCGGCCACGGTTCTCAATCTCCTCATTATCGCCACCGCTTCGTATCGAGGCGTGGAGTACATGGATTCAGTGAGTTTTTGCGGCACGACTTGTCACCGCGTTATGGATCCCGAGTACACCGCCTATCAGAATTCTCCGCACTCGCGCGTGGCTTGTGTCGAGTGCCACATCGGACCCGGAGCCGGCTGGTTTGTGCGCTCGAAGCTCTCCGGACTGCGCCAGGTTGTCGCCGTAACCTTCCACACTTATTCGCGCCCCATTCCATCCCCGGTAAAGTATCTTCGCCCGGCGCGCGAAACCTGCGAGCAGTGTCATTGGCCGCAGCGCTTTACCGGCGATAAGTTTCTGGTAAATACCAGTTACAAAGACGACGAGAAAAACACGCCCCAGACCGACGTCTTACTGCTGAAAGTAGGCGGACGCACCTGGCAGGGTTCGGTCGGCATTCACGGCCACCACCTCTCCGACAGCGCCCGCATCCGCTACATCTCAACCGACCCCGAGCGCATGACCATTCCCGCCGTTTACTACACCGACGATAGCGGCAAGACCACTGAATTTATTTCCACCGATGCCAAGCCCTCCCAACAACAGTTGGACAAGGGAGACCATCGCGTGATGGATTGCGTCGATTGCCACAATCGCCCCACCCATGCCTTCGACCTGCCCGAAAACGCGGTGGATAAGCAAATGTCGGGCGGACAGATCAGCACCGATCTCCCCTACATCAGGAAGAAGGCGGTCGAGGTCCTTAAGGTGAATTACCCGACCCGCGACCTGGCCCAGCAGAGCATCATTGCCGAAATCAATAAGTTCTATCAGACAAATTACCCGGCCATCTATCAGGCGCGGCGCACGACGGTCGAGCAATCGGCGGCGGAGGTGGCAAGGATCTACCTGCGTAACGTTTTCCCCGACATGCGTGTAACCTGGGGCACTCACCCGAATAATATCGGACATAATGATTCGCCCGGCTGTTTCCGCTGCCACGATGGCAGCCACACCAGCGCCGATGGCCAGACCATCCCCAATGACTGTTCCACGTGCCATCAGATTCTGGCATCGGGTGAAGAGAATCCCAAGATCCTAACCGACCTGGGAATGAAGTAAGCACGAAGTAGAGCGTGTTTCACAAATGGTTTTGGGCAGTTACTTGGAAAGGGCACGGCTTGGAAGGCTGAGGAAAAAACTCTGATTCACGCAGGTTTGGGAAGGGCACGACTTTAGTCGTGCCGTTAGTGGTTTAAAATGTGTCGCGCTTTAGCGCCTGAGGTGAGCTTGTTGCGGCCTTGCTGAGTTTTTTCGCACCCTCTTCAGCTGTGTCGCTCCGAGCCGCATAAACACTGGGCTTTTGGCCCTTGAGAGAACTGTCCGTGTCCTCGGAAGCCGGTTTATGAAACGCACTTTAAGAATGAACTGACTAAGAATGACCAGCGAAAGATCGAGCTTGCCGACCCGGACACCACGCGCCGCAGATATCGCCCGACGATGCAGTGCCGTCTATCTGGTCTTGTTTCTCGCCGCCTGTCTTGTTTCCATCTGTGCGTTGCTCCCCGCTCCCGTTCGAGCACAAGCGCCTCATCCGCTGAAGCAGGACGAAACCTGCCTGGCCTGCCACAGCCAGCCCGGGATGAAGTCCGGCAGCGGCAAGAGCATCTCGATTGATCCCGCCAAACATGCGGCCAGCGTCCACGGCTCTTTAGGCTGCACCGACTGCCACACCACCATCAAGGATTTCCCCCATCCCAGCAAAGTGCCGAAGGTCGAATGCGCGACGTGTCACGCCGACGAGGCTTCCCATGTGCCGGGCAGCGTTCATAGCGCGCTCGGCGAGGAGGCTTGCCAATCCTGCCACGGCAATCCCCATGAGGTGTCGGCTGCGGCCCAGACGGCTCCGGCAAAGTGTGCGCAATGCCATGCCGACGAAGTGAAGGAATTCCGCCAGAGCATACACGGAAAAGCGGCCGCGAAGGGCGATCCGGACGCGCCGAACTGCATGTCCTGCCACGGGCCGGTGCATCAGATTCAGACTGCAAGCGAGCCGGTCGCGCGCGTGGCCAAGAAGAATCTGCCCGACACCTGCGCTGCCTGCCACAGCAACCCGCAGTTTCTCTCGCGGCACAAGATTCCGTTCGCGCATCCCGTCGAACTCTATCGGCAAAGTGTGCATGGACGCGCCGTGGCCGCTGGCAACGAAGCGGCCGCCGGTTGCTCGGATTGTCACGGCAGCCACGGCATCCTGCCCTCGCAAGATGTGCATTCCAAGGTCAACCACTGGAACATTTCGGCAACCTGCGGCCAGTGCCACTCCGAAATCAGCAAGACTTACCTTGAAAGCGTGCACGGACAAGCCATGAAAGCCCGCGTGTCCGCTGCTCCCGTCTGCAGCGACTGCCACGGCGAGCACTTGATCCTGGGCCCGAAAGAGCAGGGATCGCTGGTCAACGCCAATCGCGTCTCCATGGCCACTTGCGGCCGCTGCCACAACGATGAGCGCCTGGAGTTGCGCTACAACCTGCCCGCCGACCGTATTCCTTCCTACGCCGACAGCTATCACGGTCTGGCTTCGCGAGAAGGATCCCAGAGCGTTGCCAACTGTGCGTCCTGCCATGGCGTGCACAATATCTTCCCGTCGACCGACCCACGCTCCACCGTGAATGCCGCGAACCTTCCCAAAACCTGCGGAAATTGTCACGCCGGTGCGGGCGAACATTTCGTCATCGGACCAGTGCATGTGCAGACAACGGCCGCTTCCGCACATCCGGTAGTCAAGTGGATCCGTTGGATGTACTTGACCCTGATCCCCATGACCCTGGGCTTCATGCTCCTGCACAACCTGCTGGACTTCCTTTCGAAACTCATTCGCCGCCAGCCGCGGCATGAAACCGGCGAGCAAGTGTCCCGGATGAATCTGAACTTCCGCATTGCTCACTGGGGCGTGATCTTCAGCTTCCCGACACTGGTGTTAACGGGGTTCGCGCTGAAGTATCCCGACGCGTGGTTTGCGCATCCGCTATTGCTCCTGGAGGGCCACTTCGCATTCCGCGGCATGGTGCATCGCACGGCGGCCGTTGTGCTCGTCGCTTCCACCATTTACCACGTGATTCATCTCGCCACCGTTCGACGAGACCGCAACGTGTTCCTGAAAGCGATGTTGCCCGAAGTGAAAGACGCGACCGACTTAGTGCAAGTTATCACTCACAATTTGGGACTTACTAAGATCGAGCCGCAGTTCAAGAAATTCAACTACGCCGAGAAAATGGAATACTGGGCTTTTATGTGGGGAACGGTGATAATGACGGTCACCGGCTGCCTATTGTGGTTTAACAATTTCACCCTGCGCCATTTCCCCAAGTGGATTTCGGACGCGGCCACCGCCGTGCACTTCTACGAAGCGCTGCTGGCGACTTTCTCGATTTTGATTTGGCACTTCTACATGGTGATCTTCGACCCGCTCGTCTATCCGATGGATACAGCCTTCATCGACGGCAAAGCCTCTGCCGATCACTTACGCCATACGCGCCCGGAATATTTGCGCGCCCTGGAACGGGCCCACCTGGTCGAGTTGCCGACCGAGCCTTCCGACTACGCTGAGTCTTCCCACGACGAAGATGAGCCGGGAAGCGACGACGGTCGATCTTCCGAAGCCCGCTCTTCCGACAATCAATCTTCCGAAAGACCAAGCGACAACCCACCCGCGAAGAACTAGCCCGCCTCGCCCCTATGATGGCAGCCCTGTCAGCGCACGGGTATGGGTGCGAGCGCATGAGTCAGGATCGCACCGCTGTCGTCCAGCACGGAGACCTCGGCCTGCACGCGCGAGCCACCGCGGCGGACCTGAGGGCTCGGCAAGACGCTCGGCACAACGAATGTGACCAACGTCCGCTCCGAGGTGCAGCCGGTGAATTGGCGCAATTCGCTGGGGAACTCAGATTCCGGCGCGGTGAAACGCAGCACCACCTCTATCGATCCGCTGAGATTCTGGCAGTGCAGCGGAATCAGCACTTCCAGTTCTCCAGTGACGCCGCGTTTGGCGCTGGGCGAACCGGCGTACACCACGATGGGCGAATTGCCTCCCGGCGAGGCATAGCGCTCCGGCCACAGGCGATCGTACTCCTTGCCGGCCGCAACATAGAGTTTCTGCAGTCTTCGGTCGCGATCGTCCCAGGTGGGGTGCGAAGGATCAAAAAACTTTTCGTCCGATTGCCGAGGCTGAGCTTCGAGCAAGTGATGCAGCGCGGGCACGAAGTCGGGATCGAATCCAGCGCGCGTCATCAACATCAGGCCCTCGGCGTCCGCTTCCAGTTCCATGGTCTGGCAGAAACTGGCAAGCTGGCTCGATGCGCCTCGCGCGTCCACCCAGGACCCGGAGACCGCGCCCGCGTCGCCGAGCATGATTTGTGAGGCTCCGGCTTCCTGCAACGACTTCTGGAACAAATATCGCCGCGCCCAGTCGCGGCGCACGATGTGCGAGATTTCATGGGAGAGCGCTGCCGCCCAAAGACCGGGCTTCGGTCCCAGCGCTTGCGCGAGGTCTGCGTCGACGAAAATGGTCCCGTCGGGAGCGGAGTATATATTTCCCGCGTCCTTCGCGATGCGCAGGTCCCACGAGAAGTGCGTGCGGTCCGCGGGGAGTTGCCGCAGCAGCGTCTCCATGACTTGCCTGCCGACCGCATACTGGCCGGTGGCGGGTGCAGTGTAGGGAAGCAGCAGGGACCGGACCCGGGCGGCGAACTGAGCGTCCGCGGAGAAAGTGGGTGGAACTTTTTCGAAAGGGAGAATCTGCTGCGCCGGGGCGAGGTTTACCCGGATTATGCACAGCGCGACAAAAAACAGACTCCAAATCCTCGACATGCGCCACTCCTGAACCAGCATGTCTGCAGCCGTTGCCATGGCCCGAACCGGAATCGCGGCCCACGGCCATAACCCAGCTTGCAAGCGAAATATAGCACGAGCTCTTTAGGCGAGTCTGTGACGCATGAACAATGAACGACGGACATTAGGACGAATTCGACGTCAACAAGAAATGGGTCTTTAGAAGGAACGGGGCCGGTGGGTGTGACCGGCCCGTGTCGAGTGCATTCTTCTACGCTGTGATGAGGGATTCCAAGGCAAGGCGGTCGGGAATCACTAACGTCGAGCCGGTCTGCTGGATGAGGTGTTGCTTCTTGAAGCCGGCGAGAAGGCGACTGACGGTTTCTCGCGAAGAGCCGATCATCTGCCCGATCTCTTCGTGCGTCAAAGCCAGCTTCACCTGGCTGGGATTCTTGGAGGTGGTGTTCTGGTCGAGCCATCCCACGAGCAGGCGAGCAAGTTTTTCGCTGGCGGAGTCGGAGAGGATCAGGTCGCGGATTTCGCGGCAAGTGGAGGCGTAATCCTGGCTGATGTGCTGCGTCACCCACAGGGCAAACTCGCCGTGCAGGCGCATGAGCCGCACCAAATCGTTTTGTCGCAGAAAGCTGATCTCGGAGGGTTCCTGGGTCTCGGCCGTCGCTTCATACGGGCGTCCGGAAACTACCGCGGCAACTCCCAAGGGGCAACCGGCGTTGACGATGCGCAGAATCAACGTGCGTCCGTCGCTGCCGCAGATGGAGAGCTTCACCCGTCCTCTACGGACGATGAACACGCCGCGCGGAGCCTGCGCTTCCGCGAATAAAACCGCTCCCGTGGGATAGCTGGTGGTGAGTGCCGCTTGCTCAACGGCATCGGCGATGGTTGGGGGAAGATCGCAAAAGGTCTTATCTACCGGAATAAGCTTCTCAACAGCGTTTACAACCTGTGTGGCCATGATTGCCTCCGCTAACCAGCTACTTTGGCAAGTCCTTAGCCACTCTACGCTTGTGGACAAAACTTTGCCGACATTTATCTAAGTGTAACAAAACAATTTAGTTGCCTTTAGCATTATAGGTGACCATCCGACCCGTCCACCGCCAGTGTGGAGCCTGCAAGTGCGTCCTTTTCCACACCGATGTGTGATCCCCATCACCGACCGGTTGGTCACATGACCAAAGATTACGGTTACGGCCCGCTTGTGGCTTCGGGTCACCATATTCATCCCAAGGTCGTATGGATTGTGTTCAGCAAAGCGGTTCGAGTAAACGGCTTTTCGAGCAGAGTGATACCGCGTTTCAACACCTCGCGTTCCGCGATCAGTTCCCCTGTGTAGCCCGACATGTATACGACTTTGAGAGTCGGATGAGAGACGCTCAGGCGCTCCACCAGTTCAGGACCGCTCATGCGGCGCATCACCACGTCCGTCAGCAGCAGATCGATGGGACCAGGATGAGATTCCACCCATTCGAGCGCGGATTTTCCGTCATTTGCCTCCGCTACTGTATAGCCGTGTTCCTGCAGCAGTTGGCGAGTCAGGCCCCGCATAATTTCGTCGTCTTCCACCAGCAGGATCGTAGTCCCGTGCCGCATCGGACTGACGGTCTCCACTTCAGTTTTGGATCCGAGCCCGATCTTGTGACTGGCGCAGGGGAGATAGATCTTAAATGTCGTTCCGTTTCCCGGTTCGCTGTAGACAAAAATGTGTCCGGCGCTCTGTTTGACAATGCCGTACACCGTGGCCAGGCCCAGGCCAGTTCCTTTGCCCAGTTCCTTGGTGGTAAAGAAAGGCTCGAAGATGCGCGACACCGTGGCTTCATCCATGCCGGTTCCGGTATCGCTGACCGCGAGCAGAACGTATTTTCCAGCGGCCATGGGTTGATGCTGCTCGGCGAAGTCCTCGTCGAATTTCACCGACGCGGATTCGAGAATAAATTTTCCGCCGCGAGGCATGGCGTCGCGCGCGTTCACCGCGAGGTTGACCACGATCTGGTCGAGCTGGCCAGGGTCTGCCTCGATCACCGCCGAGGGTGATCGGGGCACGATGAGAATCTCCACATCGTCTCCCATCAGCGGGCGCAGCAGCTTGGCGATTTCCTTCAACCGCTCGTTCAGATCGAGGATGCGGGGTTGGGTTGCGGGAGTTCGGTTGAAGGCCAGCAGTTGCCGGGTCAAGGATGTGCCGCGTTCCGTCGCTTTCTTGATGTTCTCGACGTAGAGCGACGGTTCGGCGGCGGGATCGATGCGATCGCGCAGGAATTCCGTGCAGGCGTTGATGATCCCCAGGATATTGTTGAAGTCGTGCGCGACGCCTCCCGCCAGCCGCCCGATTGCTTCCATCTTCTGAGCTTGATGCAGCTGGCTCTCGGCCCGTTTCTGGGCTGTAATGTCGCGCGCAATCGCCGACGCTCCCACGATGTCGCCTTTGGCATCGCGCAAGGGAGACACGGAAATGGAGACGTTCAGGTTGCGTCCATCCTGGGTGACCCGCACCGATTCATGATGCTCGACGCTTTCCCCGCGCGCAATTTTGCGCAGAATCTCCGAGATTTCGTCGGCACGGTCGGTGGGCGTGAGAAAAGAGATGTTCTTTCCGATGGCCTCTTCTGGCGTGTAACCATAGATGCGCTCGGCTCCCTTGTTCCAACTGGTGATGGTGCCGTCGAGGTTCTTGCCAATGATGGCGTCCTCAGAAGAATCGATAATCGAGGCCAGTCGCGACCGGTATTCTCCCAGTTGCTCGGCCGTTCTCCGATGCAGCTCTTCATTCGCTCGCCGCAGTTCTTCCGCGATTCGCTTGCGGTCGCTGATGTCGCGAATCGCACTCAGGACGATCGCCCCATTCTCCGTGACGACCGGACTGAGACTAACCTCTACCGGAAATTCCGAGCCATTGCGCCGCCTTCCGTAGAGATCCAAGCCCGCTCCCATTCGCCGCGTCTTCGGCGTCTCCGCGAACTTCTCGCGATGATGGTGGTGCTCAGGGCGATAGCTCTCCGGCACCAGCATCTCGACTTTCTGGCCGATCAATTCCTCGCGGTCGTAGCCAAATAACTCCTGCGCTTGGGAATTGACTTGAACAATGGTGCCATCGTGATCGACGGCAACGATGGCATCGGGAAGAGTCTCCAGGAGATTGCTGGAAAGTAGAACCTCAGCCATCGTCTTAGCCGAAGCCATGGGCTTGGCCGAGAGTGCGGGTGCGGGCTGCTGATGGTCAGAGGAACTTGGCAAAGTACTGCTCCGCTGTGTAAACCGTCGGTCTTCAAATTTATGTCGGAACCTGCTTGCCTGTAAAGGCGAGGAGCGCCAGACGGCGTGCCGTAGAGACTGTCAGTCCAGTGAAAATGCGATGCTTATTGGATTCTGTGACTTTGTTCACAGCACTGACGGTCACACGTCACAGCATGGTGAAACCAGTCGTCGTAATGGTAGTAAGTCACGGTCGGACGCTGGCAGCCAGCGGAAGAATTCAAGCTTCGACTCGGGGTATCGCTTTGGCGATACCGTAAGTCCTTCGAGATCAAGCGGCCCTTTAGGGGCTGCTTGTTGTTGTCACAAACGAAAGGAGCATCGCTTATGTTTGCTCGTATTCTCGCTTTCGAAGTGAAACTGGAAGAGAAAGAAGAATTCGTGAAGGCCGTTAATGATCAAGTCCTGCCGATCCTCAAGAAGCAGGTCGGCTTCCTCGAGACTCTGCCCTTTTTCCAGAACAAGACGAAACAGGGTAAGGTGCTCGCCATCAGCCTGTGGACAACCCGTCACGATGCCGAGCGCTATGAGCGAGAGTTCTATCCCAGGGTGCTCGACATCCTGAAGCCGTTCCTCACCAAGCCGGTCGAGGTGAGCTATTACGACCTCGAGACCACGCTCTGCGATCGCTTCGTCGACGCGTTGGCCGTCTAAGGAATCTCTGATTACGTCCCCGGGGTCCTCCGTGCACCCTGTGTACCCTGTGGTTTGTGCTTTCTGCCGACACTTGATCGAAGTTTCCCGAAGGCGAAGAGCGACAACTCGGAAATACTGGGCAACGCTTTGGGTTGCCTTCGCAGTCCCCCACGTGATCGTCATCACATTCGCAAGTGACGCATAATGCTGCCCGTCTTCCTACTCGCCTTTAAGGTAAATTAGCAATGTCAGAGCGCGGCAAATCCCCCAATCCGCGGGAGCACGCTCGTTCGGGGGAATAGGGCATGGCAAACGAACTCACCACGCAACCGACTGCGGGATCATCCTGGCAGGCGAAGCAGGTCTATGCGATGGCCGTAGTCTGCCTCGTGGTTGGGCTGGCGATCGGATACCTGTTTCGCGGATCGCAATCGCCGGCGGCGCCGCCACAACCCGCGGCCAATGCCCAAGCCGCCCAAACCAATGCCCAGCCCTCCGCCGCGGCCGGCGCAATGGGCGGACACATGCCCAGCCTCGAAGAGATGAAACAGATGGCGGACAAAAAGGCAGCGCCACTGCTCGAAAAGCTCAAGCGTGATCCGAACAACAGCGATCTGCTCATCCAGGTCGGAAACATCTACAAATCGACCCACCAGTTCAAGGAAGCGGCCAGCTACTACGACAAGGCATTGCAGATCGATCCCAAGAACGTTGCTATTCGCACCGAGATGGCTTCGTGCCTCTACTACAACGGCGATGTGGACGGGGCGATCAGCCAACTCCAACAGTCGCTGCGCGTTGACCCCAAGGATGCCAACTCGCTGTTCAACCTCGGCATGATCAAGTGGCAGGGTAAACAGGACAGCAAAGGAGCGCTGGCGGCCTGGCGGCAGTTGCTGAAGTCGAATCCGCAATTAAGTGCGGAGCGCAAAGCTACGGTGCAGAAGCTGATGGCCGACGTCCAGATGAGTCATTGAGACATTGAATCATTTAGTCATCGGGGCAACGAATCGTTGATTCAACGCAAATGATCTAATGATTCAATGACCAATTGATTCAATGATCTGTTGGCTCAATGATGCAAAGGAGCACTGAGTAAATGGCGGATACAAATCGAGCAACCTCTAATGCTGTTGACCAATGGACAAGCGTGCAGGCGTACACCTTGGCGGTCATCTGCCTGCTGGTGGGAATCGCCGCCGGCTGGTTTATCCGCGGATCGCAAAGTCCAGCGGCCGCTGCAGGTGAGATGGTGAGCACCTCGGCGCCGGCCGCCGGGAATGAAAGCGCGAGCGCGCAAACTCCAACGCCAACTCCGGCGCAAATGCAGAAAATGGCCGACACGCAAGCCGGACCATTGATCGAGAAACTCAAGGCAGACCCGGCCAATGCCGGTCTCCTGCAAAACATCGGGAACATCTATTACGACGCCCAGCTGTTCCCCACCGCCATCGATTATTACCAGCGCGCGCTGAAGGCCGAGCCAGCCAACACGGGAGTTCGTACCGACATGGCGACCGCCTACTGGTACACCGGCGACGCCGATACTGCCATCGCGGAACTCCAGAAATCGCTTTCCTACGAACCCAACAAGGCCAACACGTTGTTTAATCTGGGCATCGTCGAGTGGCAGGGCAAAATGGATATCGACAAGGCGACCGCCGCCTGGCAGAAGTTGCTGGACACGAATCCCAACTACGAAGCCAAAGACAAGGTTCTGGAACTGATGGCACAGGCGAAAAAGCACTCAGGCGTCAAACCCGGCACGCCGGCCAAGCCGCTGCAATAGAGCGAATTCACAAACTCCCCTGTAGAGACGCGGCTTGCCGCGTCTCGGAACCATGTCTACTTCCGCGGTTTCCCTACCCGCTGCGCGGTCGCAAACATCTTGGCGACCGTATCCAAGTCCTTCGCTTGCACTTTCCCCGGCGGGATGCGCATGTGGGTGAGGTCTTCGAGCTTCAGCAACAGGTCCACCAGCGCCATCGAGTCGATCAATCCAGAGGAAACCAGCGGTGTGTTCTCGTCGATCGTCAGCCCTGGTTTGCGAATCAGCCCGACGATGTGTCCTATCATCTGCTGTGCCTCTGGCGTCATGCGAATTTGCTCTCCTAAGAATCGAGAGTGAGAGAATCGATGTTGAGAGAATCGAGGTTGAGTTCCCGATGCTCTTTCAATAACTTCTCGCGCGTGGCGGAACGCGCCGCTTTGCCGGCCGTGCTCTTCACGATCCATTTTGGCGGCTTCAAAAAAATCGTGCGCACCGCTACTCCAATCTCGGCGACCACCAGGTTGCGGATCTCGCGTTCGTTCTCCAGGGTATTTGCGAGAAGTTCCTGGCGTTCTACTTCCGCCACCACAACGATGTCTTCGGTCCCGAGATCGGGATTGTACACTCCCATCGCAACCACGCGGCCGTCATGAATGGCCGGGTGCCGGGCGACGATCTCCTCGATGTCCTGCGGGTAAAGGTTTTCGCCGCCGACGATAAGAAGATCTTTCTTCCGGCCGACCACATAAAGTTCATCATCGAGATAAAAACCAAGATCGCCGCTGTGATACCAGCCGTCGACGATCGCCTTGGTCGTCAGATCGGGGCGGTTGCAGTAGCCCGTAAACAAGCTATCGCTCTTGACGAGAATCTCGCCGACCTGGCCTGGGTCGAGAAGAGCGCCAGAATCGGACGCAATCCTGACTTCATTGCCAGCCAGCAACCGGCCCGACGAGGTGAAAGAAATCGCGCCCGGCGTGCCTTCCGCAACCGGGACGATGCGATGCGCGCTGCGAAATCGCTGGCCATCTGCCAAAATGCGCGCGGGACCCGAGGCCTGATCGATGTCCGATTGCGTCACAGCAAAAACATTCTCGGCCATGGCATAAGAAGATTGCAGGGCGCCGTTCTTTAATCCAATGGAAGAGAAAGCATTCTCAAACTCCTGCATGCTGCTGGACCGGACCGGCTCCGAACAATTGATCAACGCGCGAACCGGCGAGAGATCATACTGCGCCCATCGGCTCGGCGGCGTGCGCCGGGGAACGAACTGAAAGGCAAAGTTCGGCATCCAAGCCAAACTGCATTTGCACTCGCTGACGATCTGCAACATGGTCTCCGGATGCATGACCCAGTCGATCGGCGACTGCATCACGACTGGCGTATGACAAACCATGGGCAGCATGAAGCACGCAATCAATCCCATGTCATGATAGAGCGGCAGCCAGCTATAAATGCGGTCCGCAGCTCCGTCGATTTTCAGCGCCTGTGCCAGATGTTCGATCTGGCGCAGCACGGCGGCGTGGGTCAGCGCCACGCCCTTTTGAAGTCCGGTTGTGCCCGCCGAATGCTGGATGAACGCCAGGCTCTCGCCGTGATTCTCCGTGGGCAGTTCGTCTTCTCCGCCTGAATCCCCGCCGTCGCGGGCGCGAAGCAGCGTCGTCTCCTCACCGAGAGATACGTGGCCAAGCATGTCGTCGGGGAACTCTTGATCGATGACGACGGCCTTGGCTCGAAGGTTGGCCGTGACTCCTGCCAGTCCGGAGCGATATTTGGAAGCCTCGACCTTAAAATTGGGATAAGCAAGAAAAGCGGGCACCGCGCCCAGCATCATCGCCCCGACGAAGGTCGCCATGGCGGAAATGCTCTGCGGCATGATGATGATCACGCGATCACCGGCGTTCACGGCATGGTCACAGAGTATTTTGGCTTGTAAACTGGCACGGCGCCGAAACTCGGCGAACGTCACCGTCTCGCGCTCGTCTTCGTCGATCCAGGCAGTAACAAATGGACGATCTCCGGGAGCTGCGGCGAGCGCCTCAATAAGATTGCGGAATCTGGTCACGCTGCAGGCCATTGTAGCCGGTGCGAGAGGCGGAAATCGGCGACGCAGATCACATCGCACAAGTTCTTGGTAGTATGCGCGAGGACATATGCGAGAAGGTGACGAATGCGCAATAATGCCTAGGCACGCTTCACAAGAAGTTGTGGGTAGAGTCTGGGAAGGGCACGGCTTCAGCCGTGCCGCTACGAACCGCATAAACACTGGGCTTTAGCCCCTGAGGGAACTGCCGGTCCCCTCTGAAACCAGTGCATGAAACAAGTTCTTGCGATCTGAAACGGTTTCGATCACGCCGGGGAGGAATGTTGCTTCAAGCAATCCTGTATGTTCTGGTATTTCTGCTTTGCGTCGCCGTCTTTGCCAAGGTCCGCTCGCGAGCGGTGCAGCAGACAGTTCTTCTCATCGGCTGCTGCGCGCTCTATCTCACCTGGGGATACTGGTTCGCGGCGGTTCTTCTCACTTCCACGGTGATGAATTTCCTGTTGGGAAAATGGCTTCAGCACAAGCCGTCCGGGCTCGTTCTGTCCATCGCCATTCTGTTGAACCTGGCGTTGCTCGGCGGCTTCAAATACCTCCCTGAAATTGCGGTTAGCGTCCCGCTATCCTCATTGCAAAAGTTTTTGCATCTTGCCTTGCCATTGGGGATCTCCTTCTGGACCTTCCAGGCGATGAGTTACCTGTTTGACCTTTACCGCGGCGAGGAACTCGACCCATCATTTGTCGAATTCGCGCTGTACATGTCGTTCTTTCCGGTCGTGATCTCGGGACCGATTTGCCGCCTGCCCGAAATGCTCCCGCAGTTTCGCTCCGAGCAAGCCACCTCTGCGGACGACATCGGACGCGGATTCTGCCGCATCGCCACCGGCGTGCTGATGATGCAGTTGGCGCAATTGCTCGGGCAGGGAATTCTCTCGGGCGACGGCATCAACTCCGGTTTTGATCATGTCATGCACTGGAGCGGCGCGGACGTCTGGTGTCTGGCGTTCGGCTACGGATTGCAGCTTTTCCTCGATTTCGCCGGTTACTCGCATATCGCCATCGGCGCGGCCCAAGCGCTTGGATTTACGGTGCCCGAGAACTTCGCTCGTCCATTTCAATCCGCCAGTCCGTCGATCTTCTGGACGCGCTGGCACATGTCGCTGTCGTTCTGGATTCGCGACTATGTCTTTCTTCCGCTGGCGGTAGTGCGCCGCGAGATGTGGTGGCGAAATCTTGCTTTAGTAGTTTCGATGGTCCTGTTCGGATTGTGGCATAAAGCAAGCGTGCTCTTCATACTCTGGGGCTGCTATCACGGAGTGCTCCTGGTCTTGCATCGTCAGGTACAGCAAGTTCAGCGTAAGTTCGATTGGACGCCCGCATCCACCCTCTGGACGCCGGTCCCGTGGCTTGTAACCATCGCTCTCATCAGCCTGGGATGGATCTTCTTCCGCGCCAATTCTCTAGCCGAAGCGCGGCAGATGCTGTCGGCCGTGCTGTCGCCAACCAGTTACTCTTCCCACTTTCTCAGCGGGAGTCTTTATCTCCTGGTGATGGCTCTGGCGGCCGGTTATGCGATGGTGCTGTTAGTTGTCGATGTGCTCGATCGCTACTCGATTGAACCGGATGTTAGCTCCCGCTCAGGAGTTATCGCCATCATTGTCCGCAATCGCTGGTTTTGGATTCCACCACTATATGTGTTGGCATTGCTGATTGTCCTAGTCGTGACCCACACGCGCGGCGCTGTCGCGTCTCAATTCATGTACCGGAACTTTTGAAGGCCGCGAATCGAAGAGTCTGTACTCTATTCGATCGACGTACCGTCCGGAGCAAAAACCGGGAAGCCATCCCACGGCCGAGCCAGGCGCAACTGCTCCGCTGCCGCAGCGCGATTGTAGTCGAAAAGAAAGAGCCCAAAGTTGTAATGCAGGATCCGGTCGTCCGGTTTTCTCCGGATCGCCCATTGATACTCCGCGGCTGTTTCGTCTGGGCTTTCATCGGGAGCGCTCGCCTCGATCGTCAACCGCAAAACCTGATCGGAGTGGTTCAGTTGATTTGTGAACGGAGGTTTTTGCAATCGCTCCAGCATCTCGCGAGTAATGCGGAGACGATCATGACTGGTGAAGGCCAGCAGTTGCTCGCACTCGGCTTGTGACGGAACATCCGAAGAAGCATCGCCGCCCCGTAGAGACGGGGCTTGCCCCGCCACTTTTGCCAGCTTGCTGGCGATCTGCAGGAACATGGCTCGCGCCAGCAGGTAGTTGCCCTCCGGAGTCAGGTGTACGTGCTCATACACGAGCTCGCTGCCGACGATTCCGTTCGGGCTCTCGTTGGCGAAAATCTCATCGGCGTCTACCAGTTCTGCGCCTGAGGATGAGGCGACCGAACGATTGATGTCATTGATCCTGCTGTCGGCGCGAAAGCGAAGCGTGTCAAGATCGCGGGCACGGGAAAAATGTTCCCTGGCGGCGCGGTAATCTCCCAGCCTCCAGAGGCAGCGAGCAATGCGGAATTCAAGCTCGGCATACTGGTCGTCAATCTGCTGCGCGGAGAGATATGCTTTCAGCGCGTCCGCGTACGACCTGCTGGTTTCGAGATCCGATCCTTGTTGCACCAGCGCCGACCAGGAACGCAAAGCATCTTGCCTTAAGTCCTCGCGGTGCATCGATGCGAACGGCGCGCAGTCTTTCAGATTTGTGGCTACGGTGGCAACAATTACCCGGGCGCCCGAGCGGCGAGCGACGGCGATCGTGTCCCGCAGATTGCTTGCGAAGTTCTCATACACTTGCTTCATGAGCGGCGAACGGGCTGGCACTTGCTTGTCGAGAAACATTTCCATCCCGCCCCATTCGCGTTTTTGTGTCCCCAACTTAGTGAGCAACTGGCCGATGCGGGTCGAGCGCACGAAGATGCTCGCGCGAATGACGGGAAGACTCATGCTGGAGGACGTAAGCGCAGTCCCAGGACCATAAGGTCCGACAACTTCGTTGTTGCCCGAGTAAAGGATGAACAAATCCGGACGCTCGTTGGCCAACCCCCTGGCAATCGGCAGCAGTACGTGCGAGTTGATGGCGACGCTGCCGGTATTGACCACTTCGAACTTCATGGCAGGGAAGCGCTCCCGCAGCATCACCTCCAGATAGCGGCTGAAACCATAGGCGGGATCGGGATCGCCCATGGCCGCCGATTCTCCCAGGACAAAGATTCTGAAGGTTCCCTGCGGTTTTTCGGCCGGAATTGCGTAGGCCTGCGGTGTCTTGATCATGCCCGGAGGAAAAAATGGTGCGGGGAAGAATAGGTTGTAGCAGGAGGCGGGCCGGCCCTGCACCGTGCACGGGACAGTAAGGCCGGTCGGAAATCCGACGCCAAATAGACGCAGCGCGCCTTCCGCTATGCCGAGTAACAGCACGGGAACGAAGATTGACGTGGCAATGCGCGCCGCCCAGAAGCGCCACCCACGAACTGTTCTTATTTCAGGCGATGTCGTCATTCTTTCGGAATCGCGCGACGGCGCATGCATCCGCTGACGAGACAGGGCTGGATCGGATCTGATTTCGTGGGCCTAACCGCGTCCTCAAACCCATCGTGATCCAGCCCTGCAAGGTCCCCAAGGCAAGACGTTAGGCAGTTGCGATGTTTAACGTCAGGCCGAGGATAGTCGAAAATTCCCAAACATCCATTCGTGAAATTCCCTCAGCGAACCGGAGTTGCTGAGGCTGCCACGCACACCCACGTACCGTTTTTGCCAACCCAAGTATCGACAAAACGATTTCGTCTGACGTAAGCCTTCCCGTTTTCAACACCTTTCTCCCGAAAGATTCCCGTGGCGATCGCAACATCGCCGAACACATGCACTGAGATCGACTCTGGCTCGGCCTGTTGCTGGTCGGATGGCTTCGCCGCATCGACGCTCGCCAGGAACGTGCTCTTGGATTGGAGACTGCCATCGTCATTGACCAGCACCAGGGAGTCGTGCAGGATTTCACCCAACGCCTTTTTGTCTCGGAACTTATAGGCCTGATTCCAAGCCTTCTCAATGGCGATGATTTTGGATTCAACGGACCCATTATCCTGAGCCACAGCCGTTACAGCCATGGCACCCACTACAGCCAAGCAACAGAGCAGCTTCATTCGAACCTCGCGATTAGGTATGAGTAGCGACTTGAGAACTCGAGCGTAATTATAGACACTTCAAGATCGGCCGTCGCCGGGAAACGACCACTGCCATCGGGAGTCATGACCATCTGTTCTTGTGAACTGAAATTCATCGGTTCGGGACAGTGCTTGCCACCTATCTGATCGTTCGTCGGACAGGCCGTTTCTTGGTATTGTTGCCTACAGTTCCGTCGGCATTGTGGGCGACGTCGTGGCACATCAGCGTGCAGCTGTTGGTACCGCGGTTGTAAGCGATCGGAGCGCCGCCGTTTTCTCCCACTACGTTCGCGTCAAAATTCACCAGCCGCTCCCCAGTGATGGTCGGGGAAGTTGCGCCCATGCCGTGGGCCGTGTGGCATACCGAACAACTGAAGCCGTACTGCGATATGTGCAGGTTGTGCTGGGTGAAGCTGTTGTTGGCGACCACGTTGGCCAGATTGTGACACTTTGCGCACATCGCATACGGCCCGGTCACGGTCAGGTCGGGATTGGGGAAAAGGTTCGTGACAATTCCGCCTGGCACCGCGGCTTGACTGAACTGATAGTTGCGCTCGAGGATGTGCGAGTTGACTGATCCGTGCGGACCGTTCGGTCCGGCGCCGCCGAACTCGCGATTGTCGTCGCTGTTATGGCAATCGGTGCAGAAGATGCGCGTTCCCATCGCGCGCGCAGACGCGATTCCATTCTGATTCAGTTCATTCAGCAGCAGGCTGGGCTGCGGCAGCGGACTGGTTCGATCATGGGTTACAGGATGGCTCGACGTGGCCGTGGACGCGAATTCCGGAATCACGTTCAGCGCATCCGGCGCCGACACAACTCGCATCGGCGCGTACCCATAGATGATCAGCCGCTGCTTGCCGGTGGACGTACCATGGCAGCGCAGACAATTCTCATACTGATTGACCGCCGGCGTAAGAACCGTGACCCCATCCAGCGCGCTGACCCCGCTCACACCCGCCTGCGAAGGACGCAATGCCGGTGGCGCGGTGAATTGCGTCGTCTGATTGGAAGCGTGCGGGTTGTGGCAATCGACGCACGTGGCATGACGGTTGTTGTTCAATACCACCGCTTCGGCAGCGTCGTGGTAGTTATTCCCCGATGGCAGCGGATGTCCAGTCTTCGCCACCTCGGCCATAATGTTCATCGGTACGGGCGACAAGTATGTCCCCCCGTTGTGGCACGTCATGCAATCCTGTGTAACCGGATCAGTTCCTGGCGACGCCGGGGTAGCCGGGCGCAGCAGCCGTGCCGGCGCAACCGAGTCATGCGACATGTGGCAAGATGTGCACGCATTGACTCCGACCGTCAGATAAGAACCCACGTGGCCATCCGGTGAAACCTGGTTGGTTGCAGTCTGATGAATACTCCCCGTAAAACCTGCCAGCGGATTGACCCGTCCTTGCAACACCCGGTTCGGATCGTGACAGGCCAGACACATTTGCGCGTTCGAGCTGTCGCGGACCAGAAAATTCTGCGCAATCCTGTCGATCGCTTGCACGTGCGGGGAGTGACAACTGGTGCACTCGATGTTGCCTTTGATGAGCTTCACCGCGCCGGTGGGGTCGGCGGTCTTGCCCTGCGTCACCAGCGACGCCACCAGGTTGGCCGCGTCTTTCATGGGCAGCACCAGGCTGAACGGGTGCGAACCGGTCAGCGTCGTCCCAAAGGAGTCGACGCTATTCAATGCGCCCACGGTAGGCAGCGGACCATATACTGCCGACTGTCCCACTCCCACCGTGCCATCATGGCAACTCAGACAGAGACTGCTGGTAATTCCCAGCGTCGGCTGCGTGTTGCCTTGCTCGACATAGGTCGTGCTGGTGTAGGGCGTGTAAGTCTGCGTCGACAACTTCTGGTTCCATAACGGCGTAACGCCTCCCAATCCGCTATGCGGAGCGTGACAGAAAGTGCAGCCCAGACTTCCCTGGGAGTAAACCGACGCTCCACTCGACGGCGTCAGGTTATGCATGCCCAACACATCGGCATTCACCGGAGTCTGCGCCGCGGCGAAACCGTGCGCCAGGACCACCAGTGTAACGGCCATCATCAGGGTCATCGTGGCTGCAAGCGACAGGATTCTCTTCACTGTCTCCTCGCTTCCGCCGCTTGCGCCATGCCGTAATAGTGAAATATCTGAACCCGCCGGTTGAAGGAATCCACGATGTAGATGCGATCTTGATTGTCAATCTGCAACCCGGTCGGCAGTTGAAACTCTCCCGGCCCCGTCCCGCGTTGACCGAAGTAGTAAAGCAAACGGCCTTCGCGGTCGAACACCTGCACGATGCCCCACTGTCCGTCGACGACGTAGAGATGATCTTCGGAATCGAAGCCAATCCCTTTGGGACGGAACATCCATCCTGCCCCGTCTCCAACCTTGCCGATCGCATAGCGGAACGCGCCCGAGCGGTCGAGCACCTGCACCCGGAAATTCATGGCGTCGACCACGACTAAGTCCGCGCCGTTCAGCCGCAGTTCGGTCGGAAAATTGAACTCGCCGTCTCCCGTGCCGGTCCTGCCGATGCTCTGCAGTACGCTGCCCTGCATATCCATCATGAAGATCTTGTTGCGCAGCGTGTCGGTGACATAGATGCGTTGCGCCGCGGAATCCACCGCGATTCCGGTGGGACGCTTGAAGTATCCCTCACCGCCCTTCAGACTGCCGAGGGCGCGCTGGAATTTACCGTTCGCGTCGAACACGAACACCTTGCCGGTCTGCGAATCGGTCACATAGATGTTGTCTTGCGCGTCGACCGCCACGCACTGCGGCGTCAGCATCGGATCCTTGCGGACATCGCGGCGCGAAATAAACTTGTACTTCTGCTGCGTGAAATCGAAGATGTGAATGCCGGCAGCGGCCACGTCGGTGACGATGATGCGTCCATGAGAGTCGGTGACCACGCTATACGGACTCACCAGGTAGTGAAAATCCGGCTGGCCCGCGATCACGTCTACCACTCGCGTCCAAAAGCTGCGCTTGGGTTTGACTTGGCGCTCCAGGCTGAAGCTGCGCTCAAAGGAAAGTCTGCGGCCGCCGTCGAGCAACAAATCCGGCGGCTGCCGCGCGCTCAGAGTATCCTTCGAAGTATCCTTCGAACGCTTGGAAGCCCTGGCGGCGGGCGTCGCCAGCAGAAGCGACAGCCCAGCCACGGCCAGTCCCGCGCAAAATAGCGGCTTGCCAAACCGCGACTTTGACAACCCGGACTCGCCCTGCACCGATGTGCCCCGCATGGTTAGAAGAAGTCGAACCATCTGGTCATCCCGACATAATACGACGTGGAGTTGACCGGCGCGCCGATTGCGCTGATCCCTTGCGTGAACCGGGTATATCCCGCCAGCAGCCCGATTCTTCTCAGATGGTACTGCATCTGGGCGTTGTAGATCTCCGTGTTATTACGCGAGGTCGTACTGGCGATGGTGTCGCTGAGGGCGCGACTGAAGGTTCCCGCAATTGAAAGCCGCCTCACCGGCGAAACCGCGAACCCGCCGCCGTAACTGGATCCGCTGAAGAGAATGTAGTCGGTCAAGCCGGGCGTCGGCGCCGGCGTCACCAATCCTCCGGCCCCCAGCAGCTGAACTCCGTTGGCTTTCGTGTAGTAACTGTTGAGTTGCAACCGCCGCATGCTCAGCGAAGTAGAATAGCCCTCGCTGTGGCTGCTGGTACCCTGATCCGGTGTCAAGCCCGTGTGGTTTCCGTTGAAAGCCGCTATCCACTCCACACCACCCGGCAATCGGCGGCTCAGATTTGCCCGGTAGCTGTAGTAGGAAGCTGTGTAAGTAATCAGCAGGGTCTGCACGTTTTGCGCGTAGCTGAACTGGCCCGACGTCTGCCAACGTCCGATGCGCCGAAAGAAGTTCACGTTGCCGACGAATCCCAGCGCGTTGCTGCTCTGGCCGCTGGAACTGTCGATCACCGAAGCCGAAAACGTGAACATATCCCACAGTCTCTTGCCGTAGTTCACCGTGCCGCTCAGATACTCGCCCGTATAGCTCTGGCCAAAGTAATGCTGGTCGTAGTATGTCGCCAGCACCGAGGTCGAGAGGAAATTTGTGAAGGTATAGGTCGCTCCGCCACCCACGGTGGAGGAATACGATCCCGACCCCAGATTTACTCCGGGCACGATGGACCCGTTGCTGCCGAGATTCTGCGCCAGATAGCCGGTCAAATTGTCGGTGTAGTTCTGGTTGACATTCCAGGTCAGTTTCGCCGTAGGGTGAAAACTGGCGTTCGCAGTTTCCGAGCTGTCCGTGTAACTTGTAGTATTCGTCGTGCTCTCGTTCTGCCCCTGGTTCTCCAGGTAATCGCTGGTGGCCGACGCCCGGTTGTAAGTGACATAAAACGAACCATGCTCGGGCAGTTCGTGTTGCGCCCCGAAGCCGAGATCGTGGCCGCTGGAACTGAGGTTGGCGGCCTGCTCGCCCGAAAGAAACTGGGGAAATTCCGAGTTCAAGCTGTTGTGATCGAAGAAGCCGTTGAGGCGGAAGCCGGCAACCTGGTAGTTCGAGTGCACGTTGAACAGCCGCGTGCTGGAATTGTCCTTTTCATCGGTGCCAAAGATCGTGCTATCGCCGCTTCCTTGCGAATACCCGACCGACAGCGTTGGCAGGCCAGGAACCAATGCACTCCAGTTGATCCCGAAACCGTGACTCTTTCCATAAGTGGTGAAATTCGGTTGTCCCATCAAACCGAATGTGCCGGTGCTGTTGTTGGCGTAGTTGTAAGTGACCGAGCCCGGAAAATTGCTGCCCGTGAAAAAATTCGCTGTGCCGTTGACCCCGCTGGCTCCGGTGAGGGATTGATAGTTGGAATCGGCTCGCGACTGGTCATAGTAGGGATTCGCGGTGAACGAAAAGAAATTGGGATTGTAATAGGAACCGGATATCTTGCCATCGAAGCCGAGGTCTAATCCGTGGTTGGAAGGAACCGCGTCTCCGTAGTCGCCCGTGTACCCGAAGCTGAACAGGCCACCCGCGGTGATCTTTGTGTTCTCGCCCACATTGAGCTGTGCATGGGCCAGTTGCGCCATCACCAGAACCGCCAGAGCGATGCTGCGAATCGCAACCTTCATGGACCTTCTACCCTTCCTGCCAGAGGCTCAAAACCCGGGGCCAAACTTAGCCTCTGGAAGGCACAACGATTGCCAAAGATCTCTTTAAGGGAAATTCGATACGACACTGAAAACAAAGGCGTTATTTATTGGAAAAGACTTGCTGAAATGCCCGGTGTTACCCCAGTGCGGGATATCACCCAGTTGCCAGTACCTAGTACCCAGTTGCCAGTACCAGAGGTAAGTGCCCGGGACTTTTCAAAGCAGTTTTAGGAACTGGCAACGAGGGATTGGGCACCAAGGCTGTCGGCAACTGGGTACTAGGTACTGGCGACTGCGTACTGGTTCACCCCACTTCGATCTTCGCCTTCGCGCGTAGTTGCTTGGCCAGACCCGAGCGCAGCTTTTCGTATTTGCTCTTCTGCAACTCTACCTTCAGATTGGTTTTCACTTCTTCCAGGCTCTGCTTCTTAGCCATGTTATGAGCATTGAGCCGGATGATGGTGTACGCAGATTCAATCTGGATTAACCCGCTAACTTGTCCCGGCTGCAGGGCCTGCAGGACTTTGACAACCTGGGGCGGCAACTTATCGCGTCCGACGACCTTGTGGTCGCCCATGTTCACCCGGAAATCATCTTCCGAGATCTTCTCCGCGAGCAGTCCGAAATCCTGATAGCTCTTGGTGGCCTTGGCCTGCCGCAACGCATCTTCGGCGTGCTTCTGGGCCTCTGCAGCCTGCGCCGCGGTCGGCTTCAGCGGCGGCACCACGGAAATACTCTGGAAGCTGAACGACTCCGGCTGTTCGAAGCGCGCTGGATTCCTCTCGTAATAAGCCTTCACCTCGGCCGGCGACACGGCGGACTTGTCTTCCACGTCGCTCTTGAGCACTTGTTCGATCAGCAGCGAGCGCCGCATCTGTTGCCGCAGCCGCTCCTCCGAGCCCTGCATTTCCGCCTGCATATACTGCTGGTACTGGTCGGGACTGTTGAACTGCTTGCGAAAGTCGGCTTCCGCGCGATTGAGCTTCTCCGCCGGAATGGTCAGCTTGCGCCGCACCGCCTCCTGGTACACCAGTTCTTCGAAAATGATCATTTCCAGGGCGCCCTGGCGAATGGCGGCTTCCTGTGCCTTGGGAAATCCATTGTGCTGCTGGGCATAGGGGAAGATGGCGTACATTTCACGCAGCAGGTCGCGATCGGTGAGCACGGCTCCATTCACGCGCGCCACCGGTTTGTCGCTCACCTGCAGTGGAGCCACCTGCGGAGCCGTCGTGTTCGCGATGGCGGTCGGGGCATGAGAGGCGACTTGCGCCAGGGCCGCCGGAAGCGCTGCCAGAAGCAATGCGCAGATGGGGAGCCGGTACTTCATAATTCCTCGCTCGCTGAGTTCCTTCGAAAACTCGAATCCAAAAAAAGGGGGAGAGCTGAACTCTCCCCTTTTTGTATCACACTCGATTTCTACTGGAATACTGTCGTGATGTGGTTGGTGTTGTTGGCTTCGTTCGACTCGCCAAAGTGGCACTGACGGCAGAACTGCGTCGTGGAAGGCGCGTTCGTATTGGCCACGTTGTTGATATTCGGGTTGTACGGGCCGTTGATGAAGAAGTAGGTGGCATAGTACTTGCCGCCGCCGTCGCCCGCGATCGGACTGTTGGCGGTGGAAGTGTACACCGTCATCACGTGCTGGTTGTGGCAGGTGGTGCACAGCACGTAGGGCTTTCCCCCGGCGGTGATGCCGTAAGGGTTGGACCATTTGCCAGGCGCCAGGGCCGGCCAGCCATAATTGGCTACAAACTGAGCATACGGAGTGGCAGGGGTTACGGACAGTACGCCGCCCGTGCTGACCAAGCCGTTGCCGGTGCTGATGTTGGCCAACTGACCCACCGGGTGATCGTTGGTGTAGTTGCCGGCACCGGTGCCGTCATTGCCGAGCAGGGTCGGAATCGGCTTGGTGCCATACGCGGTGTTGGTGAGAAGACCAATCAGCTGTTCGTAAGACTGATTCCTCATCATGTTGCTCGGCGTGACGTTGCCGTCGTGGCAGCTCAGGCAGAGCAGAATGCCGCCAACTTCTTGACTGCCAGTGGCGATGCCGTTCGGCAGAAGTTCCGTGTAGCTTCCGTTGTCACCGAACGCGATTGTCTTCCCATAGAGCGGGCTGGCATCTTGGCCCCACAATGCATAGCTGCCCGTATCGGCTGAACCAACACCGTGTCCGGAGCCGGCCGAGCCGCTGTGCGGAGAATGGCAGCCCGCGCAACCGCGGCCGCCGTTGTTGTGGGCACCGAGAACGTCAACCGGCGACGTCCAAGCCTGGCCCATCACAAACCCCGCGACCGCGAGAACAAACATTACAACTAACACCGTTCTTTTCATAAAATTTGAAACCTCCATGATTTGTGCAGCGCGTTGCAAATTTCTTAGAGGCTTAGGCCTTGGGCTGCGCTTGTGCTTAGGCACTCATCGCCGCCGCCCCTCGTCCTTTAGTAATGCAACTGGTTGCCCGAAATGGGAGGTAGCCCCTCATCCTGCAAAATTCAACGTAACTCAATGAATTTAAACTACAAATCGTTCCATAATCGCTTGCACTAGGTCTTTGCAGAAGATGGGCAACTGGGGGAAAAGAGCCAACTCGGGAAGTCGTGTGGTCAAATCCCGCAGTTTCCATGGTGACTCCTGGTCAAGCGATACTGGCAACTGTTGCTAAACGCAGCAATGAGAATGGAAAAACGCAACTAGAAATCGGAGCTGCGGGTCGTCGTCAGTGGCCTTCCTTAGCGGCTCTGGGGAGCTGTCGTCAGGGGAGCAGGGGATGCGATTGGTGCCCCATCCTTTTCCGACGTGCCCGCTTTCTTTTCGCGTTGCTCTTCCTTCTCTTTGCGCAACTGCTCGGCTTCGGCGTCGGTGACATAACGAAACTGCTGTACCCGTCCCGGATAGATCTCCGAGGTGAAGACGCGGTTCATTTTGTCGATGGCGATACCAACCAGTCCCTGGAACTGTCCGGGGAGCAATCCATGGCCGCCAAATGCGATCAGCAAGTGGGCTTCCTGGTTGAACACTTGCACGCGATCCTGCACGCCATCGACGACCCAGATATGACCGTCGGCATCAATCGCTACGCCCTTGGGCCGCGCGAAGTAGCCCGGTCCGTCGCCGGCTTTTCCGAAGGTGCTGATGAACTTGCCGTCGGCGTCGAAGATCTCGATGCGGTTGTTCAAGGTGTCGGCGACGTAGAGATTGCCCTCTGGATCGACCGCCAGCCCAGTTGGTTTGGCGAAATCCCCCGGCGTGGTGAGTTCGTGCTTGTGTCCGGTGGTGCCGATCTTGCGTTTTAATTTGAGCGTGTCCGCGTCATACACCAGCACCTGATCGAGTTCGACATCGGATACATAGAGCAGGCGGTTCTCCTTATCGATGGCCAGCATGCTCGGCTCGACCAGTCCATCGGTGATCACGTCTTCCGCTTTGTGGGTGGCATCGAATACCAGAATGTGACGCAGTCCGGGATCGGAAACGAATAGGCGATCGCCGTCGTCCATGGCCAGTCCGATGATGCGCGCGAAGTGCGCGTGCGTCTTGTTCTTGATCAATTCGACATCGCGCGTCTCGGTGTTGAAGATGAAGATGGCGCCAACCTTCTGATCCGCTACGTATAAGTTGTTCTTGGAGTCGACCGCGATGCCGTACGGTTCGGCGAGCTGGAACAGTACCTTGCTTTCGCTTTCGGGCTGCGTGCCCGCGAGGCGGTCCATCCATTTCGCCTTTTTGGTGTTGTTCCCAGCCTCGACCTGCGAGATTTTCTCGGCCGAATAAAACGCCTGGTACCGGATGCGCGCAATGGCAGGTGGATTCGGCCACACGATGTTCGAATAATCGATGACCGGCGTCTTCTTGGGTTCGGCTTTCTTTTTCTTGTCGGCGAATGCGGAGCTGGGCGCAAGCAGCGTGAGGCCGAGCATCAGACACAGCACGAGCCGTCCTTTGCAATTGCCAATCCGGCGTGCTCTTACTTCAAACATGGTCGTCATTTTCCTCATTCTTCTCACTTCTCCGGCGAACTGCTTGCTCGTCATGACTATTCCACTATCGGCGCGTCAGATCCTTGTGGCAACTGGCGCAGAAAACGGCGTTGTTAGCCTGATCCTTCACCAGTAAATCCGGCTGCGCCGAAGCGTGCGGCTGATGGCAAGACAGGCAGTTGATCTGCGCGCGCAGCTTGGTGATGTCGCTCGGATCGACCACGTCGGCAACCGGATGGCCATCCACCGGATGCCCGCGCCCATACTTCAGCGGCAGCACGACCGCCTTGTTTTTGATGAAGTAGTCCTCGGGTAGTTTCACGCGCCCGTCAAGAATGGTGATCAGGTGTTCGGCTTCGAGCTTCTTCGGTGGCTCAGCGTCGGGCCCGTGGCATTCAAGGCATATCGTATCGGGTTTTTTGGTGCGCAACAGGTGATCGTTGTCGCCTCCATGGGGCTCATGGCAGATCGCGCATCCCTGTTGAAAAGCCGGTTGATGGACATGCGCCTTCTTAAACTCGTCCGCTTGCTCGCTATGGCACGCCAGACAGGCGCTGACCGGATCCGGTTGCAGGAAGCCCGGAGTTTTGCCGGCATGGGGATTATGGCAAGCCACGCATTCTCCCTGAGCTCCAGGATGCGGCACCTTGGCCTTGTCGATCTTCTCTACCTGATCGCTGTGACAGGTGGCGCAGAGCGCTCTGGTGTCGGCGTTGGTCAGGACAACTTTGCCGTCCTTCGCAGGCTCGTGGCAGATCTCGCACGTCCTGTCGGCAAATGGCGGATGGATAAACTTCTGCATCAGCTTCGGCTGCGCCGACTGGTGAGGATCGTGGCACTGCGTACACGTGGCAGTAGCAAAAGGCTGTCCGCGGTGAGCCTTAATCAGGGCCTCATCCTTGACATCGTGGCAATCGATGCAGAGCGCGGGGACGGCCTTGGTCAGGTGATAATCGAATTCCTGTTTCTTCTTTTCGCCAACTTTGTGCGTCACATGACAGGTGTCGCACCCCATGTCGAGAGCGGCGTGGCGGCTGCCTTTTTCGGGAACGTTCACGCCCTGATTGTGGCAATCCAGACAGAGGTTCTTGCCCTTTTCTCCAGACGTCGGTTTCAACAACTGATTCTTGTTATCGGAAGTATGCGGATCATGACATTTAATGCAGTCACGCACTGCGGGTGGATGAACCGTTCCCTTCAGCGAGGCCGCGTCCTTGTCGGCGTGGCAGGTGAGGCAGAGGGATTGCGGAGTCGTAGTGATCAGCTTTATCCGCGTAATATCTTTGTTGACCCGAACCTCATGGCAGCTCAAACAGCCCGTCGCAATGGCGGAATGGACGAACTTGCCTTTCGACTTGTCCTCGTGGCACTCGAGGCACTTTTTCGCGTCGACGTTCTGCTCCAAAGGAACGGGGTGAACGGCAGCACTGGCGCGCGGGATCAGCAGCGCCATCACGGCAAGAAGAATCAGGACCTCGATCCCAAGACCGCGGCGGCCGCGATTGACGGCCTTCTTGCGGAACCAGATGCGATGGGGCAGCAGTCTCACACAGCCTCCGAAGGGTTGCCTCTGCACGAAAGTAGCCGTATCAAGATAATGACCGTTGCGAATTGCCGCGCACGTCTAACTGACTGATCAAAAGCAAGTTGAGAATCATGGTTGATCGGGCTCGGAAAGCACTGGGACATAATTATGAGGCTTGCATGGGCCTTCTGCCACAGCCTCGTCAGTGAAATGCCCCAAGAGAGAGCATGGCACCAATTCGAAAAGCCCTCGCTGCGCCCGTCACAAGGGTGAGCGAGAACCATCACCAGCCCATGTGATGTGTGAAATGCCCGCCGAACCATGCACGGTTGCGCCATATCGCCCAAACCAGCGTTCGCGATGATTGCCGCATCGTCTGCTAACTCACGTTACATCTGTTAGTTACGCGCTGTCGCCCGTCTGGCGTAGAACTTGCATTTCAAGCTTGGGAACAGGGAGAGGATTAATGGCCGTAGCTTTACGCTCCGTCGCGCACAAAACGTGGCGCACCCTTGCTTCCATACAGACCGGCGTGGTTCTCTTGATCCTGGTAGTGATTCTCTCGGCGGTCGGAACCATCGTGCTGCAGCGGCCGGTCACCGACCCCGACGAGATGCAGAACGCCTACTCCCCGCATGCCCTCCGCCTACTCGACGCGATTGGGTTGACCGATGTATTTCACGCCTGGTGGTTTCTCGGATTGATGTTGCTGGTCAGCCTCTGCATCGTAGCGGCTTCGGTCGATCGTTTTCCCAACTCGTGGCGCTACTTCTCGCGCCCGTACAAATATCCCGATGAAAGTTTCCGCCGCGCTCTGCGTCCGCAGAAATCGCTGTTCATCGCCGACGAAGAATCGGGGCTGGTGGCGGCCGAGCGCGCACTGCATTCGATGGGGTTCAAACCCGAGCGGGTCATTCCCCGGCTCACGCCGAAAGACTCGCGCGACGATCACTTCGACTATCACTTCGGAATTTTCGCCGAGCGGCACCGCATCTCCGAGCTGGCCGTGTACATCGTCCACGCCAGCCTCCTGCTCATTTTCTTCGGCACCATCGTGGACGGTCTCTGGGGCTGGCGCGGCACGCTCAATCTGAACGAGGGACAGACTTCCAATATCGTTGAATTGCGCGATGGCTCGACCCGCGCGCTGCCTTTCGCCATTCGTTGCGATGCCGCTGGTCAGGAAAACTACCAGGACGGTACTCCCAAGAAGTGGTGGTCGAAGCTGGCCGTGGTGGCAGACGGACGGGACGTAAAGAAGAAAGAAATCGTGGTGAACGATCCGCTTCTCTACAGCGGTGTCCGCTTCTACCAATCGAGTTACGGCCCGAATGGCAAGGTCGACAAGCTGGTTCTGATCGCGGCTCCGAGCAACGGTTCTGGCCAAAAACAGACGATCGGGCTTGCGGTGAACGACACAATTCCACTCGACGCCAACACCACGGTGCGTTTCGCCGAGTTCATTCCCGATTACGCCGTTCGCGACGGGCAGGTATACCGGAAGTCGAACGAACTGGAAAATCCGGCAGCGCATCTGATCGTAACCTCGAAAAGCACTGGGCAAGACTTCGACGTATGGTTTCCGCCCATGGACGAGGTCGCCGACAACTCGAAGGCGCCCTACCTGTTCCAGGCCACCGATCTGAAGATGGGCCACTTCACAGGATTGCAGGTTTCGCACGAACCGGGACAGTGGGGAGTCTGGTCGGGCGTAGTGCTGCTGGGCGTTGGCCTGGCATTCGTGTTCTACGTCGTGCACATGCGATTTTGGGCGGTGCCAGTCTGCGATCCCAAGACCGGCCAGTGCGCGCTCTGGATCGGGGGAACTGCGAATCGCAACCGCGACGCCTTCGAGCAGCGCTTCAACGATCTGGTGGCAGCGGTGGAAGCTGAACTGAAACTAATTCTCACGGCCTCGCCGAGCGAGTCGGTCGCGACCGTCGTTGAGAACTAGCAGGTTGCGGAGAGACTCTTGCCCTTGGTTTTGGGTGGCGCAGCGCCGGGGTCCCCAGCACGCCCGGTTTTGGCGTGATGGGGTGGAGCGGTTTACCGCTGCGATAACTGGCTTGTTTTTGTGATCGGCTTTAGCCGCCGAGGGTAGCCGCTGAGCCGAACTCATTGGAGGAGTCAATGGCACAAGTAAAAGCCGAGCAGCAGCAACCCGCAACCGGCACGACCTTGATCGTCATGGTCGGACTGGCAATCGTGTTCCTGCTGTTCATGGCATTTCTGAACGTGGTCAAGAGCGGCAATCTCTTCAATGAGACGAACCTGCTCTTCGCCACTCTGATTTTCTACGCCGGCGCCGGCGCGCTGTACTTGGGATTTGGCGTCACCGGCATCGAGTCGTACGTAAAGTTCGCCTCGCTCGCCACCTGGCTGGGATTGATCGCCAACACCGCCGCCATTGCTCATCGCTGGTACGAGGCCGGACACGCGCCATTTTCCAGCGTCTACGAAATGCTGCTCAGCTTCGTGTGGACGCTCGCCGTCCTCACCCTGGTCGCCGAAAAGAAATATGGCGTGAAGGTGATTGGCACGGTCACCATGCCGGTGGCGATTGTGGGCGTAGTGCTGATGCAGTTGCTGCGCACCGAAGTGCATCCCCTCGTGCCCGCGCTGCAATCAACCTGGCTGCACGTCCATGTCACGCTGGCCATGCTCGCCTATGCGGCCTGTGCTCTCAGCTTCGCTCTCGCCATGATGTTTCTGATCCAAGACAATCTGAAGACCGAGACCTTCCTCGCGGTGACCAGTGCCAGCACCCTCGCGATCTACGCGAGCATTGTTGTAACGCGCTTCGAGAAATGGGGCAGCCTGAGCCTGGCGGCGTGGAATCCGGAAGCGAAGGCGGAAGTCTTCCTCTCCAGGAACGTTCGTTTGTTCGTCACCATTCCCGACCTTGGCTGGCTAATGACGCTCACATTCTTAGTGGTCGCATCGCCGCTGGTTTTCTATGGCCTTGCGCGCTGGAAGAACAACGATAGTTTCCTGACGCTAGCCAATCGCGCCGTCTTCCTCAGCATTCTCCTGCAAATAATGACGCTGGTCATTTTTGTAGTGCGAGCCCGTGACGGCCGCTATCCATCGCTCGACGCCGATGGATTATTCCCGACAAGTCTCGCCGCTTCCCCTTTCATACTGTCGGGCGTGGTAGGCGGCGTCTTTATTTCTCTCCTTTATCTGTTACTGGTGTGGCGGCGGGCGGACTTGGCGCGTTTGCTGCCCACCGCCGATAATCTCGACCGCATCACCTACAAAACTATTTGTCTAGCCTTCCCCCTGCTCACCCTGATGATTGCCTCCGGAGCTTACTGGGCGAACCAGACTTGGGGCTCCTATTGGAGTTGGGATCCAAAAGAAACTTGGGCCGCGATAACCTGGCTGGTCTACGCCCTCTACTTACACATGCGCATTACTCGCGGATGGCGTGGCCGTCGCGCCGCGTACTTTGCCATCGCCGGCTTTGCGGTAGTCATGTTCACTTTCTTCGGTGTCACTTACTTGCTGCCCGGATTGCACGCCTACGCCTGATCGCACGTGGTGCAAGTGAGGTTAGAACCGGTCTCATAAATGGCATTGGGTAGGTCACGGCTTCACAGTTTGCGGAAAAACTCTGATTCACGCAGGTTTTTGGGAAGGGCACGACTTTAGTCGTGCCGTAGGTCGTTGAAAATGTATCCGCGCTTTAGCGCCTGAGGACCGAACAGCCTGCTCGGAGAACCATTTATGAGACCGGTTCTAGTATCAGAGTAAAGCTCCTTTGTATCAGGGTATCGCTTTAGCGATACCGCAAGTTCCGGTATCAGACTCCCCTTTAGGGGCGGGCTATAGGAATTCTATTTTTAGCGGTTGCACGCCAAGGCGGTTGGAGGTCACTCGCTTGAATTCAGTCCGCGTCAATTGGCAACTCAAGGCGCTCTTGCCGGTAGTGTTCGTACTGCTGGTAGGACTGCTGCTCTTCATCGTCGCGACCGTATCCTTTCGCGATCCGGAACGCCACGCCGTGTTGATCGTCGCCGGAGCGGGAGCCGTCGCCATTTGTGCCGTGTCCATCGGAGCGCTGGCCTATGTGATTCAACGGCCCATGGTCGAATTGCAGGAGAAAATCGCGCTGGTCAGCGAAGGCAATCTGAATGTCGCCGTCAGCTTCGCCAAGCGCAACGACGAGATCGGAGACCTCGGCCGCAACTTCAACCACATGATGCAGCAGTTGCGCGAGAGCCGCGAAGAAATCGAGCGCCTGCATCGCACCCAGATGTCTCGCGCCGAACATCTGGCGACGCTCGGCGAGTTGGCCGCTGGACTGGCCCACGAAATCCGCAACCCGCTTGCCGGAATCGCGGGAGTCATCGAAATCATCGGCCGCGATTTGCCATCGACCAGTCCGGCGCGCGCGGTAGTGAAGGATGCTCGCCAGGAAATCGTGCAGATCAACCGCATCCTGACCGATCTTCTGGAAACGGCGCGGCCGCACCCGCCGCAGATTTTTCTGAGCAACCTCAATACCACCGTGGAACATGCGGTAATGCTGGCGCGACAGCAGGTGATCTCAAAACCAATCAAGATCGAACTGCAGCAGGCGCCCGATCTGCCTGAGGTCGAGCACGATAGCGATCAGATTCACCAGGTGCTGCTGAACCTGCTCCTCAACGCGGTGCAAGCCATGGAGGGCCCAGGCACAGTCAGCGTCGAGATCGGTTCGCGAGATGTTTACGCCACGGTGGTGGTCAGCGACACCGGCCGCGGCATCCCTGCGCAGAACCTGTCCAATATTTTCCGCCCTTTCTACACCACCAAGGGCAACGGCACAGGGCTTGGTCTTTCTCTCGCCCGCCGCATCGTGGAAGAACATCACGGCCGCATCGAAGTGAGCAGCGTGGTTGGAAAAGGAAGCAAGTTTGAGGTAGTGCTGCCGTTTCGCATGCCCGCCACTCAAGCCGCTGCCTCTTAGAAGTTCTCAGTTCTCAGCAGAAAACCGCGCCCCTGGCTCTATAGGATTTACTGGGAACTGGGAACTGGCCACTGGCAACTGATTCACCAAGCCATCCCCTCCCATTTCGTAGTAAATTAAACACCGGTGCCTGCCGAGAAAATCATGATTGTGGACGACGAGCGCCTGGTGCGCTGGTCGCTCCGCCAGAAGTGCGAGGAGTGGGGATACCAGGTAATCGAGGCCGAGGCCGGCGAACCTGCGCTCAAACTGGCGCAGCGCGAAGCGCCCGACCTGGTCCTGCTCGACGTGCGCATGCCCGACCTCAGCGGCATTGAAGTGCTCGATCAGCTCAAAAAGAATGGCGACGCCCGCGCCGTCATCATGATCACCGCCGACCCGCAGCTTGACGACGTCAAAGCCGCGCTCAAGCTCGGAGCCTACGATTTCGTAGGCAAGCCAGTCGATTTCGACGAACTTCACATCACCATCAAGAACGCGCTCGAGGCCACTACCTTACGCACCGAAGTCCAGGCGCTGCGCGGCGAGGTGCGTCGCGGAGCCGGTTATGACAGCGTGGTCAGCGTCTCCGCCAAGATGACCGAGCTCATGAACTTTGTCAAAAAAGTTGCGGCCAGCGAGGCCACCACCATCTTGATTCAAGGCGAAAGCGGCACCGGCAAGGACCTCATCGCCAAAGCCATCCACTACGAGAGTTCGCGCCAGGAGAGGCCCTTCGTGGCCATCAACTGCTCGGCCATCCCCGAAACGTTGATGGAAGCCGAGCTTTTCGGCCACGAAAAAGGCGCGTTCACCGATGCCAAGCAGATGAAGAAAGGTTTGTTCGAAGCCGCTGACGGCGGAACTTTATTTCTCGATGAAATCGGCGAACTCTCTCCGCTGCTGCAGGCAAAGCTGCTGCGCGTGCTCGAAGACCAGGTCATACGCCGCGTGGGCGGCATCCGCGATATGCAGGTCGATGTGCGGGTGATCGCAGCCTCCAACCGCGATCTGGAAAAGGCGGTGCGCGACGGCCAGTTTCGCCAGGACCTCTATTACCGGCTAGCCATTATCGCGATCTTTATTCCGCCGCTGCGCGATCGAAAAGAAGACATCATGCCCTTGGTGGACTTCTTCATCGAGCGCTACAACCGCCGATTCAAGAAGTCGATTCGCGGCGTCACCGAGGAGACGCGCCGTCTAATTTTCAGCCATAACTGGCCGGGCAATGTTCGCGAGCTGAAAAACACCATCGAGCGCGGCATGATCCTCGAAGAAGAGCCGTTTCTGCGTCCCGTCTATCTGCCATTTTCAGTGGGCGAATCGGGCGGCCGCACGGTCTTCGAGAGAACGTCACCCGCGGACGGTGGACAAGTGTTGCCCAACGGCCGCACCCTCCCGCGCCTTTACATCCCCGAAGGCGGAACGTCGCTCGAAGAAGTGGAGCACTCCATGGTCGAGCTCGCCATGCGCCAAGCCAACGGCAACCAGACCCACGCCGCCAAGCTGCTCGACATCAGCCGCGACGCTCTGCGCTACAAACTAAAGAAATTCGGCCTGATTCGCGGCGACGACGAAGCCTCGCAGACGGGCGCGACTGACGAGCAGTGAGCGGGCGCTCTCAATGGCGTACTATGCGCAGCCCGCGACCAGCAACATGCCCAAATTCACCCAAATGATGAGCCGAAAGGGAATGGCGGGCGGCCCGTCCTCGTGTATCAATACAAATGGAAGGCGACCTCGACGGTAAGCTCCTTTTCGATCGGCTGGCCGTCCTTGAGCGCGGGGCTGAACTTCCAACGGCTCACCGCTGCAACCGCCTTTTCATCGAGGCCGTATCCCACTCCTTTCAGCACCTTGATATCACGGGTCGTTCCGTCGACCGTAACCGTCAGCGATACGACGACTGTGCCGTTGATTTTCTTCTTGCGGGCTTGCTCGCTGTACTCGGGGTTCGGCATGAAAATCGCGTGCGGCGGCGTTACATTGCGGTCGGGCAGGTTGCCACAATCGCGCGCGCCCAGGTCCGCCACGCCAGACGCGTCGTCAAAGGGAACAAAGTGGTCCGGCTGCTGCGAGACCGACGAGGCCGGCACATAACGCGGCATGCCATGAGGAGGCGTCGAAATCTGCACCATGTCACCGCGGCGGACAAGCACGCTGACCTTCTCCCCGCAGGAAAGGCTTTCTGATGAACTGCTCGAACAGGCCCGCTGCACCGGCACCGAGGTCTGCCCCTCCGCACAGACCACAAATCCATCCACCAGCGGTCGCCGCTCCCCCAGCCCGGAACAGTCGATCGGCCCGCGGTCCGGCACTCCGGAGTCATTATCGAAAGGCACGAACTTGTCCGGCTGCCGCGAAATCGCCGACGCGTCCACAAAGCGCGGGGCTCTCTCGTAGGCCGGTATTATTCTGAGCACGTCACCGTTACGAGCAACCACCGTCACCTTTTCGCCGCAGTTCAGACTGCCAATCTGGCGCTTCCCGCACCTGCCATAGAGTGGCACCGGCTGCCCATGGTCGTGGTCGGAACAGAAAACAAAGCCGTCGGGTTTGGGCGCCACGGGAGACTGGCCATCGAGAGCTTGCGACAAGAGCGATCCAGCAGTAGCCACGCAAAAAACTGCCACCAACAACGGCACGGATTTCATGGACGGGGATTCTCGCATTCGATGGGTCAGACGTCAACCAGACATATCCGGGTTGCCTGTTCGGGACCTGAATACGCTGTAGCCGTGCTTGCGGCATACCGGAGTGTGGGTCAAATTGTGAGTAAGCGTTGATGGTTCCGCTTTTCGGATGGCAAGCGCCGCCACGCGGAGGCGATTCGTGTGAGTGACGAGGGACGCGCTTCGGTTGACTGCATTGAGTCTCAGCTTCCGGTTTTGTCCAGGAGTCGGGCACCGAAATAGAGTGCATCCAACTAGGCCCTGCACCGAGCCCGCTTTCGCTATCGGGGCAACCTCCGGTTTGATCGCCCTACGCTCTTCATCACATTCCGTGTGATCTCAAACGACCGCTGCGCCGACTTGCTGCCGGCACTTGCCGAATCCCCGAAGGCGGAACCTCGCTCGAAGAACTGGAGCACTCCATGGTCGAGCTCGCCATGCGCCAAGCCAACGGCAACCAGACCCACGCCGCCAAGCCAAGCTGCTCGACATCAGCACTGACGCACGCGTCCTAAAAGTCGAGCCTGAGGGCCAACTGTCCGGTTCGGTTGCCGCCCGAGCCTTGCGACAACACCGAAGTCAGTGCGCCAAACTGAGGATTGCTGATGTTCGTCTGGGGCGGCGCGAAATTCAAGTGGTTAAGGGCGTTGGTAAACGTCGCTTCGAACCGCAGCCGGTAGCGCTCGCCGATGCTGATGTTCTTCGCCAGTCCCGAATTGACGCCGATGAAGTTTGGCCCCTCCATGATGCCCACACCACAATTGCCAAATCGTCCCGCCCCGGCGGGCGTCGCCGCGAAAGCGTTGATGTTGTAGAAAGCCTGTCTACTCTGACCTGTAGTGGGATTTCCGACGCAGTCCGGACGGGCAATCGCCCCACCGCCGGATCGCACCACCATATCCGTGTTGGATTGATCGTAGACCGGACTGATACTCGGCGTCAGCCACTGACCCGTCTGTATCGTCGTGACCGTGCTCAAGTCCCAGCCTCCCAGCACGGCATTTAAGTAGCCGGGCTTGTTCCAAAGACGCCCCGCGCCCAACGGCAGTTGGTAGACGCCAGTCAGCAAGAGACGCTGGCGCGGCGTTGCCGCTACATTGCCGCGGTCGGACCGCAGATTGAAACGGTTGGCAATCTCGACGGCATAGGCCTCCTCACTGGCGAAAACCGTCGGCGCATCGCTTCCCTGCGCATCGCTAATATTTTTCGCAAAGGTGTAGTTACCCTGGTATGAGAGCCCGTGTGACAGCCTATGAGCCACTTCGACCTGCCCTGCCTGATAGCTGGCGTTCCCCATGTTCTCGGAGGACATCAACAGGAGCCAGTTCTGATAGGGAGCTCGCGGATCGACAAACATTCCCGCCGGTACATTGTATGGAGTCGTGCTCGCGGGAATCTGGTTCAGGTCTATGGTGACGGGCAGACGGTATGTGGACATCCCCACGTAGCTCACTCGCAGCACGGTGTTGGATGTGAGCTGACGCTCCACCGTGAGGTTCCATTGAGCCGCCTGCGGGTCGCGGAAATGCGGATCATTGGCCTGCTCTAAGCTGCCTCCGCCCAGCACCACGCTCTGCGAACCCGGGGCCGTCTGCGGAAACTGGTACAGCGGCGCTTGCAGGGCGCCGGCGCCATTGTAAACCGCATTCACATTGGTGAGCAGATTGGAGGTCGGGTTACCCGCATTGTTGAACGACATGGGGCCCAGTGTGGTTACGGTGAAGATACCGAAGCCCGCGCGAATCACCGTGTTGCTGTTGTTGAATGGCCGGTATGCCAGGCTGATGCGGGGATCGAAATCGCGCTTGTACAGCGCCCTCAAACCTTGCGTCACATGGGCCTGGCTGGCCGTTGTAACGTTGGAACACGGCAGCGCCATGTTTCTATTGGGCAGCGAACACGCGTTGAACGATTCAAGAAATCCGGTGTAGACGGCTTGCAGAGCTGGATTATTGGTTACCGTCGCCGATTTCAGGAGCCGATCCGGAACCAGCGCGCTGTTGGTCCGGGGGTCGAAACTCCCCAGGTCGCCTTCGGTTTCATCAAACGGCGGAAGCAATTCCCAGCGCAACCCGAAATTGAGGGTCAGATGGCTGTTCAACTGCCATTGGTCCTGACCGTAGATGCCCCACTGCGTCGACAGTGCGTTGATCTGAGGGCTAGTGATCGCGAAAAACGATTGCGTCGGCAGGCCTAACAGGAAATCTCCGAAAGAGTAGTTTGTAAACGTGCCGGGGTTGAAAGTGAAATCGCCATAATCGTCGGAGGGTTGGAAGAACATAAGCGCGTTGTAACGCACCCGGCGCGCATCCACGCCGACCCGGACAGTGTGCTTGCTCATTATGCGTGTGAGATTGTCCGTGATCTCGGTTGTGTTCGAAATCGTAGTCCCGGTCCGGTCCTGCCCAATGTTGGAGAATGTACCGTCGCTGAAAGCGAACGTCGGAAAGGCATCGCCGGTGGGATGGGCGCTGATGTTGATACCCTGCAGTCCCAACTGGGAAATCGCGGTGCTTCCCTGAATCGGGAAGGCATCGTTCTCCGTGAAGTGAGTAAATCCGAACCGCAATTCATTGAGCAAGTTGGAACGAATCGCATAGTTATAGGAGATCAGGAAGCTGCGATTCTGATCGTGCGCCTGTATGTTCGGCAGGAATTGGTTCGCCAGCAGCCCGCTCGCGCCTTCGCTGGTCAGAAGATTCTTCCAGCTATAGCGGGCATAGACCGACTGTTTCGACGTGATGTTCTGATCGACACGGAGATCCCAACCATTCGAACTCGAAGGAATCGGCACCAAAGTCTGGTAGTTATAGGAAGGACCGGCCACGCCCGGCTGGGGATAATAGTTAGGACCGCTCACGTTTGGCAGGGGATAATAGTTCAGTGCCGCTATTGCCACGGGGTTAAGGCAACCTCCACCGCTCCCGCTAACACACGCTGGGATGGTATTGTTCGGGAAAGGCGACCCCGTGAAGGGGTTCATCACTGACCCCGCTCCCTGCGCGGTGACTAGGGCTTGCAAGTTTCCTGATTGCATCGCCTGGGTCGGAACCAGAAGCAGCTCGGGCGCGGATGTGGACTTCCGGTTTCCTTCATAGTCGAAGTAGAAGAAGGTTCTGTTTTTCAGCGCACCCAGCTTCGGAAGAATAAAGGGGCCGCCCAGGCTGCCACCGAAAGTGTTGAAGCGTTTCGGCGCTTTCTCCGGGAAGTTGTAAATCGTGGCATCCAGAACGCTATCCTGAAAATACTCGAAAGCGCTTCCGTGCCATTGATTTGTCCCGCTCTTGGTGGTGAAGGTCACGTCGCCGACCTGCGCGAATTCGGCATTGTTGTTGAACGCTGTGACTCTCATCTCCGAAATTCCTTCCGAAGACGGATAGGCATCCTTGAGAGCGCCGTTCTGCCGTACGTTGGCCGTCGAGATGCCATCCACGGAAAAGCCCACTTGCGCCGCTGGAGCTCCGCCTACCGCGATATTCCCCTGGCTGTCCTGAACCACGCTCGCGGAGAGAGCCAAACCCGCCAGCGGACTGGTAGAAACCGCCCTGGAGTTTAGGGGCATCTGGCTGAGATCCTGGTTGATCACGGCGTTGCTGATGGTTCCGTTCTCGGTATTGACTTGTTCGGCGAGGTCACTCACGTCCACAACACTGGACACCGCCGCAATCTTGAGTGTGATTGGAATGCGGAGGTCCTGTCGCGCCTCAAGCGTGGCCGAATCGACGACTGCGTCTGACAGTCCATCGTGATGCACCGTCAATTTGTAGTGACCAGCTTTCAGATTCTCGACGACAAAATTGCCGGCGGTGTCAGTCGTGACTTGCCGGTCAGAACTCTCATCCAGGGAATGAACCGTTACCAGAGCATCAGGCATTACAGCGCCAGAAGCATCCTGTACCGTACCCCGAATGCTTCCGAAGGTGGATTGGCCTTCGGCGGCGGAAAGAAGAGCTACGCAAGCCAGCAACCATGTTATGGGCAGATACGCTCTTGGCATGTAATACCTCCGGCGAGCAGAGCGGGCTTGCTGCCTCGCTTTGTCGAACTGACGGCCTTCGGCAGTAACTTGTCAGAGCGCACCTCAACATGAGCCTCGCGCTTAGTCCGACGCATCATTCGGCTTGCGTCGCGAGACTATAGGCCGGGACAGACAGTTACCCCAAAAATAGATACTCCTGTCGACCCCCCACTCGTCGTGCCTTGAATTAAGTCACTATCTCAGCCGCGCCTTCTCAACTGCTCTCCGCAGAATGTAGAGTGGAATACATAAGAAAGTCGTAAAGAATTGCTATGAAATGTGTGAGTGGAACCAATAGATTTTTTGGATATAGCGCTTGGCTCCGCCGACTTACTGCCGGCCCTCGCCGGTTCGGCGCTTTGCAGGTGGAATAGCCGCCGCAATGCAACCATCATCTGTTCTTGATCCAGCTTCTCGGGAAGCCCCTTGAGTGCCGGCACATCTCATCCAGCGGATATCCACGGCCCGGCGGTTTGTGCTGAAGAAGGTCGGGTGCCATTTTTCGGAAGTGGGTGCGCCCCGGCCAAACTGCTGGATATCAGCCGCGACGTTCTGCGACGCAAGCTAACGGGTGTGTTCATTGCGGCCCGTCATCCAGAAACAGTCCTGAACTGCTTAGTAACCTGGCGTGGAGCGTTTGGTTATGCAGGTTGCCACAATTCGATCGGATTTCCCTCAGGGTCATGCAGTCGGGCAAACCGTCCGACGTTGGGATAAGATTGCGGGTCAACCTTAATCTCTATCCCTGCAGTTCGTAGCTGGGCTGCCATCTTGTCGAGATCCCGCACTCGAAAGTTCACCATCCAGACCTTGTTGGCATCTCCAAAATATTTGGTCGTCTCAGGAAAAGGAGTGAAAGCCGTGGGGCCTGCCTCTTGCTCCCAAACGGGATCCCCTTCGCTCGATGGTGTGAGCGAAACTCCCAGGTGCTGCTGGTACCAACTCGCCAACGCTTTCGGATCGTGCGCTCGGAAGAATAGCCCTCCGATTCCCGTCACTTTTTCCATTTCCGCTCCTTTAGCGACCCCATTCTTAACAACTGCCCCCGCAGCGGGAGGAGAGGTCGTTGGCTGTGTGCCCGTTTGCGCCGCTATGCCTAGTCGGTCCCGGCTCAAGATGAAGCTCGACCCAAAAGCAAAGGAGAGGATTCGTAGGAGTTGCCGTCTGTGAAAACGCATCCGATCCTCCGTCGGAGACTAGCGCGACCCGATCTACGGTACCTGCGCACATGAGGTTCTGGCAAGCGCGAAGATCAGGTTCTGGGTGAGTGGTCGGCCAACCTTACCTAATCGCGTTACGTCAGAGTTGCCCGTCACTCGCGCGGAATCTACCGGTTTCTTGTCGATTCCTTTGCGCCATCGGCCTAGAATGCTCGGTTAGGATAAGGCGAAGGAACTTCTTCCCTATGGTTAGCCGAGCGTCAGACCAGGATTCCCTCGTCGGCAGTGAACTGGGCCGCTACCGCGTCATCGAGAAGATCGGCGCTGGCGGCATGGGAGAAGTTTATCGCGCCCGCGACGAGCACCTCGCTCGGGATGTCGCCATCAAAGTCCTTCCGCCCGGTACGCTCATCGACGAATCAGCCCGCAAGCGTTTCCACAAAGAGGCTCTGATTCTCTCGCAACTCAATCATCCCAATATCGCCACCATCCACGACTTTGACACGCAGCAAGGTGTGGATTTCCTGGTGATGGAGTACATCTCCGGAATCACACTGAGCGAGAAGGTGGCTGGTCGACCTCTGCCGGAGAAGGAAGCCTTGCGTCTGGCCGTGCAACTCGCGGAAGGCTTGGCCGCGGCGCATGACCACGGAGTGGTTCATCGTGATCTCAAGCCCGGCAACTTACGGGTAACGAGCGACGGACGGCTGAAGATTCTAGACTTCGGGCTGGCAAAGCTGCGGCCTCCCGCAATGGCGAGCGCCGTGACCGAGAGTGTGAGCGAGACGCAAGCCATGGCCGGGACGCTGCCCTACATGGCGCCGGAGCAGTTGCTTGGCGGAGAGGTAGACGCGCGCACCGACATTCATGCTGCCGGATCGGTGCTGTACGAGATGGCTACCGGGCAACGGCCTTTTGCTGATGTGGAAAGCTCGCAACTGATCGGTGCCATTCTGCGCAAGGCGCCTGTCCCACCCGTCATGCTGAATCCCAGAGTGTCTCCGGAACTGGCGAGGATCATCGGCAAGGCTTTGGAGAAGGAACCCGAGAACCGCTACCAGTCGGCGAAGGAACTGGCCATTGACTTGCGCCGACTGCAAACGGGAATGTTGAGCGGACTGCAGCCTGCGGCGAAGCGCGCCCGCTGGCGATCCGCGAAGTCGGTTGGACTCGGCCTGGGCGTCCTGGCAGCGGTCATCGTAGCGCTGATCGCTTTCAACATCGGCAACTGGCGCGAGCGCGTGCTTGGTGGAACTGGCGTGCGACCCATCAAATCGTTGGCGGTGCTTCCCGTGAAGAATTTCTCCGGTGATCCCGGCCAAGAGTTCTTCGCGGACGGCATGACAGACGCCTTGATCGCCGGCCTTGCCCAAATCAAGGCCGTCAAGGTCATCTCGCGCACCTCAATCATGCACTACAAGGGCACGAGCGAGACCCTGCCGCAGATCGCAAGGGAATTAGCGGTAGACGGAATTGTCGAGGCCTCGGTGATGCGCTCTGGAAGCCGGGTGAGGATTACGGCTCAGCTCATCGACGCACGCGAGGACCGGCATCTGTGGGCGCGCAACTATGAGCGAGACATAACCGACGTGCTGGCGCTGCAGTCGGAGGTCGTGCAGGCGATCGCCGGCGAGATCAGGGTCCAGCTCACGCCGCAGGAGGACGAGCGGCTCAAGGTGACCCGTCGTGTCAACCCCGAAGCCTACGAGGCTTACCTCAAAGGCCGCTTCTACTGGAGCAAGAGAACAGGGCAAGACATAACCAAGGGTATCGAGTACTTTCAGCACGCGATTGAGATCGATCCGGACTACGCTCTTGCCTACGTGGGACTGGCCAATTCCTACGTGCTGCTCCCAGACTTTGGTGATGCGCGCCCGCGCGACGTAATTCCAAAGGCAAGAGCAGCCGCAGCGAAGGCTCTTGAAATAGATGACATGCTGGCCGAAGCTCATACCCCTCTCGCCTTTATCAGTGGCTATTACGATTACGATGTGGCAGGTGCGGAGCGAGAATTTAAGCGCGCCATCGAGCTCAACCCCGGAGATGCCACGGCTCATCACTGGTACGCACTGTGGATATTGTTCCTGGGGCGGCGCAACCAGGCGACGGCGGAGGTCGAAAGGGCTCGGAGCTTGGACCCACTTTCGCTCGCCATCAACACGAGTGTGGGAACGGTGCTTCTCTACTCGCGGCACTACGACTCAGCCATCGAACAATATCGTAAGACCCTGGAAATGGACCCTAACTTCGTTCAGGCGCACGATTACCTCGGCAACGCTTATCTGCAGAACGGAATGTATGAACAAGCCATCGCAGAGTTCCAGAAAGCCGTGGATTTGTCCGGAGGGCAGGTGAGGTGCCTGGCGGGACTGGGCCGCGCTTATGCGGCAGCGGGCAAGCGAGAACAGGCGCGGAAAATGCTTGAGCAGTTGACAAAGCGAGCCCAGCAAAGCTACGTCTCGCGCTATGAGCTCGCCCTGATCTATACGAGTCTCGGCGAGAAGGAACAAGCGTTTGCACGGTTGGAACAGGCCTATGAAGAACACGACAGGAGACTGGTAGAGCTCGAAGTGGGTCCACAGGTCGACCCCCTGCGCTCCGATCCTCGCTTCCAGGATCTTCTACGCCGCATGAACTTCCCTCAATAGGTCCGTCTTACGCCTCTTCTGCTGATTCGTAGCGCGGATGGGGCCGAGGGCAAGATCGTGCCCGGATCCTCGCCCACCCGCAGGTTGGAAACTCCCTATCGCTTTTCAGAGTCTGGTGCCGGCACTCGGCTGCTCGGCGGCTTGCAGGTGGAACAGCCGCCGCAACGCAACTGTCATCTGTTCCTGGTCCATCTTCTCGGGAAGCCCTTTGAGTTCGCGGGCCAGCGAGCCTGCGATCCGCTGCGTCATCCGCGACATCATGGCGTTTAACATTTCGTCCTGGTCCTTGGAGAAGGGTCCGTTCTCTAGCCGGAAGGAATCCAGTTCTTGCCGGCAAATCTCATCCAACCGCAGGCGCAGTGCGACGATGGTCGGAACCACGCGCTCCGCCATCAGCTTGCCACGGAATCCCTGTGCCTCGGCGTACAGAATCTTCTGCGCGGCCGCGGCAGCAAGGTCACGCTCGCCCGCATTGCCGTCCGGCACGTTTTCCAGGTCGTCAAGGTCATAAAGGAAAACGCCCTTGACGTTGCGCACCGCGGGATCTACGTCGCGGGGCATGGCGATATCGGCGATCACCAGGGGCCGGTCGTTGTCGGTGCGCCCGCGAACCATGAACTCGACCTCTTCGCGGCTGAGGATCGTGTGCGGGCAAGAAGTTGAGCTAATGATGATGTCGGCTTCCGCCATGGGTTGCCAGCGCTCCTCAAACGGGATGGCAAGTCCACCCAATTTCGCCGCCAGTTCCACCGCGTGCTCGAGGGTGCGATTGACGACACCCACGGAAACCGAACCCGCGCCCTGTTTGAGTAACTCTCGGGCCGAGAGCTCACTCATCTGGCCCGCGCCCAGCAGCAGCACTTTCTTGTTTTCCAGGGTTCCGAAAATCTGGCGCGCAACTTCCACGGCAGCGTAAGGAATCGAAACCGCCGCGTTACCAATGGCCGTTTCGCTGCGCACGCGCTCTGAGACGGTGAGCGCCTTCTGCAATACAGCGTCGAGAAACCGGCCTGTCGTCCCCACCTTCTGCGCCTGCTTCCAAGCCTCCTTTACCTGAGCAACCACCTGGGGCTCGCCGACCACCATGGAGTCGAGCCGGGATGCGACCCGGAAGATATGCAGAAGCGCTGCTTCATCCAGCAGGCGGTAGAAATGCTTCCACTCGCACAGCTTGAGACCGTATTCGGCGCCCAGCAGCCGCATGACGGAGTTGGCGGCCAGGGTGACGTCGGTCGCCCACAGCCAGAACTCAGTTCGGTTGCAGGTGGCTATGACGATGACTTCTTCGATGCCTTCCGCCCGCGACAACTGCACCAAAGCTTCGTAGCGCCGGTTTTCGCCGATCCAGAAACGCTCCCGTACGGCCACTGGGGCTGTGCGGTAGTTCAGGCCAACCACCATGAGAGCGGGTTCCACGTGTGTATCTCCTTGGAGATCACCCATAGGAAAAGCACCTGGCGTGCCATCGCGCCCGCACAGCAATCCGTATTATTTTCAGTGAGTTAGTGCAATTAAGAGGAGCAGGGAACTGCGAGTTATGAGACTGAATTGCGGGATATCACGCTGGATTCGTGTCTTTTGGCCCCTACGGCTCCTTCACCACGGAGACACCCAAGCAGAAGAGAAAACCGCTTTTAGCTCTTAGCCTTTGAGCATTAGCTAAAAGCCCACAGCTAAAAGCCCAAGGCGCCTTTAGTGTGCGACTTCCACCGGCGTTATATCCGTCTCCTTCTTCAGACCTTTCGCCTGCGGTTGGTAAACGCAGAACGGCTCTTCATCGAGATAGTTCCCGGTGGCCGCATAAGCCCGCGCGCGGCAACCCATGCAAATGTTGCGAAACTCGCAGCAGCCGCATTTGCCCTGCAGGTTGTTGGTGTCGCGCAGTTGATTGAACACCACCGAGTTCTCCCAGATGTCGGCGAACGCCTGCTTTCTCAGATCTCCTGCCAGCGCCGGCAGATATCCACAAGGAAAGACCTCGCCCTGATGCGAGATGAAACATACTGCGGTTCCCGCCAGACATCCCTTGGTCATGGCGTTCATGTCGGAAGGATGACTTCCCGGGTGTCCCACTGGCTGCCCATGTCCGCGAGCCTTCAGTTCGATGCCAGTCGATCCGGGCATTACCATCTCCGTCGCGCCAATACCGGGCGAAGATGGCGCCGCTTCATTTACAGTCTTTGCGGCGTGAGCGGCCGCTTCGGAACGGTGTTCCGCAACGCGCCGCTGACGAACCACGCGGAAGTAATGCGGCGCGCAGGTCGCCTTCATTTCGATGCCGCCTTCGAGCGAGCGATCGTAGAACCAGTTCAGCATCCGCTCGTACTCTTCCGGCGGAACCATCTGTTCGGCGGCGATATCCACTCCGCAACCTACCGGCACCAGCAGGAAGGTGTGCAGCGCATCCGCGCCCAGCGACTTCGCCAGTTCGAGCACCTGCGGAAGCTGATGCGCGTTGTGGCGGGCGATGGTGGTATTGATCTGCACCGACATGCCCAGATTCTTAAGGTTGCGAAACCCGGCAATCGCGGCATCGAACGCGCCGGGAATGCCGCGGAAACTATCGTGGGTAAGCGCATCCGCGCCGTCCAAGCTAATGGCAACGCGCTGCACTCCGCTATCGACGATCATGCGCGCGACGTGCTTGGTCACCAGCGTGCCGTTCGTGGCCAGCGCAACCCGCAGCCCCTTGTCCGTGCCATAACGTGCCAACTGAAAAATATCCGAACGGAAAAGCGGTTCACCACCGCTCAACACCAGGATGGGAGTAGAAACGGCCGCAATCTGATCGATGATGTCGCGCGCTGCCTTAGTGGAGAGGTCCGTAGGCGCGCTCAGCTCGGTGGCGCTGGCGCGGCAGTGGATACAGCGGAGATTGCACCCTTTCGTCAACTCCCAGAAAATCAATCGCGGCTTGCTTGGATGTACTGAATTCGAATGCTGCCCGTCGCCGTTTGCCGAAGCCATCTGCGGTTTCCCTCCCTACAGGAACCGGGGCTCTGTCACCCTACCCCACGCGCAACAATAAGAGAGAACTGAACGCCCGGCGGTGACTGTCATCACCAGAAATTGTGATCTTGGTCACGAGGATATTCGCGTTCTCCTCACTTGCAAACAGTCGATCGGCAGGCACCCCGATCCTCCCGGCGACGCGGGATCTCATGGACGGCTCATCTTGATACAAGCCACACAAATTGCGAAGCTGTGGACAACCTCATCTTGCCGCGGACTCACCTAAGTCGAAACTCCCATGAGGTGAAGTATGATGCGTGCCGCACTGCTTTCTCTGATCGTTTGCCTTCCGTCCTTGGCCCTAGCCCAGAAGCCCAACCCACAAGTAGATTCCGGTCCTCTTGCGTCATCGGCAGTTCAAGTCGTGTATGTGATCGACGGTTCAACTCTCACCACCTACGACATAGACCCGCAGACCCTGTACGCCACTCAAGTCGGCACGCTCACGCTGCCGGAGTCCACCTATCCCAACATCGTCTCGTCTTCGAACGATCGCTTTCTCTACTACACTGCTTACAGCTCTCCTGCGCAGTCCAGCCCGCAGTATCTTTGGGTATATGCGACGGATGCCTCGGGAGCGCCCCAGACTCCGGCAGTTCAGAAGATCAATGTCACCGGCTTGTACGGAGGTCCGATCATTGATCCCCAAGCCAACTTCTTTTACATGGTCCATGCCGGCCGCGCCGGTCGCCAAGACACGACGTTCACGATCCGGCGGTATCTGGTGGATTCCAACACAGGAAAGATCAGCCAACCACAAGTCGAGGCGCAATACGAACTCGCCAACGACCCCAGTGCACAGGATTGCGGACTGCTCCTCGACGGCTTCAATGCGAACGGCAACAAACTTTATGACCAAGTGTCCTGCAGTTACCCTGGTGGCGACAAGTCCCTCTACAACCAGCGAACGATCAACCCTCAAACTGGCGCGCTGGGTCCCGACGTCGAGATATACAGCTGGAACAATTCCAGCCAAGGCGGCGAAAGTGTTCAATTCGTAAACAACCGTATGTTCGACTTCGTCGTACCCAACAGCTACCAGCTGGGCGTCAATGTGGTCAATATCTACCAGGTGCAGCCGAATGTCACTACTCCGCTGGTCCAGTGCACTGCATCGATGCTCGAGGCGTGTGGCTACTTTAACACTCCGACTCTCGTCCATCCCTCGGGCAAATACCTTTTCTTGGGAATTTCCCCAGGCACCACTCAGATCGAAAAGGTCGAATTGGGCGCGAAGAAGATTGTCGACACGTCAAATTACATTCCCTACGGAGTGGAACAATTCAGTCCCGACGGCACGATCGCATATGGAAACTACTACGTAGGCCCCGGATTTTTCATCGAGATTTACGGCTTCGATGTGAGTACGGCAACCGTTACCCCGGGAGGAATAATCGGCGCTCCCTCAGCCCTCGATTCCTGGTTTACCGCCGATAGGTATTAGAACTGGTGTCATAAATGGCCTTGGGTAGGGCACGGCTTCACAGCTTGCGGGAAAACCCCACCTTCAGTAGAGACGGGGCTTGCCCCGTCTCAGCCCGCTGAACGACCCTTGTTTTCGGAGGTTTTGGGGAAGGGCACGACTTCAGTCGTGCCGCTCAAGGGCAACAAAGACGGGGGCTTTAACCCCTGAGGACCGGACAGCCTGCTCGATGAACCATTTTATGAGACGAGTTCTAGTGCGGATCAGTCGACTCCGCCTGGATCTTTCGCGGATCATATTCGTAGAAGGAGGGGCAGAAGGACGGGCACGCTCGCGAAGCCGAAGGGTCCCGCCGGACGGGACGTCAGGCGCTTCATCGCCACGCGGCGGCTAATTATTGTGGTTGGCGAGTTCGCGCAGCGCCCCTGTGTTGCGAATCACCAGCGTCGAGCCTTTCGACTGCACGATCTGGCGCTTCCTCATATCGGCAAACAACCGTGTAACCGTCTCCCGCGACGTTCCGATCATCTGCGCGATTTCCTCGTGGGTGAGTCGAAGCTTCAGCCGAGGCTCCGATTTCGTGCCTTCGCCGTTCTTCGAACTCCATTCCAAAAGCAACTTAGCCAGTTTCTCGGCGGCGGAGTGCGACAGCCCGAGCGAACCCGCTTCCTTGCAGGCGCTGTGATACTTCTCGCTCAACTGCTCGGCCACCTTGAAGCAGGCCTCCACATCGTCCTTGAGAAAGCGCAGAAAGTCGTCGCGCTTGACGAAATTGACCTGGGTGGGATCGATCGTCTCCGCCGTCACCTCGTAAGGTTTGCCGGAGATCGTGGCACTCAATCCCAGCACTTCTCCCGGCTCGGCCAGTTTCACAATCACCGTTCGGCCATTGGGAGAGTTAATGGACATCTTGACGCTGCCTTTGCAGAGCACAAAAATTCCGCGCGGCATTTGTCCTTCGACAAACAACACCGCGCCCTGCGGATATGCGGTCGCGTACTTGATCTCTTCAAAGGCCTGCAGCGCGGTGTCCGGCAGATCGCAGAAGATACGATCCGTGCGCAGCTTGCATGTAATGCAGCTTTCTACAATCTCCATTCCGTAGGGCGAGAGCATGAACCAGCCTCCTGGCAAGACCTCGGGCCCGGCTCGCTTGCCTGGGTCGCGTCTTGCGCAGTCCAAGTAGCCAGTCCTCGTCTGAGGTCAGTTTCCGTCGGGATGAAACGCTTGGCTGTGTTGCCAGACACATGCTATTGTGATGCTCCTCACATGCCACTCCCTTACCTCTTGTCCGTTGGCCGGGATGCACTGGGGCGATCAATCGCAGGCCCACCACAGGATTTCGATTGGGCCCTATCGCCGCCCATCCCCGCTGCGGTGAGGTTCAAGCCTTATCTTAGAGCCCATCGCTTTCCCAATGTTAGGCCGATGGGTTACGCTGACGACCAACCCCTCACTACATCGCGTGAGCGGCATCACAGCGCACTTGGCGGGGAAAGAGCCATAGTGTGCCCATGTTCGTCAAGCCCGGGCACAGGGCGAAGCAGTGTGGGTTAATCATCTCGATGGTCGCGAAGCATCAGGCCGCTGTCACGCTGCTGAACAACTTGGTTTTCGTATCACGGCATCACTTTCGCCATGCCGTATGTTCTCCGAAATCAGGCGCCCCTTAATTAGGGGCTAGGCATCAAATATCGACTTTTTCCGCAGGCTGCTGGAAATTACCGAGGAGCACATATGACGGTTACGAAACAGCAAGCTCTCGACTACCACTTTGGCGCACGCCCAGGCAAGATTGAAATCACTCCCACCAAACCTTGCCGCACTCAGCGCGATCTGAGTCTGGCCTACACCCCCGGAGTGGCCGATCCCTGTCTTGAGATCGAAAAGAATCCGCGCGATGCCTACAAGTACACTGCCCGCGGCAACCTGGTCGCCGTCGTGACCAATGGGACTGCGGTTCTCGGTCTGGGCGACATCGGCGCCCTCGCCGCCAAGCCGGTCATGGAAGGCAAGGCGGTCCTGTTCAAACGCTTCGCCGACGTGGATGTCTTCGACATTGAAATCAACAGTCACGATCCGGAAGAAGTCATCAAGGTCTGCCAGTTGCTGGAGCTCACCTTCGGCGCCATCAACTTGGAGGACATCAAGGCCCCGGAGTGTTTCTACATCGAAGAAACCTTAAAGAAGACGATGAAGATTCCGGTCTTTCACGATGACCAGCATGGCACTGCCATCATCTCCGGTGCAGCTCTGCTCAATGGCCTGGAAGTGGTTGGCAAGGACATCGGCAAGATCCGTGTCGTGGTGAACGGCGCTGGGGCTGCGGGCGTTGCTTGCGCTGAGCACTACGTCCGCCTGGGAGTCCAGCGCGAGAACGTCATTCTGTGCGACACCAAGGGAGTGATCTATAAAGGCCGCACCGCCGGCATGAATCCCTACAAAGAGCGTTTTGCCACCAATACCAGCCTGCGCACTCTAGCGGAGGCCATGCAGAACGCCGATGTTTTTCTCGGCCTCTCCGCCAAAGGCGCCATCACGGCGGACATGGTACGTTCCATGGCGGCCAGTCCCATGGTCTTCGCCATGGCCAACCCGGATCCAGAGATAACCTACGAAGAGGCGAAGGCGACTCGCAGTGACATCATCATCGCTACCGGGCGTTCCGACTTTCCCAACCAGGTGAACAATGTGTTGGGGTTCCCCTTCATTTTCCGCGGGGCGTTGGATGTGCGCGCCACGGTAATCAACGAAGAGATGAAGCTTGCGGCCACCCGCGCCTTGGCGAACCTGGCCAAGGAAGATGTGCCGGACTCGGTGTGTCGCGCCTACGGGGTCGAGCGGCTGACTTTCGGACCCGACTACCTCATCCCCAAGCCGTTTGATCCACGCGTGCTGGTGTGGGAATCCTCCGCCGTGGCCCAGGCAGCGATGGACACCGGAGTGGCGCAGCAGGCGGTCGACATTCCTGCATACCGCGATCAGCTCGAGCGCCATCTGGGTAAAGCCCATGAGATCTCGCGCATGATGATTCACAAAGCCCAGGCCAAACCCAAACACGTCGTCTTTCCCGAAGGCGACAATGAAAAAATCCTGCGCGCCTGCCACTCGATATTGGAAGAAAGGATCGCCACTCCCATCCTGCTCGGCAACCCCGCCACCATTCATGCCAAAGTCGCTGGGCTGGGATTGAATCTGAAACAAGCGAAGATCGTCGATCCCGCGGTATCGCCGCTTCGCGAACCCTACATCCAGGAGCTGTTCCGCCTGCGCCAGCGTCGTGGCGTAACCCTCGCCGAGGCCCGCGTCCTAATTGACGATCGCAACGTCTTCGCATCGATGATGGTGAATATGGGAGATGCCGATGCTCTAGTTTCCGGCGTGACCCAGCATTTTCCCGACACCATTCGCCCCGCCTTGCAGATCGTCCGCATGCGCGAAGGACTGCACAAGGTCGCCGGCTGTTATCCCATGATTACCCGCAGCGGCGAGTTGTACTTCCTCGCCGACACCAGCGTCAATGTCGATCCCACCGCGGAAGACCTGGTGGAAATCGCCTTGTGTGCCGCGCAGGAGGCGCGCCGCTTTGATGTTGTGCCGCGCGTCGCCCTGCTCTCCTTCTCCAGCTTTGGCAGCACCAGGCATCCGCTCTGCGACAAGATCCGAAAGGCAGTGGAGTTGCTCCACAAAGCCGATCCAACTCTGATCGTGGATGGAGAAATCATGGCCGATGCCGCCGTCTCTCCCGAAGTCCTGGAGCAGTCCTATCCCTTCAGTTCGCTGCAGGGCGGCGCCAACGTGCTGATCTTTCCCGACCTGGCCTCGGCCAACATTGCCTGCAAGTTGCTGGCAACGATCGGAAACTGCGAGACGCTCGGCCCCATTCTCATGGGGATGACGCGCCCCGTACATTTGCTGCCCCGCGGCGCTGAAGTGGAGGACATCGTGAGCGTGGTTGCCATCGCGGTGGTGGACGCGCGGGAGATCGAATCAGCCACGGCAACGCCAGCGATCGCAGAATCGGTCGCGCTAGCGGATTAGGACGGATCGTGGGGGGACGGGCGCCCTCGCGAGCTTGCCTGAGCGCAGTCGAAGGGTCCAAGCCGAGTGTAAGCTCGGCAGTTGCGTGTGACCACAGCAACTCTGGACTCGCCCTAACCGCTAGGGAAAGGGATGCCTTTACAGGCCGCGGCGAAACACGCGCTTCGTATGGGCGCGCGCCTGCGCAGCTTGCGGAAAAACTCTGATTCACGCAGGTTTTTTCGGGAAGGGCACGACTTTAGTCGTGCCGTAGGTCGTTGAAAATGTTTCCGCGCTTTAGCGCCTGAGGGCAGCCTCTTGCGGCCTTGCAGAGTTTTTCCGCAGCCTCTTCAGGCAAATAGGTTCGGCTTTACAGGCTGCGGAAAAGCCGGTGTTGCAATTGATTTGGGTGGCGCAGCCGCTGTAACTGCACTCGTGAATGCGGCGCAGCGACATCCAGCCGCCGGACCATATGAGTCAGTCAACTCTGGGGCAAGCCACACACGGCTCGGCCCGGACGAGCGCGTCCGGGCCTACGGGGGTCGCCGAATAGCCGCATCAATTCTCGCTCTGCCGCCAACTACTTCGCTTGCAGAGATTCGATGTAGCGGGAGAGGTTCGCCGTGCGTTGCTGCACCTCGCCCTCATGCCCGCCGCTCATACTCCAAAACAACGCTCCCCATACCGGCATGTCTTTCGATCCGTGCGCGGGAAGATCCGATTCGCCGCGGATCGTGGCCGAGACTTTCAACGACGGATATTTTCCTCCGTTGTTCTTGCTCAGCAGCGTAAGGTCGGCGGGAGGAATCTTCAGCGCACTCGCGGCCGGACCTCCGCCTTTGCCGTCCGTTCCATGGCAAACGGCGCAGTACGCGGTGTACATGTCCTTGCCCGATACTGGCGACGTGGACTTGACCGTGACATGCTTAATCACCTTCGCTGGTTGGTCCTGCGCCGCGGCCATACCGGCGCATACGATCAGGGCGGTGAACGTCAACATCAGTTTCTTCATGGACATCGCGTTTTCTCCTTTTGGCCCAATGCTTTCTTGTACGAATTTCTGAGCGCAATCGGGAACCGAGAACCGTCTTCGGGGCTACCTTCCGCTTCGCCCCCGCTACTCCATCGAGGCATGAGCCGCGGAGATTTTCCAACCCTTGCCGTTTCGCGCGACCGCCAACGTGGCCTTGGTCGGGTCCGCGTGATAGAAGTCGGCTCCGCACTTATTGATCAGGTTTTGACGCTCCCACACCCCAAAGCTTTTCACCAGCGGACCGCCCGCGTCAAACACGTCCCCCAATGGATTGGACACCCATTTCCAATTGTATTCGATGACCGCGTTATCCCCGTTCGTATTTACGCTGGCGATGCTTACCAGTTGCCGTTGCGCCAGCGGAGCCTTGTACAAGAAGGTGCCATCCGCTTCTTGCGATTTCTTGACCCCCGGAACACTATCCAGCATGTGTTCCCCATCCGGCGTCAGCGAGACCGTAAAGTTGCCCTTCGCCGGCTTGCCCAATTTAACCAACCCTGCCTTTTCCATCAATCGATAGTTAACATCTGGTTTCCCATCGTCCCCGGTTTTCACCACACCAGTGTGGAAGCGGATGGTGGCCGGACCCGATCCCTGGAGCGCCGCGGTCACGATCCCGTTCGCCTCCTGCGCTTGCAGAGGCCCTTTCCCACGGACTTGGTAGATCAGGTACCCCGCCAAGCCCACGATACCTACTAACAGGCAAACCATGAGTAATAACGGCAGAATCGACGAGCGTTTTTCCATCTCAATTTCGGCTTCAAACATTTGGCAGCCCCCTTTTTTTGAACAGCCGCAAATCATCAGCGAACCCCACATTCTGAGTCCGCCATTCCCCGATTGCTGTGATCAAAGGCACGATGGAGTGTGCCCCGCATCACCATGAGACTGTCTCTTCACTGTATCCCCGAGCTAAGGCGCCGTCACCCCGGGCGTGCGCATCCGCACGTACATTCGTGACGACCGTCACACCCCGCCGTACCCCCACGCCGCATAATTACCGCAGCTTTCGTGGAGTCTTCTACCACCTCGAACGTGGAGATCCGATGGCAAAAGGACGCGTTTCCATCGTCGTTGAGCGCTGCAAAGCCTGTGGCTTCTGTGTGGAGTTCTGTCCCACACACGTGCTTGCGCTCTCTTCGGCTTTCAATTCCAAGGGCTACCATCCACCGCACGTCGTTCATCCGGAAAAGTGCAGTGGTTGCGACCTGTGCGGCATGTACTGCCCCGACTTCGCCATTTGTGCAACCAAGGTGACTCCCACAGGCGGAGGTGACAAATGAAGGCCGATCTTCAGAGAGCCGATGCTCAGAAAGCCGATCACAAGCCCGCTCTTCAGAAGGCCGACCCGCGCGGCGTCCTCACCGGCGTGCACTTCATGGATGGTGACCACGCCTGCTGCGAAGGCGCGCTGGCCGCCGGCAGCCGCTTCGCCGCCGGATACCCCATCACTCCTTCCACCGAAATCGTCGAGCGCTTCGCCTCGCGTGCCCCCACCGTGGGCGGAACGTTCATCCAGATGGAAGACGAGCTTGCCGCTTCCATCACCCTGCAAGGCGCGGTCTGGGGAGGAGCCAAGGCCTTTACCGTGACCTCCGGCCCTGGCTTTTCTCTGATGATGGAGCACATCGGCTACGCGGCCATGACCGAAACGCCGTGCGTGTTCGTCGATGTGCAGCGCGGAGGCCCATCCACTGGCCTGCCGACGCTCCCCGCGCAAGCCGACATGATGCAGGCGCGCTGGGGATCGCATGGCGACTACGAGATCATCGCCCTCTGCCCCAATTCTCCGCAGGAGTGTTTCGACCTCACTATCAAAGCCTTTAACCTGGCCGAAGAATTCCGCGTGCCCGTGATGTTCATGATGGACGAAGTCGTGGGCCACATGACCGAGAAAGTAGTGATTCCTCCCGCCGACCAGATCGAAGTCGTGCCGCGCCGCCATACCCACAAGCCGGTCGCGGATTATCTCCCCTACGGAACCAACGGCGACCTGGTGCCGGAAATGGCGCACGCCGGCGACGGCTACAAGTTTCATGTCACCGGCTTGACCCACGACGAACGCGGCTATCCCAACATGACGCCGCAGGTCCAAAACAAGCTGGTTCGCCGCCTGCAAGACAAGATTCTCAACGCTGTCGACCGCATTACACTGGTCGAAGAAGAGCAACTCGACGGCGCCGATGTCGTGGTCGTTTCCTACGGAATCACTTCGCGAGTAGCGCAACGAGCCATCGAGGTGGCTCGTCAACAGGGCCTGCGCGTCGGCAAATTGCGCCTGATCACCGCCTGGCCGTTCCCCGAGAAAAAGATCCGCGAACTCGCAGCCAAGGTGAAAGCATTCGTCGTCCCCGAACTCAATCTGGGCCAGATGGTGCGAGAAGTGGAGCGGGCTGTCGCCGGCCAGGCCAAAACATTCGCCGTGTCGCACGCGGGCGGCGGAGTGCACAACCCCGAAGACATCCTCAACGCAATTGTGGAGGCCGCGCGATGACCGAAAGCTTGAATACCGATATTCTCAACCCAGTCGAGCCCTTTCTACGCAGCGATCGCATG
>CAVRNL010000076.1:0-22998 GCA_963722485.1 uncultured Acidobacteriaceae bacterium
GCACCGAGCGGGCCGAGAACAGGATGATAAAAATCCAATAGGTATCGGGCCGCCGACTGATGAAGTGGACGATGGCCAGCCCCTGAAGAATGATGCCCCACGGATACAGAAGATAGCTCAGAAGTCCCATGACGATATTAGTCCTAGCGTGAGATTACACATTTGTGCAAGATGGAGAAAGTGACTTCCGGAGTAGCTGCGCGATACGAACTCCGCGCGCCGAGACGCGGCTAGCCGCGTCTCTACCAGAGAGCAAGGCTGGAGTGGTGATGTCGGTCGATAACAGTCGGAAGCAGGATCGCGAACAAATGAACGACGAGCAACAAATCCTGGCCCTGCACGAAGCCGGAGACCGCGCGCTGATGCGCGCCGATCTCGCCGTGCTCGCGCGGATCTTTGCCGACGACTACGTGCAGTACAACGAGGCAGGAAGGCCTTTAGCAAGCAGGACGTCCTGAATAATTTTCGGACGGCGATCCGTTATCCGTCGATTGTTTCGACCGGACGGAAGATTCGCGTGTTCGGCGACACCGCAGTCGTGCACGGATCGGAATCCGATGAAGTCGAAGCGGATGGGAAGCGGTTCGGCGTGCGCTACGTTTACCTCGACGTCCTGCGAAAACGCGATGGGGAGTGGAAGCTGGTGGCATCGCAATTGGCGCGGCCGATTGAAAAATAGCAATGGAGATGCCGATTTCCTCCGTGGACCTCTGTGTCCCCTGTGGTTCAAAGAAAGCTGCTACCACAGAGGACACAGAGGTGCACAGGGAAAGGCGAACGGCTAATTATCCGTCGACCCGCAACCGGTTCTGCCAGTGCGACCAGAGAAACCAGACGATCCCGGCCAGCAGCAAGACTCCGATGACGGCATCGAATTTGTGGAAGTACTTGCCAAGCGAGCGCCAGTTTTCGCCGAGTTTCATGCCGAAGTAGGCGAGCATAAAACACCAGGGCCATGATCCCAGAAAAGTGTAGAGATGGAATTTGCCGCGCGGCATGCGGGAGATTCCGGCGGGGAGCGCGATGAAGGTGCGGATCACGGGCAACAGGCGCGCTATGAACACGGCCATGTCTCCCCAGCGCAGAAAAAAACGATCGGCCCAATCGAGTTCGCGATGGCCCATCAGGATCCAGCGTCCGTAACGCTCGACTAGGGGACGCCCGCCATAGCAGCCGATTTCGTAGGCGACGAGCGACCCAGATTGCATCCGATGGCGCCGGCGGTTGCGACCCAGACTAATTTCATCGTGCCGGTATAGACGAGGTAGCCGGCAAAGGGCATGATCAGCTCGGAAGGCAGCGGAATGCACGCGGACTCAATCGCCATGAGCAGCGTAATTCCGGAATAGCCGGTCGCCGCCACGAGGGAATTGATGAGGACGAAGAGTATGGTTAGGACTTTTTCGGTCATTGGAATTTGGAATCGGGTGATCGGGCCATCGGGTCATCGGGTCATCTAGATTCAACCCCAGGGCATTTCACGCATTTGATTTCAGATCACCCGATGACCCGATGGTCCGATGACCCGATCGCCCTCAGAACGCCCCTTCCTGGGTGAAGCTGAAGCCGGGCAAGGTCACGCCATCGGCCAATTTCGCGACCTTCACTTTCACGACAGGCGCGTCGGGCGCGGTGACCTCGGCGGGCCGCAGCACCGCGTATTGCGTGAAAACTTCGCTGTACACTTTGGTGACGAGGTGATCCTGGCCAGTTGCGTCATGGCGCCAGACTTGTCCGAGTTTGATGCTCTTAACGGCCACAAGATTTCCTTTAGTTCTCAGAGTACTCACCCAGCCGCCAAGCCGTCAATCGCAGCCGAGTTACCTTTGGCGATGATGCGTGCTGCAGGGCAGCGGCTTTGTTACCATGATCCACTACTTAGGAGGAGACCGATGCCTCGCGGAAACATGCCGCGTCAACCAAGTCGCAGCGGACGACAGGAAGGTGCACGCCGTCCGAAAGGTCCCGTTTCGAAAACATCCCCCGACCGCGCTTCCTCGGCTCGCGTTTTGTCGAGGGGCGCGAAAGCTGCGGTGTCGAAGGGTCCCGCTCGGAAAAATGCTTCCCAAAAAAGAAAGCCTGCATCGGGGTACGATCCTCCCGCCCCTGAGCGGGTGCGCCAGATCATCGCGGGTCTTGATCAGCTCTATCCCAACGCGACTTGCGCTCTCACTCACCGGAGCGCATGGGAGTTGCTGGTGGCTACGATTCTTTCCGCGCAGTGTACTGACGTGCGCGTCAATATGGTCACGCCCGTGCTGTTCGAGAAATATCCCACTGTCCAGGATTTCGCGGCGATCACGCCCGAACAGTTGGAGCCGGATATACGTTCGACCGGATTCTTTCGCAACAAGGCGAAGTCGGTGGTAGGCGCGGCGCGCAAGATCGTTACGGACTTCGGCGGGAAGGTTCCACGAACGATGGAGGAATTGCTGAGTCTTCCGGGAGTGGCTCGCAAGACAGCGAACGTCGTCCTCGGAACCTGGTTCAAAAAGAATGAGGGCGTCGTCGTCGATACGCACGTAACGCGAATTTCACGGCGCCTGGAGCTGACCAGGCAGGAAGACGCGAAAAAGATTGAAGAGGATCTGATGCGGATCATCCCGCGCGAGCGCTGGACGGATTTTTCTCATGAGGTGATCTGGCATGGACGGAAACTCTGTGTGGCGCGCAGTCCGAAGTGCGCCGATTGCGCGCTGGAGAAGCTGTGCCACGCCGCGGATAAGACTTGGTCCACGGTTGAGATTCATTCGGGGGCGCGGCCTTAACTGCCTATTCACTCATGAGATAATATCCAATATTTTACGCCCCCCCACCCCCCCTACCCCCCCACCCCCTTCTTATAGTCTCTGGAATGATGGGGTTAGGGACGCCTGTCTCTAAAGATTTGAGAGCAAAGGACTTATTTGCAAAGTACTGCGGAATAAGGAGTTAGTTCGATTTTTCGCTCTATTCTCCTAAGATTCATAGAAATTTCATGGTTTTGGCGGATGGCTGACGCCTGTTCATTTCCGCAAATATGTTATCAAAGAGCCAATAGTAAATGGGGCCGGTGCAGCTTCGAAGTCCGTCTCTGAAGACGGACGCACTTCGGCCCTGACTCACAGGTCGATCTCGATTGTCGCCGGCGGTCGATTTGATGTCTGTGATGGTGCTCACTGGGCGTTTGTGATGAAAAAAGGGATCAAAGGCCGCGCCATTCTTATGGAGTCACAGTCACGGTGATCGTGTTCGATTTCACCACCATGCCTCCAAATTCCTCCGGCGCCTTCCATTGCACTTGCACGGAGTATTCCCCAGGTTTCGACATGTCGCTGAATCTGCTCACCCAAATCGTTTCTCGCCTGGACTCACCCGGTTTCAGCCGGTAGATCCGGAATTCACCCGCATCCATATGCGCACAATCTAACTTGGATTTGATCTCTGTGTCTGGCACCACATTGCCGTCACCGTCGCGAACTTCCACCGCTGCATAATCACAGAGCGAACCAGAGAACCGGAGCGTTGCAACACTGTCCGAGTTATTCGTGAACGTGGCATCCACTTTCACTCCATATCCCGCTTTTACCGCCGGATGGGGGGCCGCGATCGTGAGCGAAAACGGCGGCACCGACTCCGCAAACGCGGCGGCCAGCAAAAGCAGAGCGGACCCGAGACAACCAGCTATGCTAGAAGCCTTCATAATTCCTCCTAACCCTCATTCATTAGTGGCAAGTTATCTGCCCATTCTCCACCCAGCTTGTCCAGGTGGGGTACGAGCTACTCGCGACAAACTCTCTGGCGCTCCAGTTGCCCGAAGGCACCCACGTCCCGCTTTTATTAAGCTTGGCAGTGGCACTAACCTTCCAATTCACGTAGCCGAATGGAACCGGAATCGTACATGCATCGCCATCAGCGCATCCTGGATCCGCGGTCGGCGTCCACATCAGGTTCATCTCTGCAGAAAACGCCATATTAATTTTCTTGAAACCGCTAGGCAACCCGGTGCCAGGGTTGTCGTTTACCGTCCCTCCGGAGTCATATGGAAACAAGTTGTCGAGCGCGGGGAAGACACCGAGCGTCGGCAATTCGGGGAGATAGCAGGTCAGGACCGCGCCACCTGAGCTGGGCGTCCATGTTATGACGTCCTTCGTTAAGAACTGTACCCATGTAAAGCTGCCCGACGGCGCGGTGGCTGCTGAGGCGGTGAATGCGATTCCGACGTTGGTGGCTGTGCCCCCAAACTGGAGATAAGGGCTGCCGTCGAAGGTGCCGATGTTAACGGTACCCAAAGGTCCATTTGCCGTACATCCGGTGCTTAGGTCCACGTCGCCGCCGCATGTAAGGACCGATACGTCGGTAGGCCCGTCTACAGTAAACGTAGCCGTCGAAACCGGGCTGGTTTTTGAGGCGCCATCGATGTTAAACGTGTACTGATATGTCAGGGTGTATGTTCCCGGGGAGGTGAAATAAAAAGGTCCGTAGCTGGTGGTCGTGGTGTCCGTGGGCAGCGGCGTGACTGCCCCTACCTGCGGCCTGCTGGGGTCCTCCGTGCTGGCGTTGGGGCCGACCACATAGCCGCCCACCGCATTTTTTTTCGTCGGCTTCCCATTTTCCAGCGGCAATGACCATTTCTGGCTCACCGTCGCCGCCACGCACTCCTCGCTGGGTGCCTGCCCGGTGAACATAATCTCTTGTCCGGCGACGACGGAGGTTGTCTGGCCAGCCACATTCGTCCCATTGAACATCATGGTCGGCGCCCCGCATTGGGACATGGTGAAAGTGCCGGTCTTTGTCTTATGTTTCTTGGTATTCACTGCGATCCACGTGCCGGATAGTGTCGAACAGTCCGCCGAGAACGTGCCCGAAGCCGAACCATAGCCATGGTTGCCTGTGTATCCGAGACTGACTTGCCCATCGCTATTGGTTCCCGTAACCGGCGAATAGTCGTTGACGGTTCCGCTTACGGATGTTCCTGTCTCAGTGAAAGACGCCGCAACACTACCGCTGGAATCTCCGGAATACGAACCAGTCCACGGCCCCGCCAAGGAGCAGTTCTGTGCTCTTGCTCCCGAACCCAACACCAATAATGCAAACAACAGCGAAATTAGAGCGCACCGCCTGAGGGTCATAACCTGGAATCTCCTTTCCGGCCGCGACAACGGCGACGAGGGTAACCTCCGTCGCTTCTGATTTGGGTCACTTGCCTCGGCGGGTGCTGCGTCTCAACGAGCGGGAACTGCTCTTCGGGGAGGCGACTCGCGGTAATTGGACACGAACGAGCACGCCTTGTCAGTGAGAATTGTCACCTATTGATGTGTGGTAATGGCCAAGAGCCGCAGGGCAAGCAAATCTGCTTGGGCCTCGCGAAAGTGTGTCTCGAAGAACCTTCGTTGGACGGGGCGGAGCGCCCGTCACCACACGAGCCAAATCCTAGCTGCCGGTGTAGGCGAGCTCTACCACCGTGCAATCGTCGTTGAGCGGGGTGCCTCCGCAAAAATCGGCTACGGCGGCGAACACGTCTTCCATGGAATTACTCTTTCCGGCCACATGTTCGAGGCGTTCGCTGTCAAACATATCTCCGCGGGCATTCTCGGCTTCGGTGACGCCGTCGGTCACCAGGATCAGCCGGTCTCCCGGCCTCATTTGGCAGCGGTCGCTGGAGTAGGTCGCATCGGCCAGCAGGCCCACGGGAAGGTTGCCGTGAGATGGGCGGAGCACTTCCTTATTACTGCCGCAGATCCACACCGGCGGAACGTGTCCGCAGTTGACGTATTCCAGATCGCCATCGTTGCGCAGGCGGGTGATGATCATGGTCGCGTATTTTTCGCCGATGTGTTTGTAGGTGAAGAAGCGATTGACCGCGTCGACGATCTCCACCAGCGGCATGCCGGAAATGAGTTGCGAGTAGACCATGCCCTGGAGAATGGAAGCCAGCAGCGCGGCTGAGACTCCTTTGCCGCTCACGTCGGCTAGAACGACGGCCAGGCCTTGCGGCGTGTTCACGGCTTCAAAGAAATCGCCGCCGATGTCCTTACACGGCAAGTTACGCCCATCCACCCGCGCAAAAGGAACTTCGGGCAGAGTGACCGCCAGCAGACGCTGCTGGATGGAAGCCGCGATTGACAGTTCCTGCTGGTAGCGGCGTCCGGCTTCTTCGGCCTGCACCAGGCGCGCATTCTCGACCAACTGGGCAGCTTCGGTCGCGATCGCTCGCAGAATGTCTTTGCTTACGCCGGCGATATCGCGCGAGGCGAAGCGCGAATCGACATAAAGCGCGCCCATCACTTCCCCGCCGGCCGGTTGCTCGGCGCGGGTGGTCTGCACCAGCGGCTTGCGCAATGGCATACAGATCACGGTTCGCAGGTCGAAGGCGACGATGCTCTGCCGCCCCTTCACATCGAGCTCCTTACTGGTGTCGGTGACCAGGTACTCGGAGTTCGAGGTCAGCGCGCCTTCAAGCACCGAACGAGAAATGGTCTTGTCGTCAAGCAAGGGCTCGCCCTTCGAGTTGCGTCCGGCGGCGAGCGTGAGGTTTCCGTCGTTGTCGCGCAGGAAGATGTAGCCGCGTTCGGCGCGCGTTAGTTTGAGCGTGGCCTCGAGCAGCGTGACCAGGATTTCATCGAGCACGCCGATGGTGTTGAGCTTGCGCGCCGCTTCCATGAACAAGATGAGTTTCTCCAGGTCGCTGGCCTCGGGGGCGATCTGCATGACAGAGATCTGGCTCAGAAACTCGCGGGCCGTGTTCGAGGTGGAGTGCAGCGGGTGGAAGATCATGTAGGCAACATCGCGCGCGCCGAATTCCAGCCGGTCGTTGCGCTGCAGCTTGTGCCGGTCCACCTTCTCGCCATTGACGAAGGTGCCGTGTTTGCTGCCCAGGTCAACGACAAAAAACTCGCCGTTTTCTGAAACGATGGAAGCGTGCTCGCGCGACACTCGCGGGTCGGCGATCACCAGGTCGCGGTCCACCTTGCGGCCCACGGTGTAAGGGGTGTGATTCAGCGACAGCGTCTGCTGATCATTGCCCTGGACGAAGATCGCGATGGGAAAGATGCTGGATATACCCGAATGCGACGAAGCCGACATTTACGCTGGACTCTCCTGCGGCCATTCTGCCAACCCCTGACACGGCCCCCAAGCATTCTACGATGGACCCGGCCCCTGCGGGTGCGGGAAAAGTGAGGCGTCTTGGAGGCACGGGCCCCTGCGAGCCGACGGAGTTAAGGGGCGGAATCGACTACGGCAATCTTCCACCGGCAATCTTCCACCTTGCACCCACGAACGAGACTTGCTAAGGTGCGACCATACTGCACATCGACTCAATAGCAACGGACGAAGAGTCATATCCCTCTGCGAAAGAAAGCGCAGGCGGGCCATGGCGGAGCCTCTTACGTTGGCATTTTGTGGTCGTGCTCGCTGTCATCGTCTTCATTGGAGCGATCCGCTGGCGCCTGCTGGATATGCCCTTGGAGCGGGACGAGGGCGAGTACGCCTACGCCGGCCAACTCATCTTGCAGCACATTCCCCCCTACCAACTGGCCTATAACATGAAGTTGCCGGGAACTTATGCTGCCTATGCCGCGATCCTGGCGGTGTTTGGGCAGACGGCCCGCGGAATTCATCTTGGTCTCCTGGTCGTCAACGCCATCTCCGTCGTCCTGCTGTACCTGGTCGCGGCGCGGCTCTTTGGCGCGCTGGCTGGAACGATAGCGGCATCGAGTTATGCCTTGCTCTCTACTCACCAGGACGTGCTTGGGTTCGCGGCCCATGCCACTCATTTCGTGGTGCTGGCGGCGCTGATCGGCTTGATCCCGCTGTTGCGAGCCGAAGAGACAAGGCGCCCAGCATTTTTTTTCTGGAGCGGCATCGCGTTTGGCGTCGCCTTCCTGATGAAGCAGCCCGGACTTTTCCTGGGCGCATTTGCGTTTTTCTATCTTGCGGTGCAATGTTGGCCAAATAAAGGTGGGCCGGAGAATGAACGCGAATGGGCGACGTGGGCAAAGAACCTGGGCGTCTTTCTGCTGGCGGCGGCACTGCCCTTCGCCCTGACGTGCGTCGCACTCTACCGAGCCGGCGTCTTCCGCAACTTCTGGTTCTGGACCTTCGACTACGCACGTCAGTACGCCATCACTGTGCCATGGCACGCGGCCCCGGGAGAGTTGCCGACACACTCCTCTTCCATATTCCACTCGATCGTCGCTCTCTGGATCGTGGCGCTCGCCGGGATTGTCAGATCATTTTGGAATCCCCTGGTCCGCCGCCCTGTCGTCTTTGTCTTCGGATTGCTGGCGTTTTCTTCCGCCGCGGTGTGTCCCAGTCTTCATTTCAGGCCGCACTATTTCATTCTGGCGATGCCCGGGGTCGCCATCCTGACCGCAGTGGCCGTTACCTCAGCCGCCCATTGGCTGACTGTGAAGTTCACTTCTCGATGGCTGCGCGTTCTCCCGGTGATAGTGTTTGCCGCGGCATGGACGTTTGCGCTTTACCATAACGCCGAGTTTTACTTCAAACTGACCCCGCTCCAGGCCTGCCGCGCCTGCTACTCTCTCAATCCGTTTCCGGAAGCGGCCCCAGTCGCTGATTATTTGCGCCAGCACACCGCGCCCACCGATACCATCGTAGTGTTTGGCTCGGAGCCGGAAATCTACTTCTACGCGCATCGCCACTCCGCCAGCGGATATATCTACACTTACAGCCTGATGGAGGACCAGAAGTACTGGCCTGCCATGCAAGAACAAATGATGCAGGAAGTCGAAGCCAGGCAGCCTGCATACGTGGTATTTGTCAATGTTTCCGATTCCTGGCTCCAGCGCCCGGGATCCGCTCAAGTTGTGGCCTTTGGCGCTTGGATGAAGCAATATCTTGCCAGTGGTTTTGAGCAAGTCGGAATGGTCGAACTCGCTGACCCGGAATCGCGCTATTTCTGGGGCGAGGAAGCTCGCGGACATCATCTGCCGGGCCCCGAGCTCCGCATTTTCAAGCGAAAGGGCTGAGGCTCCTTCGCAGACGCGTGGCTCAGCCTGCGCGCAAGGGCAACGCCCAGCGCCGTCAGTGGTATCGTCATCAGGCATTCGGCGTGAAGTTTCACTCTCGTGAACCAATACACGGGCGTGAGGAGCAGAAGCAGCAATCCGGCCGTTTCCAGATATTGAGTTACTCTATCTCCTGTGGGAGCGTCGTGAGGCCGGGTACGCATCGCGAGTAGCGGGACGATCAGCACGAGCAGATCATAATCCGAGGCGTAATAACTCGTGACGATCGCAACCATCGCGGCCAGCCCAAAACCCTCGGCCAGAAAACGGTCTCCCGCTCGTCGCCAAACCAGGCCCGTGAAGCCAATGGCAGCGAGCGCCACCGCAGCCAGCACCCAATCGATGTATCCGGGATAAGGCGAGCGCCCGGCAAAAAGCGTAAACAACCCACGCAGGGTGATCTGTAACTCGGGTTTGATTCCCACGTCCGCAGCCCGGTTCAGCGCCAGCAAATAGCCTGGATACTTCAACAGCCCCCTCCAGCCAACGAGGGCAGCGGAAATAGCAATGAGGACGGAGGCGGTCGTGGCAAAGCCGGGCACAACGCGTTTGCGGCCGGCGAGCCACAGCATGAGGACAAAAGGGATCGCGAGTTGAAATTTGAAGAGTGTCAGGCCAAGAGTGAAGCCCGCGGCTATGTCCCTGCCGGTTTCAAGCTGCCAGAAAGAAATCGCGAACAGGAAAGCGAGCAGTATTGCGTCCTGGCCCATGAGCAGATCCATAAATGCGGGAAATGTACCGAGGATGAGAAAGACCGACGTCCAGAGGGGAAAGCTTTCTTTCCAGGATCTGCCCCGGACCACGACGAACGGAATCGACGAAAGAAGAACAAGGTTGAGGCCCGTCCAGAGAAGCAAAGCCTTGGGATAAGGCCACGCGGCGAACACCGAAAACAATAAGGCTTCGAACGGAGGCCGCAGGTAACGCATCGGGCCACGGCGCATCTTTACTGCGGAAGAGAATTCCTGCTGCACTTTCCACTGGGCGGCGGGATTGTAGATTTCGGCGCCCAGTCCTCTGCGCACCAACGCGCCGGCGGTGTAAAAATTCGCGAAATCGCCGTAGCCCTGCGCCATCTGAACTCGCGATTTCCATATCAAAAAGACATTGCCCATCGCCATCCAGACGAGTGCCGTCACCAACAACCCGCTGCGCAGTCTCGGCGTGATCGGCATGGTTCGAAGGGAATGCCTATTCTACATTTCATGCGCCTCACCCAAGCGGCGCCGGCGTCAGAGCCGCGCGCATTCTATAATCGCGAACTATAATCGCGAACTATTTAATTAATCGCGACCAATTGATTAATCGCGAAAACCATGCGACCAATCCTCCAAACCCTGCGCAGTCCGCAAATCGCGTTCGCAGCCATCCTGCTGTTCGGCTTGCTGGCGATGACGGCGCGCAATGCGACCGATCCCGACCTCTGGTGGCATCTGCGCACCGGGCAGTGGATCGTGGAAACCGGCCACGTGCCGCACTCCGATCCTTTTTCCTTCGCTCGCGCCGGGCACGCTTGGGTGTCGCATGAGTGGTTGTCTGAGGTTGTGTTTTACGAACTCTGGAAACACGGCGGCGCCGCTGCACTGATCGTATTTTCGGCACTGGTTACGACCGCCGGCTTTATGCTGCTCTATTCGCGCTGTCCTCCCTATGGAGGAGCAAGGCACTGGGCAGCGGCAGCGACCGTCCTAGGCGCCTTGGCTTCGGCTCCATGCTGGGGAGTGCGGCCGCAGATGTTTACCTTCACGCTGGCCAGTCTGCTCTTGTGGCTGCTCGAACGCGGCACAGAACGCGGTACAGAAAAAGATCGGCCCAGGCTCCTGCTTTGGATCCCACCTCTTTTTCTCCTATGGCTGAATCTGCACGCTGGATTCGCGCTCGGACCGGCGCTGTTGTTGGCGTACGGTGTAGGCCTGATGATGGAGACGGCGTCCGGCAACACTCCGTGGCAGGAAGCGCGCCCCGTCCTCGTGCGGGTGCTGCTGCTTCTGGTGGTTTGTTTGGCGCTGGTGCCTCTCAATCCCAGCGGCGCGCAACTCTATCGTTATCCGTTCGACACTTTGCGCTCGTCCGGGATGCGGTCGTTCATTAGCGAGTGGCACTCACCGAATTTTCATGACTGGCTCTATCGTCCTTTCTTACTAGTATGGCTGCTGCTTCTGACGGCACTGGCCAGCGCCCGGTCGCGGCCCAAGGGACGCGTGATCGCGCCCCTGCTCCTTACATCTTTCGCCGCCCTGGACGCGGTCCGCCACATACCAATCTTCGTTTTGGTGGCGATACCCGTGATCGCCGCGGCTCTCCCGGCGGCTGGAAAAAAGCTTGAACCACGGGGGGCACAGGGAAGCACAGGGGAAACCCTCCCTCGTGCACACCTCTCTCGGTTCCGGCCAAGTTTCAACGTGGCTGTCGTCATTCTGATAGCCGTGTTCGCATTGGTGAAATGGGTCACTCTTGCCCGCAATCAGGATGCTCGCGAGGCCGAGCACTTTCCCCAGAAAGCGGTCGAGTTCCTGCGGGCCGGCGGCCAATCCGGGCGAGTTTTCGCTTACTACGACTGGGGCGGCTATGCCATCTGGAAACTTTATCCCCAATATCGCGTCTTCGTGGACGGCCGCGCGGACCTCTATGGCAACGATCTGCATGGCGACGACCTGCTGCGCCAGTTTAAGATCGCCGTGGAACTCCGCACTGGCTGGCGAGATGTTCTTGACCGCTGGCAGGTGGAAACGGTACTTGTGCCGCCTTCGTGCGCGCTGGCGCAAGCCCTCCTTCTGGAGCCCAATTGGCATGTCGCATTCAGCGACTCTAAGGCGATCATCCTGGTGCGGACGCCCCCAGCCGCCGCACCCGCCGCCCCAGACCCAGCGCCAGGCGGTGACGAAAGTGAAAAAATGTTTCCCAGAGCCATGCCGAATCTGCGAAACTAGGGGCGCATGAGGGAACTGGTTCCCAAACTCGTCCGGATTCGAGTTGCCGGATAAAGATCACGGAGGCTGGAATGACAGATTTTGCTAAGCTCTTGTGGCGCAATGAAGAAGGGCAAGACATCGCGGAATACGCCGTGATGCTGGCGGTAATTCTGGTACTCGTAATCGGCGCCGTCCGACTGATCGGCGGCAACGCGAACAACGTGTTCTCGCAGGTAGCCAGTTCAGTAGGCACGCAATAGGGCCGCGGCATCTGCGGGCGGTGCCTCGCGCTGGCGGAAGTTGTTCGCCACGGCCACGAAAGAATCCGGAGTCGTCCGGTAAGGAGGGGAATGAATCGAAGCCGTTTGTTGATGATTGGGGGCTTGGCGCTGGCTATCGGCCTGCTTGTAGCCTTTACCGTCTATAACCGGCTGCGGACTTTTGCGGGATCCAGCAGCAACGAGCGCGGAGTTGCAGTCGTGGTGGCTGCCAACGATATTCCGGTCGGAACCAAGTTGGAAGCTCATGACGTCCGCGCGATCACTCTTCCGCAATCGGACGTCCCTCCGGGCTACTTCTCCGCAACCTCGCAGGTTCTGGGCCGCGGCGCAATCTTGCCGGTAAGCAAGGGTGAATTCATTTTGCCCAGCAAACTGGCGGCGCTCAACGCCGGAGCCGGACTTCCCTCGATGATCCCGCAGGGAATGCGCGCGGTTTCGGTGCGGGTGAACGATGTGGTTTCGGTGGCGGGCTTCGTGCAGCCGGGCACGCGCGTGGATGTGCTGGCGACCGGCAATGAAGGCTCCGGCAACGACCGTCAAACCACTACCGTCCTTGAAAACGTCGCGGTCATCGCGGTGGGCAAGAGCCTGGACCGGAACGCTACCGGAGACGCGCAGACTGCCCCGGTGATTACGCTCCTGGTTTCTCCCGATGACGCGCAGAAGCTGGCGCTGGTTTCGCAGGAAGGACGGATTCAGCTGTCTTTGCGTAATCCGCTGGATACAAAAAAAGGAGGCATCGGCGCGACCCGGACAAGTTCGCTGTACCCGGGCGAGACACCGGTGGCGGCTGCGCCCAAACCCAAAGTCCACAAAGTGGTGGCGAAGGTTCCGGCGACAGTTCCAGCAACGTCCTATCAGATAGAAATGATCCGTGGCAGCAAACGGGAAGAGAATAAGTTTGATTCGGCGATACCGCAATAGTTCGCGTACGCTCATTCCCTCGATGGATTTGCTCGTGCATCCTCGCAGAGGTGCGAATTCATGAAAGTTCTTACCCTCGTCGCTGCCGTTTTGCTTCTCGGCGCGACTACAATTTCCGCGCGTAACGCAGCTCCCGGCGGCGCGACGCAGCCGGCTCCGGCACCGGTTCCGGCCCCGGCTCAGAACGCCCCTGCTCAGAATCAGGACAATGCGCCCGCGGCGCAGTCCTCCACCACGGCCACGTCTGCATCCGGCCAGACCGTTACCGCCGGCGCGGCTCCGCTGCGCGTGATGGTGGGCAAGTCGCTCCTGATTAACACCACCGAAAGACTGAAGCGCGTCTCGGTAACGGACCCGGCGGTGGCGGATGCGCTGGTCGTCACACCCACGCAAATCCTGGTCAATGGACTCGCTCCGGGCGAAGTCTCACTGCTGATCTGGGACGAATTCGAGCGCTCGCAAAGCTTCGACCTTCGCGTGGATGTCGATATCACCGCGGCTTCGGAAGAAATGCACCGCCTGTTCCCCGATGAAAAGATCAACGTGACGCCTTCGCGCAACGCGATTGTTCTTTCCGGTCACGTCACCACCGAGGACGTTGCCAAACACGCGGGCTCGCTGGCGTCGGCGTATTCGAAGAATGTAGTGAATGTGCTGACATTCGGGCCGATCGGAGCAGACGAAATTCTTCTCGAAGTCAAGTTTGCGGAAGTGGATCGCACGGCCCTGATGCAGACGGGGGTAAACCTGTTCATGCCAGGGCTGGGAAACACGGTTGCCCTGAGCCAGACCGGGCAGTTCGGCAGCCTCAGCGTCTCAACGCAAGCCCCAACCACAACCACTCAAAACGGCGTTACCACCACGACCACCACGGCCACAGCACCGACAACCACCATCAGCAACTTTTTGAATCTCTTCGTGGCTCGCACGGATATCAATCTGGGCGCCGTCATCGAAGCTCTGCAAGCGAGGAATCTTCTGCAGATCCTTGCCGAGCCCAACCTGATCGCGGTGAACGGCAAAGAGGCCAGTTTTCTGGCCGGAGGAGAATTTCCCTTTCCGGTGGCGCAGCAAAACGCCAGCGGAATCGCCACCGTCACCATTCAGTTTCGCGAGTTTGGCGTGCGACTGAAGTTCACTCCCTTGATCGAGCCGAACGGCAACATCCACCTGCACGTCGCTCCCGAGGTAAGTACGCTGGACTTCGCCGACGCTGTCACGGTTGCGGGAACCACCATCCCCGCCATCAGCACACGCAAGGCGGACACTGAGTTCGAACTGCAAGACGGCCAGAGCTTCGTCATCGCCGGCCTGATGGATAACCGGGTCACCAATGTTGCGAACAAGATTCCGTTTCTGGGCGATATCCCGATCCTCGGCACTTTCTTCAAGAGCAAGAGCGACCAGAAGAGCAACTCGGAATTGATGGTTCTGTGCACGGTGCACCGGGTCGCGCCCAGCGTCCAGGCGCCGAAGGGTCCTGTGGCCCCGGAAAAGTATCTGGATCATGACAAGTTCGACGGCAAAAAGCCCGAGGGCAGCAAATAGAAATCGGGTGATCGGGTGATGGGGCCATCGGGTGATCTAAAACCTTGAGCGCATTTGCTCTTGACTTTCGATCACCCGATGACCCGATGGTGAGATGACCCGATCTCACTGAGTGCGTATTTTAGAAAGGGCAGTGAGTAGCGAGTCATGCCGGAATTATCAGTAGCCGTGTTCGCCACCGACCATGACCAGCGCGCCGTGCTCCAGGTTCTGGTGGATGGCACCAGCGTGGCGCACACCGTGTGCAGCAACTCGACCATGCCGCTGGCTGCCAACGACCCGGTCATCCGCAGAACCCAAGCCTTTGCCCCCGACGTCATTCTGGTCGACATCGCCACCGATGGCATCACCTCGGCGCTGCGGGCGGTGGAGTTGCTGCATCAGGAGCTTCCCGATTCCGCCGTGTTCGCCGTCGGCCCCATGACTCAACCCCAGCTCATCGTCAGCGCCATGCGAGCCGGAGTGCGCGAATACATTGAGCGTCCCACCACCACCACCGATCTGCTGGAGGCCTTCGTCCGGCTGACCGCAACCCGCCGCAAGCCGGGGCGCGAAAGTTCGCGGGGAAAAGTGTTCACCATCGTGAACGCCAAAGGCGGCAGCGGCGCCACCACCGTCGCCGTCAATCTGGCGCTTGCTTTGCAGTCGGCTCACCACGATACGGCGCTCGTGGACTTGGCGCCTTTGGGCCACTGCGCCCTGCATCTCAATCTCAAGCCCACCTTCACCGTTTCCGACGCCCTCACCAACCTGCACCGCCTGGACTCGTCGCTGCTCGAAAGCTTCATGGCCCGTCATGATCGCGGATTGCAGTTGCTGGCCGGACCTGCGGCTCCGAGCGCCATCGAACCCTCCGCTTCCGACTTTGCCCGCCTCTTTGACACCATTGTCGGCCTGTTTCGCTACATCGTCGTGGACGCTTCCTCCCGGCTCGACAGCGCCACTCGTCTGGTGAGCAACCTGTCGGAAAAAATTCTGATCATCGCCCACGCCGATGTCGCTTCCCTGTGGAGCGCCGGAAGAATCGCCCAGTATCTCGGCGAGAGCGGTTCGCGGGACCGTTTTGCCCTGGTGCTGAACCGTTATCGCAAGGTCGCTGGTTTTAATGAAGCGGAGACCGAGGCCGCCATCGGAGCACCCGTGCTCTGGCGGATTCCCAATCAGTACTTCGCGGTTTCGACCGCGATCGATCGCGGCGTTCCCTTGATGCAGCAGGGAACCACCGAAATTGCCCGCTCCATTTCCGGGCTGGCGGAATATCTGACCAAGGACGATGCGGAAGTGAAGCGCACGGCTTGGTCGCTGTTTAAAACGGTGTAGAAATGCATTTTGTAATTTCGTAATCGGGTAATTTGGTAATTTAAGACCAGCCGGGTTCAAATTGTCAGATTACAAAATTGCCAAATTACAAAATCCTTCGATTTGAAATTGGGAATAGTGTAGAGAGCATGGCCAACTTACAAGCCTTCGAGCGCAGCGAGTACCAGCAGGTCAAAGCCGATCTGCATCGCAAGATCCTCGACCGCCTCGACCTGGAAAAACTGGGCCGCGCGGCCGGAGATTCGGCGCGCGAGGAAGTTCTCATCCTCATCCGCAGTTCGGTAAACAGCGAGGCGGTTCCTCTCAGTTTTGCCGAGCGCGAGCAGTTGTCGCGCGAGATCCTCGACGAGATCTTCGGCCTGGGCCCGCTCGAACCGCTGCTCAAGGATCCCACGATTTCCGACATTCTCGTCAACCGTTTCGACCGCGTATACGTCGAACGCGGCGGCAAACTGGAAATCACCGGCCTGTCGTTCAAGGACAACCAGCACTTGATGCAGATCATCGACCGCATCGTGTCCCGCATCGGTCGGCGCGTCGATGAATCTTCGCCCATGGTCGATGCCCGCCTGCAGGATGGCTCGCGCGTCAACGCCATCATTCCCCCTCTGGCGCTCGATGGAGCCTGCCTCTCCATCCGCCGCTTTGGCCGCGATCCCATCACCGCGCGCAACATGCTCGAGAACAAGACCCTGACCGAGCCCATGCTGGAGCTGCTCTCAGCTATCGTCAAGGGCCGCCTGAACGTGATCATTTCCGGAGGCACGGGCGCCGGCAAAACCACGGTCCTCAACGTCCTTTCCGGTTACATCCCGAATTCCGAGCGCATCGTGACCATCGAAGACGCGGCTGAATTGCAGCTCAAGCAGGAACACGTAGTCCGCCTGGAAACCCGCCCGCCTAACATCGAAGGCAAAGGCTCGGTGCGCATGCGCCAGCTCGTCATCAACAGCCTGCGCATGCGTCCCGATCGCATTGTGGTGGGCGAGGTGCGCGGCGAAGAAGCCTTCGACATGCTTCAGGCCATGAATACCGGTCACGAGGGTTCGCTCACCACGGTCCACGCCAATTCGCCGCGCGATGCTCTGGCCCGCATCGAAAACATGGTTTCCATGGCCAACCTGAATATTCCCGAGCGCGCGATTCGGCAGCAGATCGCCAACGCCGTCCACGCCGTGGTCCAGGTCGCGCGTCTCTCCGACGGTTCCCGCAAGGTGATCACGATCTCCGAGGTCACCGGAATGGAAGCGGAGATGATCGCGCTGCAGGACATTTTCGTTTTTGACCGCAGCGGCATTGACGAAAGCGGGAAGGTGCGCGGCGCCTTCCATTCCACTGGCATCCAGCCGCAGTTCACCGAACGCCTAGCCACCGCCGGCTGCCGCCTGAGTCCGGCAATCTTCGAATCCCGGATGGAGGTCTAGCGGATGCCTTTTTTTATCGCCTTGCTGGTGTTTGTGGTGGTCACGCTGGCGGTCTTTGCCGCAATGTCGTTGTTCGATCAGCGCAAAGCTCAAGCTCGCGTGCTCCGCGACCGGCTCTCCACCGTTCAAAAACCAGCGAGCGAACCGGCGCCGGACGTGGCTGTTCTTCGCGATGAAGTACTCAGCCGGATACCGGCTTTCGACACCTGGCTGCGCCGCTCCGAGCGCGTCTCGCTTCTGCAAAAAATGCTGGCGCAGGGGAACCTCGATGTTCGCGCCGGAAACTTCCTGATGCTCTGCGCCGTGTCGGCCCTGGCGCTCGCCGCCGTCGCTGTCATCGCCGGCGGCAATCTGCTGTTCGGCTGGGCCGGAGCGCTGCTCGGCTTTTTTGTTCCTTACGCCTATGCCTCGCACATGCGCACCAAGCGCTTTGCGAAATTTGAGGAGAAGTTTCCCGAGGCCATCGATACGCTCGCCCGCGCCGTTCGCGCCGGACACGCGTTCACCACCGCGCTCGAAATGATTGCCAACGAAGTCTCCGAGCCGGTTGCCGGAGAATTCCGCCAGCTCTTCGAAGAACAGAAATTCGGCCTTCCCGTGCGCGACGCCCTGCTCAACCTGGCCGAACGCGTTCCTCTGGTGGACGTCAAGTTCTTCGTGACGGCGGTGATGTTGCAGCGCGAAACCGGCGGCAATCTGGCCGAGATTCTCGACAACCTTTCCTACGTAATCCGCGAGCGCTTTAAGATCCTGCGCCAAGTGCGCGTTCACACTGCCCAAGGGCGGCTCACCATGGTTCTACTCATGGCTCTGCCGCCCACGATCGTGGTCATCATGACGATGCTCAACCCTGGATTCATCCGCCCGCTGTTCACCGACCCGATTGGACACGTTTTGATTGTCGGGGGCATCACTTTGCAGACGATAGGCTACTTTTTCATTCGCAGAATTATAAGGATACAGGTTTGAAGTACAGGTCAGAGGTCAGAGGTGAGATTGTAGAGGTAAAAGCTCGAGGTTTTAGGTCTTAACCTCCGCAATCTGACCTTTGACCTCTGCCCTAGGTTTTGAATATGGCGCTGGCACTTTCCATTTTCGTTTTTCTCACCATCGTGGTGATCGTGTTCGCCTTTGGAGCGGCCTCGGTTGCGCCTTCGTCGGTGCTCGGCTCCCGCCTGCGCGAAATCGGCTGGCAACGTCCCAAGGCCGCGCCCAAGCCGGCCATGCGCGAGCGCATGCAGCAAGCTCTCGATCCGTTGAGCCGCGCCTTGCCGGTCTCGCCCGCGGATGTTTCGCAAACCCGGCTCTGGCTGATTCAAGCGGGATATCGCAGCCCGCAGCACGTTACCATCTATCGTGGTCTGCGCGTCCTCTTCGCCGCCTTTGGTTTCTTCTCGGTTCTTCTGTTTACCGGATTCAACTCGCCCCTGCTGCTTGTAGGTGTAACCGCATTCGGCTTTTTCATTCCCCGATTCCTGCTGAAAAAGAAGCTGCAGGAGCGGCAGCGCCGCATTCGCCTCGGCCTTCCCGATGGACTCGATTTGACCGTGATCTGCGTGGAAGCTGGCCTGTCTCTCGACCAGGCCATGATGCGAGTGGGCGAGGACCTGCGCACCGCCCACCCCGAATTGAGCGCAGAATTCCACCTTTTCGATCTCGAAACGCGCGCCGGGAAACCGCGCGTCGAGGCGCTCCGCAATCTAGCCGACCGCACCGGAGTCGATGACATTCGCGCCCTGGTCGCGACCCTGATTCAGACCGACCGCTTCGGCACCAGCGTGGCCCAGGCCTTGCGCGTGCACTCCGACTCCCTGCGCACCGAACGCCGCCAGCGCGCCGAAGAGCAGGCCGCCAAGACCACCGTCAAAATGATCATTCCCCTGGTTCTGTTTGTCATGCCCTCCCTGCTCTTCGTCACCGTAGGGCCAGCCGTAATTCAGCTGCTGCACATATTCATGCCGGTTGGAGCGGGAAAGCGCTAGGCGGATTTGTAATTGGCAATTTGTAATTTGTAATTTAAGAGCGGGATCGGCGGCCTCTGGTCTTAAATCACAAATTACAAATCACCAATTACAAATTGAGGGTTGTTCATGCCTCCGTCCGGGCCCAAGGGATACGCTTTCAACCGCACCCGTGCCACCTATCTCGCGACCGATCTCCTGATCGCGCGCACCCACTGGTCCCGCTTTCGCGGCCTCATGGCCACCGACTCCTCCCGCTTCGCTCGCGGCCAGGGACTGTGGATTAACCCTTCCCACGGCATCCACACCTTCGCCATGCGTTTCGCAATCGACGCCGTATACCTTGACCGCGAGCGAATCGTCATCCACATTGAAGAGGACCTCAAGCCCTGGCGCCTGGCTGCCGTTCGCGTCCACGCCGCTTCCGTGCTTGAGCTTCCGACCGGCACCATCCGCGAGTCCCTAACCGCCGTCGGCGACCAGGTGGATATTTCTTTCGAAGAACGTCCAATCCACACCGAAGCGGCGTAAAGCAAAGAGGCTTGTGAGGGCTGGGACAACGGACGCGCCCGGATCTTCAGTCGTTGCATCGTCCTTGACATAATATAGTGATATCACTATATTTGGATTGCCAATGACCGCGGAGCCGTCTTTAAAGCCAGTGATCTGGGTCGGATCGAGCCGCAGAGACTTGCGCGCGTTTCCTGAGCCCGTCCGTGATCACATAGGCTATGCCCTGTACGTCGCGCAGCGGGGCGGCAAGCATCGCGACGCGAGAACGCTGAGCGGCTTTGGCGGGGCAGGGGTTGTGGAGGTGGTGAAGGACTTTCGCGGCGATACGTTTCGCGCCGTCTACACCTTGCGGTATGCGGGAGGGGTCTACGTCATTCATGCGTTCCAGAAGAAATCGAAGGCTGGACGCGAGACGCCGCGCCGGGACATCGAGATGGTGAAGCAACGGCTGCGCGAGGCCGAACAGATTTCCAAGGAGAGAGAGCTATGAGCAAGAAGGAACACGAAAACGGCGGCCGGAACGTGTTCAAAGACCTTGGCGTGCCGAATGCGGACGAGCATTTTGTCAAGGCGCAGCTTGTTTTCAAGATCGATGCGCTCATGAAAAAGCGCGGATTGAAACAGGTTGAGGCGGCCGATCTCTTCGGCATCCGTCAACCCGATGTCTCCAAGATGCTGTGCGGCGAGTTCAGGCAGTTTTCCGTGGAGCGTCTGCTGCGTTTTCTCGTGGCGCTCGATCAGGATGTTGAAATCTCGGTAAAACCTCATCGCGATTCGAAGAATGCGCCCGCCCTGCATGTGTTCTAAAACGGGGAAATAACACGTTTCTATGAACGAAGTTGAAACCATTCCGGAAGCTATCACCCACTGGCCCGAGCCGCCCCGCCTGCTAGTGGAATGGTCGTCCCGATGGGAGGAGTTCCAGTCAGCCCTGCGTCCGGCGCTCGCCCGTCCTCCGAAGCGCTTGGCTGGAGAAGCACCCGTTGGCATGTTCCCGTATCGCGGCATGATTGCCTGCTGGCTGCTGGAGTGCCTTCTACTGACCGCGCTCATCGTCCTCCCCGAACGCTTTGTGAGCCTTGAGATCCCCCCTCCTCCAACTCGTCCGCAATGGGACGTCATCTATTACTCCGGCGACGAGTTGCCGCAAACGCAAGACCGCGGCGGTGCCGAGGCCGGCAAATCGGGACGCGCCGGCGGCGAGCAAGCCCACCACCGCTCGCAAACCATCCGCGTAGCGCGCGGCGATAAGCCCAGTGAGAAAGTGGTGGACGCTCCCAAGGTGAATCTGCCGCATTCCGATTCCGCAGTCGCTAATCTGATTGCGTTCAAACCGAATCCCGGACCGCCTCCCGCCGAAGGCCTGCGTTCGTCGCTCAGGGCGCCGATTCTGCCGGCGATGAGCGCCGTCCCGCCTTCGCCGGAGTTGAACGCCTCGGCAAGCCGCGCTGCCGCTGCTCTGACTCCGAACATCATCCTTCCCGCGCCGGATGTTTCTCACGCCAGCACGCGCGCTTCGCCAACCTTGACCGCCTCCGTCGTGCCGCCCGCGCCGAATGTTTCGCAAGACAGACTGAGGACCGCAACCCCGCTCGCGCCTACCGTGGTCGCGCCGGCTCCAAGGGATGCGCAACGCGATCTGGCCAGTTCCCGCATCCCGCTGACCCAAACCGTAGACGTGGTTGCGCCGCCGGTTTCCGCGCCCCAGCGCGACGTGTCGTCGACGCCCAAGTTGTCGCTGCCCGCACCCGCTGTCATCGCGCCGCCACCGTCGCAGGTCAGCCGCGATCTCAACAGTTGGGGAAGCGCCGCCACCGGCGACTTGCACGCCAAGCCTGTGCCGCCGCCACCCACGGCGTCCGGCGGAGGGTCGCTGGCGAGATCTGCTGGCGCTGCGCTGACGCCTCAGGTCGTACCACCTCCAGCCAGCATAGGAAGCGCCGGCTCGCAGAAAGGAAACGGCGGCCGCTCCGGCCAATCCGCGGGCTCAATGCTGGGCCCCGCCGACGTCATACCACCTCCGCCAGGTTTGGGCGGCGGCAAAGCGCTCTCTGGCAGCGGAAGAGGCAACAAGGGCACGGGCTCCGGCGGTCCGTTCGACCTCGGTTCAACCATAGCTCCGCCGAATAACGCCGGAGGAAACGCCGCTGGCACCGGTGTCGTCGTCTCCAGCCAACCCGGAACACAAGTTGGACTACCGAACTCGACCGGCGGCGGCGCTCTAGCCATGTCGCCAAGCGGCACGGCAAACAGCGGTCTCGGCGGAAGCGGTGGCGGAGCCGGCATCGGCAAAGGCAATGGCCCCGGCAGCGGACTGCAAGGAGAAGGCTCAGGCGCGGGCAGAGAAGGCACAGGACACGGTTCCGATCCCAACGCTCACGGAGGCATTTCGCCCTACCCCGGCCCCGGTGGTGCGGGCACCGGCACCAGCGGCGCGCCCGCCATGCCCGGAGTATCCGTACAGGGCGGCACCACCACCATCACACTCCCCAGTTTCGGATCGCCCGGCGGCGAAGCACCATCGGCGGGTCCCGGACACTCTTCCACCAGCGGCGGCAAAGGGCCAAGCTACACGGTAAAGGCCACCTCAAGCTCCGGCGGCGCCTTCAATCGCTACGGCCAATTGAAGGGCGACAACTACACCATATACATCGAAACCTCGCTCGGAATGGCAGTGATGCAATATGCCGATGCGACATCCGCCGCGCATCGTTACTCCGGCGACCTCACCAAACCTGAGCCTATACGCGATGACTTGCCTCATGGACTGCGTCCAACTCACGTTGTGTTCGCCTGCATCCTCGACCGCTCTGGAGAGCTCAAAGACCTGAAGGTGTTGGAGCCGGGCGCCGCCGAAACGACCTCAAAGATTCTGGCGGCTCTGCATAGCTGGAAATTTCGTCCGGCGTTTCGGGGAAATGAACCGGTGGAAGTAAATGCATTTCTGGGTTTTGGGATCGATACGCGATAGGGAGAATCTTTACACGGCGGAGGCCGCCGAGATTCACTGGACGTTCACTTTCAGGCCGCGACGGGCTGTCATATACTATCGCGGAGGAAAAACATGCCGATCAGCGAATTGCTTCTCGTCGAATTCGATGAAG
>CAVRNL010000077.1:0-11704 GCA_963722485.1 uncultured Acidobacteriaceae bacterium
AAATTTGTACTAAGGTCAGACCGACCGAAATCGGTGGAATTCCTCTTTTCGCAGTATCAAGGGTCTAGAGCCCGATGAGGGGAACGCAATGGAAATTAAAATCTTCCGCCGACACTCAGCGAATTGTCCAGATAAAGCAGATCGTTACGCCCCCCGGTGTGGCTGCCCCCTGTGGGCCGAGTTCAACTGGAATCAGTCCCAAACCACTCTAGACGGGAAAAAGCTCCGGCAGGGACAGAACAAGTGGACTCTCAGGACCCGAACAAAGGCAGAGGCTCTTCGTCACGCCGCCAAGCTTGAGAGCGATCTGGAGGCGTTGCTTGAGGGCAGGCCCGTCCGGCAGAAATCCATCACAGTCGAGGCCGCAATACAGGAATAGCTGACGTTCCGGTCGAAGAATGGACTCACCAACACTAAGGCAAAGTTTATGGGGGACAAGCTCGCGGAGTGGTGCGGAAGAACGATGTGCTCCTCCTCAGTGCCACCACGCCCGCTCAGGCAATCAAGTTTCGGATGTCGCTACCCTTCCGCACGGGTGACAGCAGCAGCCTGTCGGTTCACTGGTCTGTCATCGGCGGCTTCTTTAATTGGGCAGTGGGCATGGGCTACATTCCGGCGAATCCGATTCCTAATACCCGTCAGAACCCGCAGTTCCGTATCCGCTACGAGAAGCCAGAAGTCGTGCCCCCGACCAAGGAGCAGGTTGAAAAGGTTCTTGCGACCACTACCGGGCGGGTGAAGCTGCTCTGCGAGTTCATGCGCTGGACGGCGATGGCACTAGTGGACGCTCAGAAGTTCGGAATGTCACTGGAAGATGCTAAGAACCTCGGATTGTCGAAGCCCGAACGTCGCCCGATGCTGGAGAGCGAAACTCTTATTCGCGCAGGCGGACGAAGACAACGAGCGCTACAGGGACGTATCAGTCGGTTCCTAGCCGAGCAGCTTCAAGCCTTGGGTTCTCCGGCGTTCCCCGGCGCTGTGTCATTGTGGCGTGAAACAGGTGAAAAAGTTGTTCCGTGACGCTGGTGTGAAGATACGCCACACGGCTTCCGCCATTACCGAATCAGCGAATGGTTGGCCCAAGGGTTCCAGCCGAGCGACGTGAGCAAGTGGGTTGGCGCGTCGGAAAAGGAAATCCGCAAGACCACGAACACTGGATTCAGGAAGCCGAAGATCGTCTCGACACCCTTCAGCGTCAATCGTGGATTGCACAGGGTCTCGATGAGAACGGCGATGCCAAGGAACAACAAATTCAGTAAGGCTGGGCAGGAAGGAATAACCGTGTGCCGTTACCTTGGCCCGAAGGCCGGAGTCACCTCGTCTCCCGATCCAACCATTTCTCGACGCGTACCGGACGCCACTCCTCCAATGCCCGCACCAGTTCCGCAGCCGACTCCCGTGCCAGCACCAGCGCCCGATTCTCCGGCTTCAGGAACCGCTCCTCCACCGCATGGTCGAACATCCGGAGCAACGGAGTGTAATACCCCAAGACATTCAGGATGCCGCAGGGCTTGGTATGTAGGCCGAGTTGCGCCCACGTCACCACTTCGCAGAACTCCTCCAACGTCCCGAATCCGCCCGGCATTGCGATGAATGCGTCGGACAGGTCAGCCATGAGCGCCTTGCGCTCGTGCATCGAACGGACGACATGGAGCTTCGTGAGCCCGGTGTGCCCGACCTCCCGCGCCATGAGATTTTCGGGAATGACTCCCACCGCCTCGCCACCCGCCCTCAGCACGGCGTCTGCGATGATCCCCATTAACCCCACATTGCCGCCGCCATAAACCAGCCCTATATTCCGACGCACGAGTTCCGCGCCCAATTCCTCGGCGGCAACGCGGTACTCTGGGCGGTTCCCGGAACTCGAACCGCAGAAAACACAGATTCGTTTCATGCAGACATTCTAAATTTTGTTTCGGAAAATGAAGGAGTCGGCTAGTGATTTGATCAGGGGGATACGCACCGAGAGCGCCGTCATTTGACCGATTTCTTGCCCTGCTTCTTCAAGCCATAGTGGTAATCCTGACACTTCTGGCAACGCTTGTTGGTGGGTTCCGCTCGTCGCTTGTGGCATCGCACACACATTCCCGCTTTGACATCCCGCTCGTAGTTTCGATGCTCTCGCACCTTCTGGTATTTTGCCTGCGCCTGATTGCATTCCTCGCAACGTGTTGTGCCGCGCACCGTCCAGCGACGGAGGCAACTGACACAGATGCGGTGCTTCTTGCAGAACGCCCGAACCATGGCACCGGGATTTTTGTCATGCAGTGTCATCGAGAACATCATAGCGAACGATCTCGGAAGCGCATCGTGGTTAAAACTCGTCACCCCAGAACCCCGATGGTTAGGAACCAGCCTCAAGGGTGTCGCTCATCGCAGGAGTTGCACCCAACAGCCACCGCGTTCATACTCCGCCCATGACACTCAAAAACGCGGCGCTGCTGGCTTTGGTCGGGACGATATTGATGACGGTTCTTTTGGTGTGGAATTTCGTCTCCAACGTCCTTAATGTTCTCCGTGGCGTGCAAGCTCCGGTGGTGCTCTTCGCCTCATTCATCTATGCGTTTGGCTGCCTTACCGTGATGGTGTTCTTTTTCGTGTTCCATAGAGCGCAGTCGTGATTGTTGCCTGCCCGCTGCCCTCGGACTCGCCAGCAGCCCGGAGTACCGCCGCTGCGGACGGTCATTGCGGACCGCGATGCCCAACGCCTTCTTCTCGCGCATTACAATCTAATCGAACGAGAGACATTCAACTTATGTCCGATACGAAATTGCTGACTCTTTCGAAATACAGACTCCTTGTGGCTATTCGTTACTTGAACGCCAGCAGACTCCTGTTCGAGGGCATGAAGAAGCAGCTCGGTGTGAACAACTTCCATCTGTTGGTCACTCTGCGCAGCTTTATCGAATATCACCGCAGGGGAATCTGGTTTCTGGCATGGGCATCGCAGGAAAAGTTGAACGTGGCTGAGAAACTGACATTTGACCAAGCTGGCAGCCCTAAACTCAGTCGCATGGACGAAATGATTAACGAAGCTCTTGGTCTGGGCAAGGTCTGCTTTCTTCTCAACAAGGTGCCTCTTGTGAACGAGCCCTTCTTAAACTGTTTACACGCCCTTACGCACGGCAATCCTATTTCAGTTCGAATGCTGGGAGTTGGCTTGGACAAAATCTTTCAGTCCGATAAGCTCCTCATCAGAGCCGAGATGGAATTGAACATGTTCCACGCACTGGTTTATAGACGGGCACTCGGCGAAGAACTCAAATCTATTTGGGCTGCACTTGCCCCGATTCACAACCGCACCGATGATGTTAAGCAGTTGGCGAAAGCTGCTGGCATGAACGTGAAAAAGGCGGGCGGCTTAGAAAAGCTCTTGGATCAACTCTCCTGAAAATATCGCACTCAGTCGCTCGCGCTGCGAGCGCTGCGGGGATTGTACCAGTCTAGTCGGCAGACTAACTTGGCTGCCGCGATTGCGATAGGCTGGCAAGTAGACCCGAGTACCGCTCTGCGGTCAGTCATCCCGGACCGCGATGCCCAACGTCTTCCTCTGCCCGATCAGGAGGAGCGGCCGCTTGCCCGGCGTAATCCCGGTGACCTTCAGATGTAGTTGCCCGCGCAGTCGCGTGCAGCGCCCTGTTAGGCGCGACCATCCCAAGCATGGAACTGACGAGCTAAGACCTCCGCTGCGGACGCAGACAGACCTGTGCAGTGCCCAGTCAACTTTTCCGCAGTAAATCCTGACAATCGGTCCCCTCCTTCTCGAAGATGACGGATTGCATCAGGGTACTGGGTAAGAAGCTGCTCCACACGTCGGTTTGCAGCGTCGTACTTTGCAGAACCGGTCTCGTAGGACGGGTTGCTCCGACGAACGTACATAAGCGAAAAGTTTGTGGCGAGCCCCTCTTCAAGGACTGAGGCCTGCCCAAAAAAAATAACGGGATCAAGCAAGTGAACACATTCGTGAGCTAACTGAAACAACGCTTTATTCACGTCATTCATCGAGTCCGTGCCGAGTTGAATTGCGATATGGTTGCAGTTGCCGGGGAACCAGATTTGCGGAACACCTTCTCGGAACTCAACCCCGAGGGTCGTGAAAGACCGGTCCCGAATGCCATACAGCCCCTCAGCTTCCCGGAGCATCTCACCGAGCCGAGAAGTCAAAGTCCACGTAAAAGTACACCCCGACCCCGGACGACATGGGCGTGCGACAATTAGATCGTCGTGAACTTGTGCCAAAGTCTATCCTGCCTCAATCGAGAAGTGCGACGTGTAACCTTTTTCCCGCAGCGGAATCACTTGGACATCGAACGCCCATCCTCTCCCTACTTCTTGGCTGCCCTGATCTTCGCCCAGCGTGCCCGCTGAGCCGCAGCAATTCTCTTCCTGCCCGCCGCTGAAATCTTACGTCGTGCCTTTTTGTGCGGTTTGCCCAGTACCGTGTCGATGGACACCATCCTGACCCCGCCGAGAAGTTTGACGACATGCTCCATCAGGGCGATGTCCTTTCGAATTTCTGCAATGATGCTTTCTCTGCTCAACGTGTTCTCCTGTCGCGGCTGCGACTGAAAAGGATAGCACGGGCGTATCGTTGAATTTACTTCATCATTGGTGGGACAATGTCCGCATGAAAGACTGGCTAACGGTTCGCCATGTATGAGGTTTACTGGGACGATAGTGGGACTGACCCCCAATCTCCCATCGCAATCGCTGCTTGCTATATCTCTACAAAGAGCGGTTGGGATGCTTTTGTCGAAGCGTTCGACGAAATCCGGTGGAGCGAAGGATTTGAGACATTTCATATGGTCGATTTCGCCGCGTTCCACGACAAAACCAAGAAGCCGTTTTGTGACTGGGATTATGTAAAGAGAAAGCGTGTCTACGAGCGCATTGCCAAGGCCATCAATGATAACAAGAGAACTGGAATGGGCATCGCTATTCCTAAAGCGGCGTTCGACAAGCTAGTGCCACAAACCCCCGAGTGGTTACAGTGGAGGTTTGGAAGGTACCACTATACCTTCGCCGTCAGATCGTTAATGGGACTGATAAAGGCGTGGCGGAAATATTACGGTGTGACTTTGCCGATGCAATATGTTTTTGACAACGAAAACAGGCCAGACGCGAGAGAAGAAATTGATATGATGTGGCGCGATGTAGAGATGCGCCAACAGTGGGCGGATTGGTATGGCATTGTAGTGCACCCCTGTAGAACTGGACACGGAAGTTAGTTAGGCTAGGGGCCTCCGCCAGGAGGCGAGAATGTCGAGAAAGCCGAGAGTCCAGAGAACCCCGGAAGAGAAGTGGCAGATTGTGTTGGAAGCGCTGAAGAGCGGCAACGTGGCTGAGACCTGCCGCAAATATGAGATTGCTCCCAATCTCTATTACCGCTGGAAGGACGAAGTGGAAGCGGGAGCCAAGGCTGCGCTTGGGGGGAGGAGCGCAGCCGCGCGGCCCGATGCCGAGCAGGAGAAACGGATCAAGCAACTGGAACGGGCGCTGGGCCGGTCCCATTTGCAGATTGAGATCTTAAAAAACGTACTGGGCGAGTGAGTTGCGGGCCAGCGCATTCGTCGGCACGGGAGTTAGTGGCCCAAGGGAAGGAAGCGAAGCTGGTGGCCGAGACACTGGCGATCAGTCGGTCGAGCCTCTACTATCAGGCACGACCGCGCGCCAGTCGTGCGGATCGCTCGCGGGATCAGGAGATTGTCCTGGCTTGTGGCGAGAAGCCGGCCTATGGTTATCGCCGCGTGGTCTGGTGGCTGGGACGGCATCACGGGCTGGCGCTCAACGGCAAGCGGGTGTTGCGCGTGATGCGGGAACACGGGCTACTGGTGCGGCAGCGCCGCTTTCAGGTCTCGCGGAGAAAGGATTGGGGCAAGGTGGAAGCACTGCATCCGAATAGCGTCTGGCAATCGGACATGACCAAGGTCTGGGCTGGGCCGAGTGTGGGCTGGGCGTATCTGGTCTCGGTGATCGACTGCTGCACGCGCGAGATCGTTGGCTGGGACCTGAGTCTGCGCTGCCGCACGGAAGAAGCCCTGGCGGCGCTCAACCGCGCCGTGCTTGAGGTTTTGCCTTTCGGTTCTCGTGGAACGGGTTTGACTTTGACCACCGACAACGGCACGCAGTTTACCTCGGCACGTTACGTCGAAACTCTGAACCGGCTGGGGATCCTGCACCGGCGCACCGCCTACAACCATCCCGAAGGCAACAGCTACATCGAACGGTTTCATCGCAGCTTGAAAGAAGAGGAGGTGTGGCTCAACGAATATCAGACTTTCGACCACGCCAAGCAGAGCATCGCTGGTTGGATCGAGGAGTACAATCATGACCGTCCGCATCGCGGACTCCACGGACGAACCCCGCACGATGCTCGTGCCTGGTTCGGCCAAACCCTTACTTCAAACACGGCCCCTCGTGTCCAGTTTTGAGGGGTGCACTACAATTCATTCTTATTCAAGGTCTCGCTTAAAATTGTGTGGGTGTCTTTACCGAAGGCCAATATAACTGGTGCCTCAGCTTTGAGATCTTGTATTTCTTCTCGAAAGATCTCCACGTTTTCGTCAATGACCTCTGGATGTTCCTTTAAATATTTCATCACATTCTTTGAATTTACTTCTTCGCGGAACTTTATGATGTCGGTCATGTAAGCGCCGTAATACGCCGAATCTTTAAAGGCGTATCGAATCTTGAAATCATTCGCCCTTGGGTTTGGATCATGGAAATTAATAAATGGTTCAGAAACTGGTCTAGAAATATTCAATCCCACCATGACGATATTGTTTTTTAGAAGGCTCAAAACACTTTCGTTCTTGAAATGACTGACATCTGCCATATTTGATTTTGGCTTTTCTGACGCATCAGCCCACACAGCCCAACTGGCATAGAGACCGTGCTTTCGTTTGATGTTTTCAAACTGTTGAATGTCGATCATCGGATTGGCTAATTCTAAGTGGACTGCTGCTCTGAATGGACCCTTTCGTTCCAATCTTGTTTTTTACGTCCAAGTAAAAGCGATTCGATCCGAAGAGGCGATGCTGCACTTTAATGATGGCGTCCTCCAGATCAGCCTCACTCTCATAGTCCACGCGACGATATGCTTGGTCCGCGAGCCAGATGACCGACATTCTTCAAACTCCCTTCCATTTTCGGCCATTACCGAGGGTCATTGTTGGTCCAAACAGGTCTGATTGCCGCTTGCATCGGTCATGATCGATTTGCAGAGGGGTGCCTGTTGCTGCACAGCGGGTTTAGCAACTACGGGTTTTGACGGTGCCGAAACAGGGATGGGTTTCACAACTGCCGATTGTGGCTGTACAGCAGGGGCAGAGTCTGGAGCAGGAGCAGAGTCTGGGGCAGCGTCAGGTGCGGCGGGTGGCGGCTCAACAGCCTTGGCGTCATCGGCTTTGCCGCAAACTTGAGCCTCCACACTGGCGGATAGCTTGCCTTTTCCGCACAACGACGTTGTGTTGGTCTTGGAAACTGCCGGGGTAAACCCACCAAACGTCAAGAACTCTTTTCCGGGTTTGTCGGGGTTCGGGAGCCAAAACTCGCAATGATGCTGTGAGTGCTTCATGTCACACTTAGCCGCGAATAGCACTTTGTCACCTTCGTGAAGGTTGTCCATGAACCACGCCTTGTGTATGGTCGGTGAGTTACCACCGCTCATCATGCCGACCAACATCGTGCCAGCGAGGGATGTCGGGGCTTCGATTGCGTAAACTCCGTCCTCGGTAGTGACCGTGTGGATGTTGTGGGCCGCGCTGTAGGCTGAGCAACCGCCGCCCGAGCAGTTGGCGTAGGACCCGTCCGAAACCTGTCCGGTTCCTGTGAAGGTGCCAACCTTGTATTCCGCGCTGTGATCTTTTTCCTTCGCCTGTGCAAAGACGACAAACGCCAGCAGCAATAGTCCGAGCTTCTTCATATGTAACCCCCATCTATCAGTGGACTATCGCCAACATCTACCCGCAAGTTACGGATGTAATTTAGGATCTTCAACAACGATTTATTCTGTTTCCAGACGAACGTTATTCCTTAACGCGTGGACTGGCACACTTCTTGCCGTTGTCTGGGCACTAACGAGTGGACTGAGGCTTAAACACTTAGGGTTTTGATGATCTGGTCCGTGCGCGGCTGTCGTGTTTCCTTAATAAGTGCAGCGGCGGCATTTCCAGGGGGAATTTATCTTTGATTCGTGCAGAAATTGTGCGTTAATTATTTCAGTCCGCTGAAAATACGGTGTTTCTTTGGATTTGCGGCCATGCCGCGACGCGGCGTCGGAGGTTCGTTCTGTCGGAAGAACAGAGCCATCTCCAAGCTTCCGGCATCTGGTCCAGTTCTCTACTTCACACCAGCGGCCTTCAGGGTATCGTTCAAACCTGCCAAGTCGAATGTCACGGTATGCTCAGACTCATCAAGGTTGCTAAACTCAACCACCAGCCTGTTGCGTTTCAGTAGTTGTTCGAGGAACTGCTTGTTACCACGAGGAGTCAAAGCATCTTTGCCATCACAGATGACCCAGTCCTGTGCTTTGGTTGTTCATCATCAAACTTGATCCTGACGCGCGCATGATACTCGTTGTCGCCGTAGTCGATGGAAGCCACGATACTGCGTGTCTGTAGGACAATCCCTCGTCCTTGGTTGACAGGTGACCATTCTCAAAGCTGAGTACCAGTTTTTCGTCACGTGTAGAATCGCCGGTGTTTACGATGAACTGCGTGCGTACGCCGTCGATCGGGTTGACCTGCACACCCGTGTGATCCATGCACTCGTGGGTGCGATTACTGCGGGTACGCTTACTGGTGCTCCTTGAAGCGGTTCTGTTCTTGGCGTGGAAGTGCAGTCGGTGAGCAGCGCGAACGCGCCGCCGAGTAGTGCCAGAACGATTGCTTTGGTCATGGTTCTTCCAAGACTTTTGAGTGCGTCTCTACTGATCTGCAATTCGTTGCTCATGATCTTCCTCCTGCTGAAACTGCTGATTCTCACGAAAACCGTATCACTCGCATCAGTGTGTTGCTTTCCTCCTGTTGGTCTTTAGGCGCGTTGTCGCCCGATGCTTTGCTGGCCGATATTCCTCGATTTGGATGTTGACTCCCAAGCTTTTATTATCCTCACCGCCCGCGACGTTCATGATCCACGCCATCAAAACAAATCCTTCATGGTCCATCTTCGGAGCGAGGTCTTCTGCAAGGTCACGCGAGACGTAGCCGATCTGCTCTCCGAGTCGATGCTTGTCTTCGGTGACTCCGTAGACTATCCGCCTCACCTGAATCGCGTTCGGATCAACAGGGTTGTTCGGCTCACGGACTAAGAACAGTGCGTCCCCACGACGGCAGTACTGATTGATTATCTGCTGTCGATTGGTCCCGTCAGGATTTTCCTTCGTGACCCCTCGAATCTTCGTATGGATTGAGCGCACGTGTGGGAAGTTCACATCGTGGGTGACTTCGGAGAATGGATAGGACTTGCCAGAGTACGAGATTTGCGGCGCAGTGGTCTGCTGTGCTGTGGTGGGCTGCCTTCCCTTCGTCTTAGCGATCATGTACCCGATTACGATCACTGCCACGAAGACGAGCGCGACAAATACTTCCATATCCGCCTGTCTTGACTCGGGTGCCTACCTCGCATCCTTCATTGCTTGGTTGATTTTCTCAGTCACACGTTCCGGGCTGCTACGCCGATGCGGCCCGCGCCTGTGTTTTCTTGGTGACGGTGAAACCACTCAGCAGTTTCTTGATACCGAAGATCAGCACGAACAGGATGAGAGAAGCACCCACGCCGATGCCAGCGCCTTGCTGCATTCCTAGCGTGTGCGCGGCAGTCACCTGATCTTGCAGCACCGTGATCTGTTGGTGGTCATCGGCAATCTGCTGTTGCAGGGGCGCGGTAGCTTGCGAGGCTGCTGTCTGCTGTTGCTGTTTGACGTAGAGTTGATTGTACTGCTGAACAGCTTGGCGGTAGTTCCGCCATGAATCAGCGCACGGGCCTGTTTTGAATAGCAAAACACAGGTTGGCTTCAACGGGACGGGTGGGAGTTGAACGGCTGCATCTACCTGCATGACATCCTCCAAACGTGCGTGATGCAAGTGTCGCTCGTCAAGGATCACCGGGCAAGGGTACGGGAGTAATGGCGCTCCACGGGACGGGGAATGTGCTCATTGGAGACGGGAAACGAACGTTACTTGCGGGTTAGAATGAAGGGCGCACTATCGAACTTTTCAAGGAGGCAAAGTGAAAAATGCACTCGCAATGATCGTAGTAGTGGTGGTGATGGTCGTGGGTGTGGTCTACACGGCGTCGGCGAAAGACAAGAAAACTCCTGTTCCGCCCTATGTCCCAAACCCGGAGGATGCGGCTGCGGCTGCGAGTGAACCGCAGAAGTTTTTCATTCCTGACCTTGGCGACACGGTGGATTCGGTCAAGGCCAAAATCACCGTCCCTGATGTCTCTGCTGAGTGCCGCGAACAACAGAACAAAGAAGTCAAAGAAGCGATGGAGTCTGTGTACGGTCACAATGGAACCGTTTACAACCCAGACCTTTCCCCCAAAAGGCGAGTTGTGCAGAAAAGCGTGGAAAAGTTCCGCACTTCTTCGGCAAGCGCGAACTTGGGTACGTCGAAATGAGTTCAGGCACAGACTGGAAAACGCAAATCTTCTTCAAAGACGGAGTGGTCGTCAGAGTGAAGGGCAACACAACGACACTGAACTTTCCGCAGTTCCTTTCGGCGGCACTCGCTCGTTACAAAGTGATTCCGAAAATGTCCAGCACCACGATGCAGAACGGTTTCGGCGCAAAGATAGAGTGGCCGCAAGCCGATTACGACTTACCAAACGGCGCTCACTTGATGGTCATACAGACAGGCTCTATGGACGACGCACCATTAGCAAATCCACTTCTTCAGTTCGACATGATGACGAAGGAGGGCGTTGCCGACGAAGCAGCCAAGCAAGCGGCAGAGCAGAAGAAGGCTGACCCGTTCGGGAAGTGAATGGCACTGGTCAAAGACGCGAAATCAGCACGAGAGAAGCAGGCCGAACCGATGCCACACGAATGAGCGCGCCCTGTCAGTGAAACGGGTCACATCCTGATGTTTGATGATGCCGATGCGGTTCCGCGCACGGGTATCAGGTAGGAGCTTCCGCGTATGTCTAGGGCCCTCGCGTGTCGGTGGTGCCCTCCGCGCGCCCGCGAGTCGGTTGGCGCGGGAGTGAGGTGGAGGCCCAACCCGACGGCTTCCTTAGCAACGCTTCTCGATTTCTTCGTTTCTTTCGTCTATTATTGCGATCCTTAGGAGCAGGTCTTCCCATGTCGCGGTTTGCTGACGGCATTGAAGAGCACTGGGAAATACTCGCTGCGTTCCTGACGACCGTCTTCGGGGCTCTGACTGCCTTTGAGAGCCATTTCGCCGAAATATCTCTCGAGACACGATTCCTGATGGCCGGTGTCACGGCTGGAGTAGCCGCCCTCGCGGTTGCTGAAATGTCTCGTTACGGACCTACGCGATCCGCCGGTTTCCATTTGAGAACCAAGAAACCGCCCAGCCTCTCGACACAGTGGTTTGCCCGTCGCGTGACCGCCATTTTAGCGATGTGTGCGCTGGGGGTGTTTTTGCTTCACGAGACCGCGACCTTCCATAACGTTCGTGTCCTCGATAACACGCCGTCAAGCGATCCCTTTGTGGGCAGCATCGAAATTCAGCCCGCT
>CAVRNL010000078.1:0-19186 GCA_963722485.1 uncultured Acidobacteriaceae bacterium
TCCTCCCGCGAGGGCGTATCCACCGGATCGCCGTCCGGTCCGTTCTGCAGGATGCAAACCAGCTGGGCCTTTCCTCGCAACCTCGCGGCCGTCGGTCTGGATCGACTCGATGAAGGTGTCTCCCCAGTTGCCGATCCGGCAGCGGAGGGCCCCGGTGTCGATTTCGACCGTGGTGTCGCTGCGCGACACCCGAACGGTTGGACCGGCTGCGGCGTTCGCCCCGGCACCCGTGGAAAGGATCGCGCCCTGCGGCGCGCCAGGGTCCGGCGACTGTCGCGACGCCGATCCACTTTATCGAGCCGTCCGGCCAATAGGCCAGCGGCCACGTCTGCATTGGGGCCCTCATGGGCGGCCAGTTCCTCTTTCCGGACCGCTATCTGGTATTTCTTCCCCTCAACTGGGCGCTGATGCTGCTGGTTCTGATTCTTGGGGTGCCCTCACTGTCCATCTTCAAGTACGGCAAACCACGCGGCTATATGAAGGACTTGATCGCGTGGTACACGAAGCCGCGCGCGTATGCAGCGTGCGAGCACGATGAAGAATTTCCCGCTCAATACCTGTCCGAGGAGGAGGACTGATGCCGACCACAACCGCCGAACACAACCGTTCTCTCATCACGCCGGGAATTTACTCGCTGCTTCCCATACGCGATTTTCTCCCAGGAGCACTGACGCCCGCCGATGGGGTCATGGTCCGAACCGATGGCTGCTACGTCGCGGGCTTCCATCTTGGCGGCTCACTGACGTACTTCGGCGACGACGCCGCCATGAACGAAATGAAGGCGCGGGTCGAGGCCCTGCTTCGCACCGTTCCCGAAGAGAGCATGCGCGTCCAGTTCCGCTATGAGGTGGTTGAGAACGCGAACGGTCTCATCGACCGCTACGAAGCGCTGCAACGCACGGAGTCCGATGTCGCACGACGCATGGATGCCATTCGCATTGAAGGATGGAGAAAAGAAGAAGAGCACAGCGAATTTCTGACGCGACTGGCCGCAGTGTATTTCATCTGGGACCCCGCGCTCCACGAGCGACTGAATCGCACTACAACCAGCGTGCTGGACGGCCACAAAGATGACTCAAAAGCACAGGCTGCGCAGCCGGCGGAGATTGAGCCGAGCGGCGGATTTTCTGGTTCTATCAAACGCCTCTTCAAAAAAACTGCGGCGCCGGTGTCGGCCGAGTCGCAGGCACAGATCGGCAAGAAAAAACACCTCTCCATTGTCACTCAGTTTGAGAGCTTCCTCCGCGGCATCGAGTCGTCCTTGAAGACGGCGGGGTTGAATCCATCGCGCATGGCAGCGGATGAGTTCTTTGCGGAGGTGAGCCGTGCGCTGAGTCCGAATCCGATATCCAGGCGAGGCTTCCGACCCCCGAACCACCTTGACACCCGCCCGCTCACCGCGCGCGAGCAGCTGGGGAGCGTCTCGATCCTGGATGAGACGGAAGACTACCTCAATATCGACGGGTTTCTCTACGGTTGCATCACGATGAAGGTGCCGCCCGAGGCTACCTTCCCAGGAATTATCCGGGAGCTGCTTACCTGCGGCTTTCCTCTCACGATCTCCGTCCACATCGTCATCCCGAACCAGCAAAAGGTGATTGAGAAGTACAAGAGCCGCTACAAGAAGATGCAGGCGGCGCAGCTGGACAAGGATGGCAATCACAAGGTGGACGTGGGTGCCGCTGTCCAGGCGCGCGAACTGCTGGAGATCCAGGAGCGACTGATCTCCGGCTCCTGCAAGACGACGCAGGTGTCGTTCTCCATCACGTATCGCACATCCAAACCAGCGACGACTTCCAAGGAATACGAGCAAGCGGAGCGCCAACTCGCAGGTTACCGCCAGCAGCTATTGCAGGTGATCGCCAGGAGAAATGGCGCGAATGCGCTGGCTGAGACGCTCGCAAAACGCCGCATCTTCTTCAGCACATTGCCCGGTCTTGCAACGAGTGATCGTCGTGAAATGGACCTGCTCAGCGAACACGCCGCTGATCTGGTGCCGCTGGAGATGCCGTGGAGCGGAATGCAGCGCGAGCCGCTGACCTTGTGGCATACACCATACCGCCATCTGCTTCCGTATTCACCCTTCGACGCGAGCCTCGAAAATGCCAATGCGCTGATCTGCGCCAACTCCGGTTCCGGCAAAAGCGTTCTCATCGGCAAGCTGCTCCTTACGTGCGCACGCCGCGACACCAAAGGTCTCCATCCTTGAGCGCGGTGATTCCTACAAGACCGCCGTTGAGTTGATGGGCGGACAGATGCTCAAGATGTCGCTCGACTCCAAGTTCACGATCAATCCATTCGATCTTGAACCCGGACAGACAACGCCTTCCAAAGATCACGTCGCGTTCTTGAAGACGCTCGCACGCTACATGATTGGCGGTGGCGGCAACTACGATGCGGACATCCTGGACGGAATATTAGATCAGGCGATCAAGACCACGTATGACCGCATCGCTTCCAAGCGCTCGGGCTCCAAAACCCCTGTATTCAGCGATCTCAAGGCCGACCTCGAAACCTACCAGGAACGGGGCCAACCGAAAATCGAGGAATTAGCCCACATCGCGGCGTTCAAACTTGGTTCCTGGGTTGGACAGGGAATGTATGCCAACCTCTTCGACCGTCAGACCACGGTGCCCATGACGGCTCCCTGGCTGTACTTCAACATCGAGCAACTCAAGGACGATCCTCGCCTTGAGACCGCGATGAGCCTGTTGATCGCCTATGCCACGACGAACCGTGCGGCAGGCGAATCGGGGCGGCGCTCCATCGTCATCCTCGATGAGTGCTGGTCCCTGCTCGACTCGCGGGATTTGTCCGTAACGGTGGAACAGCTATTCCGCACGGCCCGTAAGCGCAATGCCTGCGTGTGGGGTGTATCCCAGTCGGTAGAGGACTTCACCGGGACGCCGGACAATCCCAAACCCATCGGCGCTGCCATCCTCTCGACCACGGCAACGCGCCTCATTGGCCGCCAGAAGGGCAACATCAAGGTTCTGGAACACTTTCTGCACTTCAATCCGATCGTCTGCAATGCGGTCAAGAGCATTGGCATGACAGAGAAGGGCAAGCAGAGCCAGTTCCTGTTGGCCGTAGGAGACAACCCGGAGACGACGCAGATCGTCTTTGTGCGCATCACGCCCTTTGAATACTGGACCATGACCACAATGCCGCGAGAGAAGACCTATCGCGACTACTGGCAGCGTCTGCACCCGGATCTCTCCATGTTCGACCAACTGTACTCATTGTCCGAGCTGTATCCCAACGGCATTTCCTCGCTCCCCGAATTGCCCGAAGAGGCATCGGGCGAGGTCTATCAGTCCAATCCAGCCGTATTCACGAGTTCACAGACGCAGGAGGCACACGCATGAGTTCATCTCCCACGAAAACCACCTTCTTCCGGCGGCTGTGTCTTCGCCGCCGCGCCGCTCGTTGTATTGCTGTTGGTGTGGCCGGCCAAACACGCCTATGCGGACATCTTTAGTGCGTTCACAGACTGTTTACTACCGTGACCAGTCTGGGCGGCTCCACTTCTGAACATTGACGGTACCAGCAACCAACAGGCCCAGTTCTTAACCAATACGATCTACCCACAATCCCTGATCAATCAGTGCACAACGTCGATCTCTACGACGAGCTCCACGTACCGGCCATGGATGACAAGCGTAATGGCGCTCCCTACAAACAGCGCCACCATGGCCAGCTCCAGCCAATTGGAGTCGGCCACGCGAGGGGGCGACAGCGTGCCGCCGTCCCAATTGCAGTCATCCTTTCAGAGCACCTACGGCGCGCCCGTCTCGGCCACGGGAGCCGCATCGTTCACCCAGACCGTGACCGATATGTCCGATTCGCAGGCGTTGGATGTCTTCTCTCTCACCTCGGCCTCGGATTTCACGGCGAATACGCTCATCTCCCAGTCCCATTCGGTTGAGGACTCCGGCGCCGCGGTTGCGCCGGGGAACGCAGATCACGCCGCGCTTCAGGCGAAGGCATTGGAGCTGTACTCGGCCGCGATCCGCCACAAGCTCCTGGCGGCAAATCTCCGATTGGAATCGGTCGCGCTGGCGAACACCACGGGAGAGATCAAGCAGCAGATGGTTCATCCGGTACCAGCGAGCACGTATCTGGTCTCGGGTTCCAGCGCCTCAAGCACAGCCGGTACATCTGGCAGCACCAATAATCAGACTTCCACGCAGCCTGCGAAATAGAGAGGATTTCATGTCACTACGGAACAGATTGAAGCAGTTCGCAACGCATCCCGTCACTCGCCGCTCCGCTTGGATGGCTGGCGCTGGCTTGTTCATCGCTCTTTGCTCGCCGAGTCCTGCTCGCGCCCAGATGGATCTCAGCCGTCCTCATTCCCGTATGTCGAGCAATTGAACAGCATGATGCAGTCCAGCCTCGGCGTGCCACTCTCGGATATCGACGCGCAGACATCCGCGATGAATTCGTTCACTCAGAACTCCGTCTACCCCCAGAACCAATTGCAGCAGTCTCAACAGATGGCAACGGGGCTGCAAACGCAAGCCAGCTCGGGCGCGTCAATCGTCCACACTCTGCGCAGCAGCTCCCAGAACTCGACAAACCAGGCATTTGAGACGGCGCTGCTGTCGGGCAATCCCAATGCAACCTCTGCCGTGCCGGCTTATTATTCGGCGACCTACGGCTCGGCATCAACAACCAACATCCCGCCGCAGATCCAGACAATCGTTGACATGAACGACGCACTTGCCCAGGACGCGATGAAGCGGTCCATTCAGATGGATGCGGTGTCGGACCGGGAACTGGATCTCGTGCAGCAGCTTCTGGGGCAGGCAAGTTCGGCATCTTCCGGAACGGCGCCCATATTGACGGTGCAGGCCGATGCCTGGCTGGTGCAGGCAAATGCCTATAGCCAGCTGGCGGAAGCAGACCTTCTCCGCGTGAAAGCCGGTCAGCTCGCTACGACGAGCGCAATTTACAAGCTGGGAGCGTCCACGCAGTCAACCACGAGCGGCGCATTCACCGGAATACTCGGCTCCAGATCGTCTCAATAACCGGCGGACACTCATGATGCTATTGCAGGCAACACCCACAAACTTCGCGTCGTACCAGAGCACGATCACGAATATCTTGTCGAACGCCAGCATCACGCCTATCGGTACGGCGATCCAGGGCGTGGCGATCTCTCTGGTGGCGGTCACGGCGCTGGTTGGCATCTACGAGGCTTTCTTTGATGGCGGCAATCTTCGCGCAGCCGCCGTCACCATGCTGAAGTACATCATCGTCGCCTACATCATCACCAACTGGACCAGCCTCTTTCAGACCATGATCACCGACATGGCGACCGTGACCAATACATTGCAAGGCGGCGCTAACGTCAACACAGACGTCTACGATGCCTTCAATCAGTCGCTCCAGACCTACTACGCAAGCACCGGCGACGGAATACTGACTCAGCTTTTCAATGCCGCCAGCGGCCAGATCCTTATGGTTGTGCTGACGGCGATCTGCAGCTTCATTGAGTCCGCCGCCTACATGTTCTTCTGCTTCTGGTACACGTTCTGGGGAGCGATTCTCTGGGGCATCGGGCCCATCATCATTGCGCTCCTGCCCAGCTCGGGGCTTGGCAGATATGCGACCGCATATCTGAGCAAGGTTGGGGAATGGCTGATGTGGCCGATTCTCTACGCCATTCTCGGCGCGATCATGGTTGCCCTGAACATGAACACCGCCACCGCCATTCTCAATACGAACAGCAGCCTCTCGCAGCAGTCACAACAGGTGTACATCATCGCCACCTCGATTGCGTTGGCCATATGTCTCCTCACCATTCCTTTCACGGCGCACACCCTGATCTCCGGTCACTTCGCTCTCGCCGGCGGCGTGATGGTGGGTCTCGTCATGAAAACAACCAAGCTCGCGATGTCCGCCGGCAGGACCGGTGCAGGCAGCAGCGCGGGTGGTGGTGCTGGTGGAGGAGTGTATGCCGCGTCCAGCGGAGGTGGTGGCAGTGGTGGCATGCAGGCCGGGGCACTGTATCCGAGCGTTGCTTCCGGATCGGGCGGCGGGCGAATGCCTCCTCCGTACACTCCCCCACCTTCCGTTTAAGTGGGCGCACCACAACTCAAGTTTTGATCGCGTCACCGAGGATTCCCACGAATGGCTACTTCCGTTATGAGCGATGAATCACCCAAGTTCTACGAAGCCGATGGCGCTCTGCGCGCGTTCTCCAATCGCGCCATCATCATCTCTGTCATTGCCTGCATTGTGGCGCTGGTTGCAGTGGCTGGTTGTGTTGTAGCCCGGATGCAGCCCCCAACCGTGATTAAAGTGTCGCCCACCGGCGAGGCGCTGGTGGTGAGCCCGAATGGCTCGATCAAAAGCACGCTCACTCCCGGCGCTCTGCAAAACGTCGTAGCTGCCGAGGCTCCCACGTCTTTCGAGAAGGAGGCTTACGTCCGGCTGTTTCTCGAACACTACCTGAACTATGACCAGCACTCTCTGCCAAAGAACTGGTCGGACGCATTGAACATGATGACTGCGAACCTCCGGCATCAGGCCGTGTTGCAGATGCAGAAGAACGACGCGGTCGGCAAACTTCAGGACGAACAGGCGCGGTCGGAGTCCAAGCTCAGCAGCGTCGAGGCCAGCCAGGATCCTCTTGTCTACAGCGCATTCGGTGTACGGACGCTTCACCACATGAACGGCAAGGCTGAATCCGTGGACGAAATTGTGGAGGCCTACAAGGTTCGGCTGGCGGTCACGGAGCGCAGCGCGAAGAATCCGACGGGCTTATTCATCGCCGAGTATTCGGCAACACAAATCCACGGCGAACAAAAGACACCTCACTTTGACGATGGAGCGACAGAACAATGACGACTACCACGCAGGCAGTTTCAGGCACGGCAGTAGCTCAAGAGCCAAAACGGCGCGGAAGGCGCGCCGCTGCGGCATCGGCTGGGACGTTCTCGTTTTACGACGCCGCTGTCTCTCCGGACGGAAGCATCGCCTCCATCGGAAAGCCATTCGACTCGGAGATCGATGCGCAGAAATCGTGCGCGAGAAGTGGCAAGCCGTATTTGAAGATCGAAACCCTGCGAGTCGAGTTCGTAGTTCTCGATGGCAAGTTGGTAGCCGTAGCAACACCGGCAAAGAAGCAGTAAGGGCGGCGAACAAGTTTACCTGAGTCTCCGCACAGTGCAGCACTTTTGTGACCGAGACCATGTAGCGCACCTTGCCCGCGTTTAGGCGAGGAATTGTTTACCGGCCTGGCATTCGCGCCTTGGTCGCCTTTGTACGACGAGCAAGCGTGGATGTTGGGGCGGACTTTAGCCACCTCGTATCCACCAGTTCGCGTACGCAGTCCCACCTTTGGATTGCAGTAGCGTAACGGGAGATTACGATGACTGGCGAATCGACGATGAACGGAATTCTGATGCTGGACATGGACAAAGCGGGCAACATCACGGAGCGCACAAAGTCAGTCATTCAGGACGAGTGGCTCACTGGTACGGTGCTGGGTGAATGCTATCCCGGCATCAAAGTTGCTCTTTTGACCGTTCCAACCGACGCAGTTGAATGGGGCGAGCGTGCGGCCGTTATGGACCGGATGTGCTCCATTGCACACGATGGAATCACGTACCGGCTGGTGGGTGCGAGCGGATCGGCAAAGAATGGGAAGTTTTACTATGCGGACACCAAGCATGCGCCCGCCCTACGCGCGCGCTTTCTTGCCTGGCCGGAAGCGGCAATCACGTATTTCGGAATTCTGACGAGCAATTGCAGTGTCGTGAAAGCGATGCGCAACGCCAGAATCCGTGTCGTGCCGGACAACGAGTTTGGCACGAATGATTGCCGCGGCTGGATTCGCCGCTCCTGGGTCGACGAGATGAAGCTTCGGCCTGGACACGTGTATCAGACGCGCGAAGCGTTTGATCTCACCATCAACGGCAAAGCAATTAGCACGCAGGCCAAGGGCTTGTTGAAGGCGATGGAGAACGATGTTGCCGATTTTATCGGTGCAGACCTCGTTCTACCGGAGTCCTCGATCAAGCCCCTCCCTGCGTTGCCTCCGTTTTCGGCGGGCACTGACGAATGCCGGTTGTTCGTCAGTGACGTCATCATTGGGGTGCGAGAGACTTCGCGCACCCTGGAGTTCGGCTCTTCCTATACCGTTCTGCAACATGCATCCCGGGAAGTGATCGAGTGCGAGATCATTCCAAAGGCCTCCGCAGAGATCAAGGTGCTCTCGGATGCATGGCGGACCAAGAACCATGTGAAAGTCCTCGAATTGATCGGCAAGAAGGTGTCGATCGACGAAGATCAATTCGATGAGGTTGCCGCCCGCGAACTGGCGGGACAGGAAGACGCCTACCAAGCTGTCGAATCCATTCTTCTGGCTGATGGAAGCGGCAAGATGACGCGCCATCCCTACGTCCACAAGACGCTGTCAAAGCTGATCGCAAAGTACGCTTTCAAGCTCTGCACAGGGGGTGGATTGCATCTGCCGGGCTTCATCCTCACCGATGATGGCTACCTGGTCCTGATCGACGGGAAAGTCTGCAGCGGCTCGAACTGGCTGCCGATGGACACGGCGATTGTGACCTCTCCGTTGGCTTCTCAGCGCGGTCTTTGCTGCCGTTATCCGGTTCGCATGGTTGAGGATTTGCTGCCGATGAAGCACGCAAATCTGCAGGACACTGCGAACCTGTTGGTCGAGCGGGGATTCACGCCCGAACAGGCGAGTTGGATTGCTGAAAACCAACTGTGCCTCAACGGAACGTACACGCTCCATCAGGACACCGCCAAGCGAAACGGCGGTGACTTCGATGGCGACATGATCTGTGTGATTGACGGCGACCGGTATCCGATGTTCACCGATTTCCGCTTCACTCTCACAGAGCATCCACCGATCAAAAAGAACAAGGCAGCCCGTCTGAAGTCGGACTGGTACAACATCGAAGCAATTGCCATGGGAGCGATGGGCAATCAGATCGGCGTCATTACCGATTTGGAGGCTGCGGCCCTGGCCAGTGGCTTTGATGAAGACATCTACGTACTGGTCCCGGAACTCCAGAAGGAGATCGACGGCCTCAAACACAACACGTGCGCAGACCGGTCAGTGTTGAAAGAGATCAGGGAGAGGGCACCGAAGCCGGTGTGGTTGAGCCTGAAAAACCCAACCTCGCTGAATGACCTGCCTCTGCAACTTGATGTTCTCCCGACTGACCGCATTGGCAGGTACTACAACAGTCTGCGCCCGGAGATTGCGTTCATGATGGGCGAGCCGATGCAGGTCAGTCAGTTTGCCGGCCTGATCGTCGGGAATAGTCCCACCCAAGAGATGTTCAACGAATGCGAACTGATTCGGTGCATCTTCAATTCCGGACACGACATTATCCGGAAAAAGACGAACGCCGAAGCAGATCGCGTCACCCGCTGCATAGCCGCACTCGAAGCCGCCCTGAAATCAAAGGATGAGGATGCCATTGCCGCTGCCCGTAAGGCACGCACGAAGGCGCTCAAGTCCCAGCAGGTCGCTGAAAAGTGGGCGAAGGAAAAATCCCGGTCCCTTGGACACATTGTCGCCGCCTGGAGTATGTCGAAGCGCACCAACCGTAAGGCCTGGTGCCAGGCGATGCACAGCATCGTGCACAACAGCAAGTCGCCCCTCGCCACTGGTTCGTTGGCCATTCACGCGTTTCCGCAGGAATTTGTGGATGCGTTGGCCGAACGGACAGGCGGGGTTCGCTCTGTTGTAGCGATGCCCAAGGTGCTGGGCGAGGTAGTGGTTGAAGATGATGCGCTGTATCTCTACGGAGCGGGCAGAGCGAAGTCCTATCTCTTCCGCTACGACCAGAAATCGCGCGCCATCGTCAAGTAGTCGAGCCTTATCAATCTTTCGGGAGGACGTTGCTCAAGTTCCAGCGTCCTCCCGGAAGGGATGGACCTGGATATGACGGCAACTTCTCTTAACTCGTATGAATTGGGCTTTGGGAGAGTCGCCATGTTTCTCACGTCCTGGTTGTTTGTGATTGGCTCGCTTCTGCTGTTGGCGCGCCTTGCCAGCCACGCACGGCTGTTCACGCAGGCATTTGTGCAGGCCGTTAAGCCTCCGCATCAGACCGGAGGATCTTCGAATCTACCTGGCGCCTCCTCGGGGAGGTATCAGGTGCAGATCGATTTCGGGAAGGCCGCAATGGCCGACGGCGCCATGCAGTTCCACTACCAATGGAAATTGATCCAGAGCCAGTCCGGTCTCCGGATCACGAAGGAAGACAAGGAGGTGCTTGACAGGAAAATCCAGGCGTACTGCAAACACGTTGTAGAGGATCCAACAGTCGCAGCAGGTGATCACCGCCTGCTGCAGTGGTTTAACTAGCAGTACATCGCATGGCAGGGAGGCGCAGTCTGGCCTCTCTGCCATGCAGTCAAGAAACGGGGACCGCTAAAGACAAATGAAACTGCCGACCAGAATCCTGATTTCCGCTGCCATGTTCCTCATGTTGATCGGTGTCAGTGCCGCGGACACGCACATCGCGACCGAAGTCATCCAGCCGGGCAAGGTGACGCGCGTTGCCACCGCTTTGAATCACATCACGATCATCGAACTGCCGGAACCCGTTGTCTCCTATTCGATCGGCAGTGATTCGATCCGCGTCGAATATCACGACAACCGCGTCCTCATTAAGCCGACCAAGCCAAATGTTTCCACCAACCTTTTTGTATGGACCGCGACGAGTCATTCCGTCTACGAAATCCTTCCCGCCGGTGATCCGGCCACCATGTCGTACGTGCTCGATCAGGTCTTTCCGGTGCCTCCGCCAACGCCCGAGCCCTCCCATGAGGAGGTGGAGAAGCAGACGGACACCATGTACTCCAGCGCATTGGCGAACCAACGCCTGATTCGGAGCGGCAAGCTGCCGCACGGTCTCCGCTTCTGGTATCGCCATTCTGGAGAAGATCACTGCGACGAGTGTGTGCAGTTGCGCGTGACTCGCATCACTGAGGATTCCAGTAGCTACTATGTCCAGGTAGTTGCCGAGAACAAGGCCGCCCACCCTTACCGGCTGCGCGAGGCCGCCGTCACGGCTCTGCGGCCCTCCTTCTCGGAGAACATTCCCGCTCACTACATGAACCAGCAGATCTCCGTGGACGCGCTGCGCGAGATGGGCAGCTTTGCTCCTGAGCCGCTTCGTACACACGGATCGACACTGAATGCGCCGCGCGATCTGAAAGCCGGCGAGCGCGCCGAGTGGATCGTTGGCTTCGCGAAACCAGGGCGTACCCCGGCCGTCTACCAACTCAGCCTTCCGGACGACGAGCAGCACCCTGTCACTGCGACCGTTGTGTTCTAGCTTCACGGCAGTTTCATAGTCGGCCTGAGAAAAAGAGGCCGGCTATTTTTGACCAAAAATCGAAAGGAAGTGCGATGGAATCCAAAAATACGACCATTGAAATGCCATTGACAACCATCACGCAAGAGGAAGGTGTGGCTCTTGCCAGGAAGGCATTTAAGAGAGTGCAGGTTCGTGATTTTAAGACGTCCCTGCTCGACCGCATCACTGACCCCATCAGAAATATTCATACAAGCCTGATGCCAACCCCGACGATCCCGGGCGACGACGCCTGCACCCCATCCTGGTTTCAGGGCTCGTCTGCTTTGGCTTGATGCTTGCCGTATTTCTCTATTTCTCGTATTGGCGGTAGACGCTGGGGTGACTCCGATGGCCCACGAAGCTAGCAACACATTCACAACAATTCGCGAGAGATTTCACCCTATAGCGCTCGTTGGAGGCCGCCAGTACGCGGCGTTTCTACGCATTCGCAAGGTGGAAGGGCGGCTCTATGTCTCGGAGCATAACCAGTGGTTGTGGAGTCCTTGAGTGGCGGGAATCGCGCATTCTCACGGATTGGGAACTGGAAGAACTGGCCTCGCCTCTTGATGTCTGCCGGACTCTGCTGTTCTCGGCGCAAGACGCAATGAATGAACTCCTGCGCCAGATCGACGGTGTTCACGAGCCTTTGACACCTACCTGGACGGAGCCCGGTCGCCGCTATGCCGACGAAATCATCAGCGAGATATTTCAGCTAAAGAGTAAGTCATGACGTTCACATTCAATGAGTACCGTGCAACACACAGAAATAGGAGAGCAATACATGGATGAACATAAGATGACGCAGCAGGAGGAGATTCGCGAGCGCGAAGCATTGTTCGTGCTCTACGTTCTGGCCGGGGGCATTGTGGCCGTGATCCTTTGGGTCGCTCACGCCCGCCTCTATCTCACAAACCAACAACTCATTGAGCTGGCGGCAAGGCCCCTTCTCGCCATCCTTTTGCAATATCGGTGCTACGCTACTTTGCAACTCGCCAGTTGCGCCGTGAAGAGCAGTGGCCGCGAACAGCTCCAGTGATTGCCCCAGTCGGACCGAAAATACCTTGCCGAAGCGGCCGCCAAGACGCTGTCCTGATTGGATACCGGACGAATGGCTCGCCGTTTTATTGGTCAAACCAACTTCGCTCGATGCAGGCCATATGCTTCGGCAGAGCGGTGCGGGTAAATCAACCCTGTTGGAGTCTACTCACACAACAGGATATTGCCCGCGGATGTCCGATCATTTTCATCGACGGTAAAGGCGAACAGAAGCTTCTCCAAAGCCTCTTGCCGGCCATAGACCGCTGGAAGAATGCACCAGCTCCGCCTGATTGACCCCAGAACTCCGAATATTCGGCTTTTTACAACCCCCTCTGGGTTCCCAAATGGGGTGAGCCCGGAAGATCAGGTGTCCTTCATCTTCGATTCATTCAAGATGAATACGAATGAGTTCTTCGACTCCCACCAGCGCGTTTATCTCGAGAATCTCGTCCGCATCCTGTACTACTCCGGCCGCCGCTTCAACATCCACGACATTCTCGTCATCGCCTACGATGTCTCCGTGCTGAAGCGCCAGGTGCAGAGTCGCGATGGCCAATATGGTGAAGCTTGCCAGCTTCTCCGGAGGAGCGCCGTGCGTTGGCCATGAGCGTCCGAAACCTCTCCGAACGTTTGATGACAAGGAGCGGGTGCCCGAAGATTCAGGGGTTAATCAATCACCTCATGACTTTCATGACGAAGGAAATGGCCCGAATCACCGGCGCCTACGAGAACGTCTCACCATGGATGAGGTCATCGACAAGAGGTTGATCCTCTGCCTGTCTCTCAATGCAAATATCAATGCACTGCCATTACATCCCTCGGACGGATACTGCTTCAGAACCTCCAACTGATGATCGGGCGGCGCTATTCCAAGTCCGGTTACGAGACCAAGCATCCGTTTGTCAGCGTCATCATGGATGAGTTCGCGCCGTTCGCTTACGAAGAGTTTGCGCAGATCATCAACCAGGCGCGCGGAACCAATGTCGCCTTCCTGTTCGCTCTGCAAAATCAATCGCAGTTGCTCCAGGTGGGCGAGTCTTTCCGGAGCGATCTGTCGTCCTCGCCGAATACGACCTTCATGCTGCGCATCAAGGACGACGATACGGCCAAGATGTTTCTCAACGAGTCTTCCCGCGTAAAGGAAATGAGGAGGTCGGTGCAATTTGCCACGAAAGGCCTCTTTTCTCCCACATACGAGGAACAAACTGCAGGTACTCAGACCGAGGTTTACGACACAGCGGCCAAAGATGAGCACTTGAAGCGGATGCCAACCGGGCAGATGGAGGCGCTCGTCACCGACCACCAGCGTGGCGCAATTCTCGAACACATACACATCCGCCAGGCCTTCAGGGTTTTCTTAAAGAAGATCCGGCAGCGGCATTCTATCCACCTCTCGCCGTTTGCCGGAAGCAGTCACGGGGGCTTCATTTGACGTTCTCGGAGATGCCATCGCAGCTTACCGACACCCGCACCAAGCGCACCACCCGGCGCAATTCATCCCTTGGAGGACTCCGATGAAACACGTTTTGTTGCTCGTTGCACTTTTCTTCGCAGCACATTCCGCGCTGGGCCAGACCAACACAGACCCGGCAGCGGCCGATACCAATACACAGCAGCAGGTTGAGTATCAACCTGTTTACCAGCAACCGCATGACGCTCCTCCGATTCCTCCGCCGCCTCCCACACCGCCGCAAGCAGCTAATCAAGAGCGGACGGGCAAGGCTTCCTCCTCGGAACGGTGGCGATATGATCCTGCTGCCAGAAGGGGAGACGGGGATGCAAAAGCCCTCGAATCAGTCCGTCATCGAGCGCGCGTTAAAGGGGATCAATCCGTGCAACGTGAACTATGGCGGGCTGCTCGCCGAATGGCGAATTGCGGAAGTGCAGGAGACGATTGAGAACATGTATTTCTGGGCTCTGATCGTCTTTTGCAGCGGCTTTGTCCTCTCAATGTCCTACAATGTGTGGCTTCTCCAGGAGCGGGATAATCGGGAAGAGACTACTGGTGCGATCATCGCACAGCTCTCGAACGCCCATGTTTTTGTGCGACGGCAGGTACTTGAAACTACCGAGGCGTATAAGAAACTGGTCGCACAGATCGATGCCGAAGACGCCGCCGGGGAGGAGCAATCGACTCAACCAGCGTCAACTTCTACCCTTGCAATAGCGGCGGCTATCACGCCGAATGCGCCGGAGTCTTCCGCACGGTCGGCCACAAACACTCGCGATGACTCAGCGCTCGCGTGGGCCGAATCGGTATTTTTTGAAGAGCCTCAAAAGAGCTCCAATTCCGTCTCCAAAGAGGTCAACAATTCCATAGTGCGCGCGGACCAGGATAGGGCACATGACGCCGTCCCGCTGTCGTTAAGAGCCGCTCGCTGGCAGGAAACGCGGCAGGAGCAACCGCCGGCGAATGCTCCCATTCCCGAGGTGGCAACTGAAATTGAGGAAACCGTTGAAGACCTTCCTGAGAACGAGAAAAATATTGAACCATCCGTTGCTGAAGACGTCGACGCGATCAAACTCGCTCTCCAGAAGGCCATGGAAGCTCTCGCGGCCAAGGATGCGCAGATTGCAACGAAGGATACGCAGCTACGAGCTAAGGATGACAAGATCACCAGTCAGCGGCAGCTTGTAAGCGATCTGAATAACAAGTTGAAAGCCAACGGCGCGACCGGGCGCGGTGCCAATTGACCGCCGCGTGTGCATTGCCGCACGGCAAGCTGACCGTGAAATGGGCTGGTTGTGGGGCGCTCTGGTGGCGCAGACCAGGCGTGACTCTCACAGATACAGCGCTGATGAATACGACCGGCTTTATCCATGGATCGCGTGAAGCGCGGTGCTGGTGTACCCCGGAGACCAGCGGATTCGTTCGTATCAATTGCAACCGGTTCCGCCCAATCACGCGATACGAAGGGGAGGCTGGCGGGGTGTATCTCTCAGACGGAGTCGTGCGAGCGGGTGCAGAGAACCGGCTTCTTCTTCACCCGCGAGTCAGCAATCGCCTTCCGGTCGACTGCTATCTCGTCGCACTCGATCACAATATCCATGGTTCGGTCAGGCAACGATCCTGTGCCTTCTCCGGGCGAGTACAGATCGTTTCAGTCAGCGAACGCAAAGGCGCTCAGCAAGTTTTGGTTCTCATGTGGCCGGGCAGCACGGTCACAACTACCCTAGGAAGATTGGAGTTGACATGGATACTGGAACGCCAGAAACCAACGAACTGGTAACATCGGCGCCGCCTAAACGCAAACGAAGATCCCCCACAGTTAGCAAGGTAACATTCGAAGCGGACGGGGATGGACGCCTTCTCGCGCTGATTCGAAACGCTACATTTATCTCGCACAAACAGTTGCTTGGGCTCGCATTGTATTTGGGAATCAAGTCCTCAAAAGACGCCATCCGCAAGCGCATCCGTCGCTACCTGGAAAACGGTCTGATACGTCTGGTCCCGGCTGTGCCACAATACGTAAGTGCGGTTTACCAGATCACGCGGGAGGGTTTGAGCGCGCTGGAATCACTCGGGACCGGTATCAGTTCTATCTCATCTGAGACCGAAACTCTTCCATCGGCGTTGCAGGCGCCACACTTTTTAGACATCAACGAGGTGCGGCTTGCCTTCTCAAGGGATCCAATTCTTAGTCGCGGCGATTGGCTCACGGACCCTGAGATTAAGGCGCGGAATACAATGCCTGGGGTCATACCATATGCCAAAGACTACGACGCAATCCTGAAGCTCACGGACAGGTCCGGCCAGGAGTTTCTCGTTGGACTGGAGTACGAGCGAACGTACAAAGATGCCCATAGGTACGATGAGATTGCTCAGAGGATTGAAACCGAACGGCAGCTCTGCTGTGTGTTGTATATCGCAGGATCGATTGATTTGGTTGCATGGCTTATTGATTCCATTTGTTGTCCGCGCTTCCCACTGTGCGTCACCACTGCTGGCGTACTTAAGCAACAATGTCTGGAATCGAATATCGGTTTCATGGCCGGAGGAAGCCGCCGAAGAAGCACACTTCGGCAGTACCTTGCTTCATTGAAACACCCAATCTAACAGGTTGCTTGGTGTCTTTGTGACTGCGCAAGGCGAGGCTTCGATCAAGCTTCGCCTTTGCTTTGTATCTGCTCAGAGTCGCACTAATCGGAGCCAAAGAGCGGCCCATTCTGAGCGAATTATATGCAGTGAAGATTTCATTGGACTTTGATCGCTCCTGAGTTTTCGCTCATGTGCCTGTGATGCCTTCTTTATCGCTGCCGCTCGCTCATCCTCATCGCGCCTCTTCGGTCGTCGTGCGCGTTGATCGGGCTCGAACGGTCGTTTCCGAGCTTGCAACTTTCTTCCTCTCAACAGTTTGCCGCCAACTACCATCTTTTTTGCCCTTGTTTTCGGTTTTTCGCCATGTTGGTGTTTTTGGTGCTTTTGGTGGCGCGGTGGTGTTTGTGTCGCTTGTCGCCTCTGTTTGTTGCCCCCGCGCGCCTGCGGTTCTCTGCCGTTTGTTGTGCGCGTTGTGCGGTTGCGTTGTGGTGTGGGCTTTGTCTCCTTGCTGCGTTGTCTCTTGCGCTTGCTGTTCTTTCGGTGGTCTCGTGGCCTGTGCGTCGGGTGTCTCTGTCTTTGGTTCTGTTGCGGCCGGGTGTCCTCCGTGGCGGTGTCCTTGGTGCGTGTCCCGGCGCTCGTTGGTGCGCTTCGCCGTGGCCTTGGCGGTTGGTTTGTGCCGCGCGTTGGCGTCGTCTGTCTGGTCGCTTCGGTGTCCGTTTGCTGTCGCTTCGTGTTCGGTCTGCGGCGGTTTGCGTGTCTCGGCGCGGTGCGTTTCGTCGGTAGGTTCTGTTCGCTCTGGGGTGTCGTTGCCGTTGTCTGGCGGTGGAATTGCGGTGCGGTCTGAGCGTCTCTTGTCCCGGCCCCTGTTGTCTTCCCTCTGTGCGGGGTGGAGCGGTGTTGCGGTAGCTTTTGTGTCGTGGGCTGGCGACCGTTGCGGGGTTCTTTGGGGCGGCGCGAGTACTGCAGCGGGTTCGGTTTCGCGGGCTCCCTCTCCGTTTTGCTGGCGGCGGCTGGCGTGGTGGAAGGGCCTTGGCGCCCCTCTCGCGTTATCACTCTGGCGTCTTGATCCATCTATTTTGCTGTCACTTGTGCTCGTCTGTCGCCTGCCGGGGCGGTAGCCAATCGGCCACCTTGAGGGGCGACGTGGGCGTCACAATAGCCGCCTTCTCGATTAACTTTAAGTCACTGGCAAAACCTCTCCCCGATCCAGGAACTCGTCTGTAGGTCTCTCCAAAGGCGCCATCGGCCGCCCGCTTTCTCACTCTCTACACCAGTACATCTCTGTCGCACGTAGGAAGGAGTTCAATTACGAATACCACAGCAGAAAACCCAACCGCCCAGAACATACACATTCGGGGTGACGCCGTTCGCTACTACCTTGACCGGCTCACGCTGGAAGCACACCTGACTTCTCTGCTCGGCGCTGCACATCTCGAACGAGCACGGGGCGTGCGTGCAGGTGCGCCAATTTATACGGTTCTAAACCGGCAGGCCGCGGAGCAAGTACGCGACCACTGCATGCGCTGGCAGCTCGATCCACAACAGATCGGGGCTGAATTAACGTCACTCGTGGAACTTCGCCGCCTCACGGTGCAGGTGGCTTCAGCGGGCACAGGTCACGGTGGGAGTTGGTTGCTCACGATCGGATTGGCAGTCCTGGCAATCTCGGTTGCGCTGACTAACGACTGAGCGGCGCGGGCGGGACGGAGCTGAATTGCCACCGGGGCTGCGCAGTCCTTGATGATCTGCTAGACCTCATTTCGCGCTTCCGGCACTCATCGCTTCAGCCAATTCGGTGCCAGACTTTACCTGTCCCGCTTTCCAAAAGCACACATTCTAGCCCACGCACGTTGGCGGCAGCCCAAGAACTGACTGGCCGCCGGCGCGGGGTATCCAGGAGGTTTTCATGATCACCCAATTCAAAGGGAAGTACGACTTCCTCGATCCCGCGTACTACTGTCTGGCGGAATACGATGGCGTCATTTACAACTCGGCAGAGGCGGCATTCTTGGCCTCGCAGTACGATACTCCCTATTTCCGGTCAATGTTTCGCAATTCATCCATTCCTATTTGGCGGGCTCGCGAACTTTCCAAGCGGCTCCAGAAGCGCCACGATTGGACACCAGAGCTGTCGCTTGACCTCACCCGGCAGATCACTCTCGACAAATTCTCGCGCTCCCCGAATCTCCGTTCACTGCTCCTGGCTACCCGCCACGAACTGATAGTGGCGGAGAACAACTGGCACGAACAATTCTGGGGACGTTGCATCTGCAACACCCGACCGGGCAAATACGGACGGAAAGATGCCTGCCTTGTGCCGGGCAGCAACCACCTTGGAAAGATTCTAATGTCTGTACGAGACCGGCTCGGCGCGGAAGTGCAGGCCGCCTAGAACAACACTGCTGTTGGAGAGACTGCCCACTGAGCACCACAAGCACAGCCCTACCCGCACATTTCATGTAATTGGTTTGGCAATGGTGTTCTCCCCATCACTGCGTGCCAGCGGGAGTTTCGGTTGTTCCAGGCTCCCGCTGGAACTCACCATATCGCATCACGGACAAGGACGACGGTCCACTTCCCGACGACCGGTGACCAACCGTCTGCGATCTGTTGGTGTCAACTGGCCATTGCCAGCATCACGTGCAAAGTAAACTGTGCCGGATGCAACGCGCGTACAATTTGCCGAGCGTGTCCGAATCTGAAGGATAGCGATGAAACCGGGTAGACCAATCAGTGCGAATGCCTTGCGGGG
>CAVRNL010000079.1:0-16196 GCA_963722485.1 uncultured Acidobacteriaceae bacterium
CCACTGACCCGATCATCCCCAGAAAGCGCTTGTCGTACATGATGGGGGAACTGACCAGCATGACGGTTCGCGCCGATTTTCCAGAACCTACCATCAACGGCTGTCCGCTGTATCCGCGGCCTTCGCGGGCGGCTTGATAGGCGCGCTCCAACTCGCGCTGGAGAAAAGCGTCGGGCTCGATGCGCCCGGCGGAAACTCCCCTGGCATCGGCATTGAGCAGCGTGGCATAAGCAATGTCGTTCGACGACGAAACAAAATTTTCCAGCATGGCCCGCAGCTCTGGGGTCAGGAGGATTTGGGCGTTGAGATCCTTTCCGCTCGGATTGGCCAGCATCATGACCTGAATCGACGACGACAAATTGGCCAGCATCATATGCAGCGCTTCCTGGTGCTGGGAAATATCGTCGGCCAGCGAACGCGTGACCGTATTCTGCAACAGCATTTCGTTAGTCTTGAGGCGCTCACGATTCATGGTTTCGATCTGCGCCGAGTAGAAGTACATGGGAAGGACACTGATCGCCAACAGCACTCCAAGGATGACGTAAAGGAGCGGAATGCGCGCGGGAATAGGAAGATTCAACGGCAAAAGGCAGTCCTGTCGGCCGCAGCGCGGGGGATGAGCTGGTCCGTCCTGTTAGTCATTCTATGTTGAACTTGGGGGATGACCTCAGGTGCTTAAAGTACAGTTCACTATTACGGAAGTACTCTCACCCTAGTGACTGCGGAGTTCTCAGTTCCCAGTTTTCGGTTCTCAGTGAGAAGCGTCGGGGATTCTATGCGTGCTCGAACCGAGAGTTATTTAGCAGTTTTAGACGGGGCAAGTCCCGTCTCTACACGAGTTTTCGGCAGGGTATGAAGCCGGCCCTGTCCAAAACCGATTCATGAGAGTGGATCCAAACACTGGGAACTGAGAGCTGGGAACTGAGAACTGCCCTGGTGCCGTTCTATAATTAAGCCAGTCGGCCCGGGGTGCGTCATGCGGTCCTTCCAGGTTTGCTCCGTTGGTTATCGGCGGTTGGCGATGCTTCTGGTCTTGTCTGCGCTGGCGCTTGCCGAGAATACTCCGCCCCCAAGAATTTCCAAGCAAACGCGGGAACAGATTGTCCACGCCTTCAATGCGGAACTGATTTACATCCACACGAGTTTTCCGATGGGGAAGACTGGATTGAAAATCAAGAACGGAGCCGTAAGCCCGAGCGGCCCTGAACTGCAACAGTTGATGGCGCTCTGGGGTCCAGCCGCGAAAGCCGGCGACCGCGCCCGCATCAGCGACGTGGTGATCAAGGGCGACTACATACGCTTTGAGATCAACGGCGGTCCCGTCAAGAAGCCGAAGTGGTACCAGCGCATCGAGATTTCAGGCCCGAACGCGGGCGGGCCGATTGCGCCATCGGATGCGAACGCCAACGCCCGCGGTTCTTTCGTGGATCTCTACTTCGACAAGTATGTTCCGGAGATTACCGGTCCGGAGCTGAAGCAGTTGCTGCGTCCGGTGTTTGATTTCGATTCCAAGTCCGCGGTGGATGCTTATCTGGAAACGGTTTCTCCGCAGGTCAAGGAAGCCATCAAGAATCACCACGTGCTGGTGGGAATGAACCACGACATGGTGATGTATGCCAAGGGGCGTCCGCCAAAGAAGGTGCGCGAGACGGCGAACGAAGTTGAGTATGAAGAATGGATCTACGGCACGCCTCCCGAGGACGTGGATTTTGTGCGCTTCGTGGGCGACGAGGTGGTGCGGGTCGAGACCATGAAGGTGGACGGCCAGAAAATCGTGCGCACCGAAAAAGAAGTTGACCTGGGCGCGCCCACCGTCGCTAAGAAGCAGGAAGAACGCCCCGCGAACGCGCCTACGCTGCGGCGTCCCGGAGAAGAGATGCCGGAATCGAATCCCGCCAACCCGTCGAGCGTGCCGCCAATGAGCGCTCCGCAACCGACCGGGCCGGACACAAATCCTCCGCCGAACTGGGATCGTCCTTCGCAGAGCGATTGATGTGGAATTGCGCGCGCGCTTCCTGGCTGGCAGCGAACCTAGGAAGGGGTAACGGTATGCCCGGCTAGACGCAATGACCGCTGGGAAGCCATGAACCTCCATCGCTCGTGCAGCCAGGCGGGGCATGCAAGACTGGCGACGGTTGCCAAGGCCAGGAGCACTTGCCATGCCGGAGACAGCGTGACCCACGCATCCTGGAAGCTGAATGCAGCGTATGACACGAGGATTGACCAGGCAAACACCTGAAGAGAGTGTCGGCCGAGATAACGCAGCAATCGAAATCCGGACAGCCCTTGCACCTTCTCATCCAGCGAGCGCGGTATGTACCAAAGGACGTAAGCGTAAGCCGCGAAATTGATGAGGCGCAAGGGGTGATTCCTCGTCTTCCAATCCGTGAGCGCGGCTCTGACGTCGATTAACGAGAGATTTGGGAAAAGCACGTTCTGATGGCGGGCCAGGAACAGCAGCGACACCACGACGACGCAGAAGGCAAGGAGTGCTCTCGAATGCGGAATCTGAGAACGGAGCCCGGCGACTTTGAGATAGCCAACGTGAGCTCCAGCGATAAAGAAGATCTGCCAAGCCAGGACGTTGAAGGTTCCGAGTTGCAGCCATGGCGGGTTGTGCGCCGGGCCCCCGATTCCCCATTGTGCAGACAGCCATAATGCGATGCTGCCCGCCCAGATCAGTGGGGCACGGCCCTTTGCCATTTGCTGCAAGAGCCACGGGAGCAGCAGCATGAAGCCCGCGTACATGGGGAGGATGCTGTAATACCGTGGCTGGAAGATCAGCACCGCTCCATGCCACCAAGCTTGCCAGAAATCCGGGAACTGCCTGCCGATTTGCCAGCCGCCGCACAGGCCTCCAAGCAGAGCCAAGGTGTAGAGCAGAAGATGAGTGAGATAGATGTCGCGTGCTCGATGCCAAGCGCGGCGCCGAGCGGCCTTCAACCCCTGATTGGCGAAAATGCTCCCGTACACCCATCCGCTCACCAGGCCGGAGAGGAACACAAAGCCCTCGGCAGCGGAGACAAAACCAAGCCCCCCGTCGCTGAGGCGACGCAGCGGATTGTGGGGCAAGTGGTCAAACATCATCACAATCAGGAAAAGGCCGCGCAGGGCGTCAACCCGCGGGTCGCGTCGCGTCGATGACAGGTCTCTGGTGTTGGCCGTGATCGCCCCCACTGCCGAGCCTGCGACGACCGCACCCTCCCCGCCGGTCTCGCCGACCGTCACCGACGCGTCCAGGGTGGTGGGTGTTGCCTCCGGGTTCGCTAGCACGGGTTCGGGCGGCGGCTCTCGGTAGGTTTGGAACATAGCTGCCCGGAATTTGTTTCATCGTTCAAAACGCACTGAGCATACACCCATTTTGCGGTTCTGGCGGTTACCTCTGTAATCCGCGCTGTTGATACGACCCGCGTTATGCCTGCTGCGTCGTTGCCTTGTCTTCTGGTCTCGACCTTCTACACCTAACCTTTTAAACTAAGAGTGTGAAGATCGCTTTGGGCCAGATCAACCCCACCGTCGGGGATTTCTCCGGCAATGCTGCCAAGATCATCCAGTTTGCGCTGCAGGCGCGGAGTGCCGGCGCTGGTCTGATTCTGTTTCCGGAACTCGCCGTTTCCGGCTACCCGCCGCTCGATCTGGTGGAGAGGCCTTCGTTTGTGGCGCGCAGTCGTGCGACCGTCGAGCGGATTGCCGCCGAAACGCAGGGCATTGCCGTGATCTGCGGAATGGTAACTCCGGCTGAAGCGGACTCGGGCAAGAAAGTGATGAACTCCGCCGCGCTGCTGCGCGAGGGGCGCATCGACTTTATACAGTCGAAAATGCTGCTGCCTACCTATGATGTGTTCGACGAGATGCGCAACTTTGCTCCCGCCAAGAGCCAGCAACTGTTCAGTTTTTGCGGCAAGCAGATGGCGTTGACCATTTGTGAAGATGCCTGGAACGACAAGCGCTTCTGGAACCGGCGGCTGTATGGCGTCGATCCGGTCGAAGAACTGGTGCGGGCCGGCGGGAACTTCGTGCTCAATATTTCCGCATCGCCGTTTTGGCTGGGAAAACGTGAACTGCGCCGGGACATGCTGGCGGCCATCGCACAGAATCAGAAAGTTCCGGTGGCGATGGTGAACCAGGTCGGCGGCAATGACAGCCTGGTGTTCGATGGATCGAGCCTGGTGATTGCGCCCGACGGGAAAGTGATCGCGCAAGGGAAGTCGTTCGAGGAAGACCTGGTTTATTTTGACACCCAGACGCTGAGTGGAGACATGCACCCGCAGATCGCCGGCGAAGAAGCGAGCGCGTATGAAGCGCTGGTGCTGGGCACGCGGGATTATGTGCACAAATGCGGCTTCCAGCGGGCGATCATCGGACTCAGCGGCGGCATCGATTCCGCGCTGACTGCGTCGATTGCGGCCGATGCGCTCGGCCCGGAGAACGTCATCGGCGTCGGTATGCCTGGGCCGTACTCCTCGCGAGGCTCGATTGATGACGCGCGGGAACTGGCCAACAACCTGAAGATTCGCTTCGAACTGCTGTCCATCAACGACATCTACGAGGCTGCGCGCCAGACGCTTGCGCCCGTGTTTGCCGGGATGCCGCCAGACGTGACCGAAGAAAACATGCAGGCCCGCGCCCGCGGATTGCTGCTGATGTCGCTGTCGAACAAACTGGGCGCGCTAGTGCTGTCGACCGGCAACAAGAGTGAATTGGCGGTCGGGTATTGCACGCTGTATGGCGATATGGTGGGTGGGCTGGCGGTGATCTCGGATGTGCCGAAGACGCTGGTATATCGCCTGAGCGCGTACGTGAACTCGCGGCGCAAAGTGATTCCGGAGGCGACCATCGAGAAGCCGCCGTCGGCGGAGTTGCGGCCGGATCAGAAGGATTCAGATTCGCTTCCTCCTTATGAAGTGCTCGATGCGATTCTCGAGGATTTCGTGGAGGAATCGTGCTCGGCGGAACAGATTGCCCGCGTTCGCAATTTCGATTTAGAGCTGGTGCGGCGGGTGATACGGATGGTGGAACGCAGCGAATACAAGCGCCAGCAAGCGGCGCCCGGGATCAAGATTTCCGCCAAGGCGTTCGGCTATGGGAGAAGGTTCCCGATCGCGGCGAGGGCGGAGGTGTAGCGCCGCCGTCCCGGCGGCCGCGCAGGGCGAGACGCCCTCGGGACAGCCGGCAAGATGCCGGCGCTACTCGTTTCCCACGCCGTAATCATCATGCGGTCACGCGGCTAGGTCCATTGGCGCGAATGACAATGCCGCCGGTTTTTGTAACAATCGAATTCCACTTGAATTCCAAATTATGACAATCATGCATCGCACGCTGCTCGCTGTTCTTCTGTTGTCCGGCATCGCCATCGCTCAAAACAAGCCCACTCTGCAGACCAGGCCGGTAGCCAAGCCCGTGGCGACTCCGACTGCCGCGGTGTCGACGATTCTCCCCAGCGAAGACACGGTCAATTCGTTCCTGTTCCAGATGTTTGGCTACGATGCCACGATCACGTGGAAGGTGGGAGAGATTCGTCCCTCCGAATTGCCGGGACTGGCGGAGGTTTCAATTGTCATCACCAACGCCCAGGGCTCGAGCCCGAATCGGCTGCTGGTGAGTTCCGATGGCAAACATGCCATCACGGGCGAAATCCTGCCCTTCGGCGCGAAGCCATTTGACGAGGCCCGCGGCAAGCTGGAAAAGGGCGTCAACGGCGCCGCCAAGGGTCCCGAAAAGGCGGCGGTGACGATTGTCGAATTCAGCGACATGCAGTGCCCGCACTGTGCGAAGGCAGCGTCCACGATCGATCAACTGCTGGCGCAGGAGCCCGAGGCCCATTTCATTTTTCAGAATTTCCCGTTGCCCATGCACAACTGGGCAGCTAAGGCGGCGGGCTATGTCGATTGCGTGGGGCGCGCTTCGGTGGGGCAGCCCGCGAATGATGCCGTCTGGAAATTTATTCAGAAGACGTTTGACGAACAGGCCAATATCACCGAGGCCAACGCCGATGAGAAACTGAAGGCCATCGCAACCGCAGCGGGCGCGAATGCCGACGAGATCGCCGCCTGCGCCACCAAGCCGGATACCAAGGCCAGAATCGAGGCCTCGGTTGCGCTGGGGAAATCGGTGGGCGTGAATTCCACGCCGACTCTGTTCATCAATGGACGGAGCGTGGCCGGCGGGGCGCCCGTCGATGTGTTGAAGAAGATTGTGGATTTCGAGGCAAGCCAGAAGTAGATCGGGTGAGTAAATCTGGCCATCGGGTCATCGGGTGATCGAAGGTCAAGAACTCTTGGGTTTAAGGTTTTAGATCACCCGATGGCCCGATGACCAGATCACCCGATTTCTTACTTTCCCATCCAGATTTCCGGCGCTTCGGTGCGCTCCGAGCTGCGGACAACGTAGGGCGTGATCAGGATCAGCAACTCGTCGTCCTCTTCCTGCTTCGTAGTTTGGGACGTGAGGACGCCGAAGGCGGGGATCGAGGAGAACAGAGGCAGTCCGCTCAGGCTCTTTTCGTCGGACTGAGTGATCATTCCCGCCACGGCCGCCGGTTCCCCTTCCTTCAGCATGATTCCGCCCTTGTACTCGCGATTCAAAATGTTCGGAATGCCATTTGTGCTTACGCTTCCCAAAGAGCGGAATTGGATCTCGAGCTCGAGGGCTACGTCGGAGTTGTTATGAACCAGAGGTTTCGCCTTGAGCGTGAGCCCGATGTCCTCATAACTGACGGAAGGAAAAGCCGCGGTGTACGACTGGTTTCCGAGGACTTGCGAGATGGCAGAGCTGTTGTAAATCGGCGCAAAGGTGCCGTTCAGGATGGGATAGCGCTGCCCCAGCTTAAAAGTGGCGTCCTTCTCCTGGGAAGCGCGCAGGGTGACGTGGTCGAGCTCGCGGACGGAACTCTCATTCATGGTCAGCGTGGCGGACAAGTGATCGAGGCTAAGCCCCATAAATGTAAGTCCGCCGCCGAAGGTCGCAAGAGGCTGGCTGAAAATCGAATTCTGCTGGCTTTGCAATTGTGCGAGAAGCGCGGCGATAGTCTGATTGCCGGCCTGGTTGATGCCGCCCGAGGCAATGAGCTGGTTGACCAGGGACTGAAGGCTTTGTCCGCCGATAGCCGTGAGCGCAGCCGCCGGAATGTTGAAGAGATTGAAATCGTCGGGGACGTGCAGGCCGATGGTTCGCGCGTAGGTGTGGTCCACCTGGAAGACTTTCAGATCGAGCATCACTTCCGGGCGGGGGCTATCCAATTGCCCGAGAAACTGGGTTGCGGCTTCCAGCGCCGCCCGCGGTCCGCGCACTGTAATGATGCTCGACGCCGCGTTAAGGCTCACGAACTTGAAGTCAAAGACGGCCTTCAGCGAGTTCATCAGTTCGTTCAACTCCGAAGTTGTGCCACCACCCGAGATATAAAACGAGCGCAGGCCCATGCGATCGTAAAGGCGGTGGTTCTCGGGGTTTTCAACGCAAGCAAAAAGCACGGTGTCTTCCAGCGCCACGGTAAAGCTCTTGGTGACCGCGGAGGCCGCGCGCATGGCGGTGTCGAAGTCCGCATTCTCGATGTCGAATCGCACGTGGCGGCTGGGGAAGTTGTCGTCGAACACAACCGTCAGCCCGAAGCTGGCGGCGACGGCGGTGAGCAGGCCGCGTGAATCGCCGCGGTAGTGGATGTCATGGCGGCCGTCGATCGGTTTGGCGACGAGCGCATCGGCGCTGGCGACCACTTGCGGCGGGCTTGCGACGCGCACCGGGACGGGTCCCAAAGCGTCGCTGATGCGTTGCTCGGCAAATTCGTTTTGCGGATCGAGGTTGACCGCCGCGCGAAACTCCGCCAGCGCCTCCACTTGCCGGCCGGCCAGCAAGTCGCTGTTGCCGTGCTCCAGATGCAGCCCAGCCAGATGTTGCCGCGTCATCTCGCGCGCGGTTAAGTACTCCACGTTTTGCGGGACGAGGCGAGCTGCTTCCTCAAATTCGTAGAAAGCCTGGTCGAGATTCTGCGATTTCTCCAGTTTGAGGCCGCGCGCGAAAGCCTGGCGAGCGGCCTTCAGGTCTTTCTTCGGACCGTGGCAGGCGGGGGCACCGGCGGAATTGGAGCAGAGCGCTGGCGCAGCGACCGAGGGAGTGTCCGCGGCCAAACAGACTCCGGCAAGCAACAAAACAATTCCCGCTGGCAGCCATCGCATATTACTTACTATAGAATGCCCGGCTGCGGCTGTCTTGCAAGAGAAATACCGGGTAGGGCTAGTCGTCGGTCGCTGGTCGTTAGTCGTTGGTCTTTTGTCCTCCGCCGGTTCAAGGCCATCTTTGGCCCTTCAATTTGCGGAATCAGATTTGCTGGCGCCCAGCAACTAACGACTAACGACTTGGCCTAGCTCCGCAGCATGAGTCGTTCCATGCGGGTGGCGTGGCCGGTCTGGTCATCGCACTCGACCAGCACAGCGCACAGGCGGACGTCGCCGTTGGCGGCTTCGAAGCGCGCCGGCATTCCGCTGAGAAATTTTTCGATGACTAATTCTTTCTTTACCCCAATGACGCTGTCGTAGGGCCCGGTCATGCCGACGTCGGTGACGTAGGCGGTACCTTTCGGCAGGACGGTCTCATCCGCCGTGGGAATATGCGTGTGCGTGCCCACGACGGCGGTGACGCGCCCGTCGAGATACCATCCGAAGGCAATTTTTTCGGACGTAGCCTCGGCGTGAAAATCCACGAAGACAATCTTCGATTTGATCTGTTCCAGAAGCCGATCGGCAAAGCGAAAGGGATCGTCGCTCGACCCCATGAATACGCGTCCCTGAAGATTCACGACGGCGTACGCGATCCCGTTTTTTTGGCCTTCGTACACCCCCCAACCGGGCAGGTTCTCCGGGAAATTTGCCGGCCGCAATAACCGGCGCGCCGGACTGTGCGGATTGCCGTCCGCCATGTGGAAGTATTCGATGATCTCGCGTTTGTCCCAGACGTGATTTCCGGTTGTCATCACGTCGATGCCCAGATCAAAAAGCTCTTCCGCCAGCGGAGGGGTGATTCCGAAGCCCGCCGCGGCATTTTCGCAGTTGGCGATGACGAGATCGACGGCGTGCCGCTGGCGTAGTTCCAGCAGGCGCTCTCGTACGATGGTCCGCCCGGGGCGTCCAAAAATATCGCCGATGAAAAGAATTTTCAAGATCAGGTCTCAGGTCTTAGGTGTCAGGTCTCAGGAACTACGCTGCTCGCGCTCGACCGTGGGTCCAACGTTCGATGTTATCACGCTGAAAACTGGGCACTGCCTACTGGCCACTGAGTTCCGCCGTCTTCAGAAAGTCGTAATTGCCCGACGGATTCAGGCTGAGGTCCCGCACCCGCCGCGTGTGCACCAGCACATTATCGAAGTACCACAGATTGATCGACGGCACATCTTGCGCCAGGATGTCCTGAATCTCGACGTACAGCCTTTTGCGGAGCTTCTGATCAGTCTCGCCGCGTGCTCGGTCAATAAGGCTATCGATGCGGGGATTGGAATAGAAACCGCGGTTCCTTCCCGCCGGAGGAAAACTGTTGCTGTGGAAAACCGTGTCAAAAATATCGGGATCTTCGTTCCCGATCCAGCGCAACGAATAAAACTGGAAGGCGCCGTTCGTGACGTCGGCCATAAACGTGGCGAACTCAAACGTGCGAATATCGAGCGCAATTCCCACAGCGCGCAACTGCTGCTGCAACACGGCCGCGAGCAGCCGCGTGCTCTCCTCGGTCGAGGTCTTCATGGTTAGGTGAAAACGGACGCCGTTCAACAAACGATAGCCGGCCGAGTCCAGGATTTGCCGCGCTTTTTCGGGATTGTAAGTAAAACCGCTTGTGCTTGGAGCGTATGCCCAACTCTGGACCGGCAGGATACTCGATGCGGGCTGCGCCAACCCGCGCCAGATGTATTGCAGAAGGGGACCGCGATCGATCGCGCAGGCAATCGCTTGCCGGACGCGCACATCGCGGAGCACTGGGTCGCGAAGATTGAAACCGATATAAGCGAGGATCGTTCCCGGCCCGCGCTCTATCCGCAGGTTCGGCTCGCGTTCCAGCGCCAACACCGTGTCCGGTGTTAACGCATTGATCGCTACATCGGCGCTGCCCTTGCGCAGTTCAAGCGCGCGCGTCGTAGCGTCCGGCACGACCGTGAAGCGCACTCGAAAAAGGAGGGGTTTCGTCCCCCAGTACCGGTCATTACGCTGCAGGATGACTTCCTTGTCCTGTTCCGCACTCACAAATCTGAAAGGTCCCGATCCAAGCGGAGTCCGCGTCATCTCGCCGAGCGCACCGTAGGGCACAATGCCGATCGCGCCTTCCGAGAGATTCCACAGCAAGCTCGCGTAGGGCTCTTTTAGATGAAAGACCACGGTGAAGTCGTCGGGCGTATCGATGCGATCCAGAAAACGATAGGTCGCGGTTTTTGTGCTGCGAATCTTGCCCTCGAGTAGAGAGTCGAAAGTCCACTTCACATCGCGCGAGGTCAGCGAACTCCCATTGTGAAAGGTCACGCCGCGATGCAAATGGAAAACGTAGGTCAGCGGATCGGGAACCTCCCAGCGCTCGGCCAGCCCGGGCTGAACATTGAAGTGCTCGTCCCGCGTCAGCAGAGCATCAAAGATAAGCTCGTCAATCCGCGCCGATTGCGCGTCGAGGCCCACCCGAGGATCAAGGTCCGTGGGACTGCTTTCAATAATCATCACCAGCGTGTTGGGATCGAGAGCTTGTGAGCAGGAAAGCAGAGGCAGAACGCATCCGCCAAGAAATAGAAAAAACATTGTCATCCTGAGCGAAGCGAAGGACCTGCTTTTTGTGCGCGGTCGCACCCCAGTCTCACGCATACGAGATCTTTCCTAGGATCGCCGCCCGCTTTGCTCCCGTCGCCGACGGCAGGTTGCTGGGCCGCCGATGCCATGTCTCATGCGCGAGCAGGGCAAACGCCACGGCCTCCTTGGCTTCTGCCGGAATGCCGAACTCGTCCGAGAAGTGCAGTTCGAAGCCCAGGGCTGCGATTTCATCGCGCAACATGGCCATGAGCGCCGGATTCTTCGCGCCGCCGCCGGAGACAATCATCTGGTGATCGCGGCGGTCAGCCCCAAATCGCGGCAACACGAAGCGCTGGACCGCGTCCGCAATCGATCGCGCCGTCAAAGCCGTTGCCGTCGCTACAATGTCGGGCTTACTGGCGCCGCGGCAGAGCTGAAGAAATCGGCCGACGTATTCCCGGCCAAACTCCTCGCGGCCCGCCGTTCGCGGAGGCTTCTGCCGGAAAAAGTGCGCGCGCACCAACCGGGCAATTACGCCGTCGAGCACCCGCCCCGAGGCTGCGACTTTGCCGTCGCGGTCGTAACGCCGTCCGAAAAGTTCTTCCATTACCGCATCGATCACCATGTTGCCGGGGCCGGTGTCAAACGCTAGCACCTGTTGCAGCGACGCGCCCGCGGGAATCGCCGTCAGATTTGCAATGCCACCGATGTTCTGCGCAATCCGGTTCTGCGCCCCGCGCCTCGCGCGCCGGTCGCGCCCCCTATCGCGATAGACAAGATAATCGAGGAACGGCACCAGCGGCGCGCCTTTGCCTCCGGCCGCGATGTCCGCGGGACGAAAATCGGAGACCACCGGCACACCCAACCGCGTCGCGATCACCGCGCCCTCGCCGGTTTGCCACGTTACCGCCAATCTTCGTCCGAGAAATCGCTCCGCTACTCCCTGGTGATAAAGCGTTTGTCCATGACAGCCCACCAGGTCAAGCTTCACGCGATGCTTGCGCGCCGTCTTCGCGACCGCCTCCGCATACAGTTCGCCGAGAAGAAAGTTCAGGCGGGCCAGATCGGCGACGTGGGCCAACTCCGCGTTCATCATCGCCAAGATTGCGCGCCGCACCGGGGCAGGGAACGAATACTCTTCGTGCGCAAGAAGTGTGAAGTCGGACCATGTGTGCTCGTGTGGTGACGGGCCTCTGGCCCGCCCTTTGCCGGAGGAGGCGACGCGCACTAGCGCCACATTGATTCCGTCCGCCGAAGTTCCGCTCATCACGCCAGCAACAATCATGCGCATTCCTTCTTCTTGTCCACCCGAGCGAGCGTAGCCAGCCGGATTTCTTCGCTGAATTCCCAGAGTTGTCGCGTCAGCTTCTCAACTCGCGCGGACGCGGGAGCGCGGCGCCTCGCCACTGATTCTTTCGCGAACGACTTCTTCTTAAACGCCAGCACGCGCTGCGCGGATTCCCGAACTCGCCGGGCAAATCTACTGTCGCGCTCCGCTTCGTGGAGCAGCGCTTCGTGTGCGCGCAGAATGAAATCTTCGCGATGGCAAATCAGGCCAAGATCGCCCCCGGCGCGGATGTGTCCGATCATTACCTGTTCAATCGGGCCCGCTGCCAGCACTCCGCCCATCTCCAAATCGTCGGAACAGATCAGGCCGCGATAGCCAATCTTCTGGCGCAGAATGCCGGTGATCCACTTTTTTGAGAGCGATGCCGGAGTGCATTCTTTTGTTACCGCCGGAAACGCCGCGTGCGAAACCATGACGAACGGCAATTCGCGCCGCAGCAGGCGATAGGGAACCAGATCCTCCTGCCACAACTTGCGCAGCGGCTTTTCCACGCTGGGGAGTTCATGATGCGTATCGAGCGTGGCCTCGCCCAGTCCCGGGAAATGTTTGCCGCAGCCGAACACGCCAGCATCGCCCAGCCCGCGCAGAAACTCGCGCGCGTAGATAACCACCTGCTTGGGATCGTCCGAAACCGCCCGCGAACTCAGCACCGAACGCGAAGCCTCGTAGGCCAAGTCGAGCACCGGTGCAAAATCCAGGTTGAAGCCAAGCGCGCGGCAATTTTCGCCGATCACGCGCCCATGCTTGCGAAAGAGCGTGCGGCTGCCCGTGGAAAAGACCTCCGCCGCGGAAGGCGACGAACCGATCACGTTGCGGAAACGGTCCACGGTGCCGCCTTCAAGATCCACGCAAGTGAAAAGCGGCGTCGCCACGCACTTCTGGCATTCGCGCAGAAGAGTATGCGTTTGCTCGGCTCCGGTGATGTTGCGGGCAAACAGAATCACTCCGGCTGGCTGGATTCTCTTGAGCAGGGAAGCGAGGCGCGGGGACATCTTGGTACCGTCGAAGCCGATGATCAGGAGTTGGCCGCTGTTTAGTTTCAAGTCGCGCATCGTTGCAGGAGTTCCGGAAACTTCTCTCGCATAAAAGAGCTGTTCGGGTCTGGCTTACGTCCCAAATAGCCGATAGCTAAGGTTCGCGATGGGTCGAAGATTTGCTGGTTTGCCACGAACGCGGTTGCACGCCCGCTGCCGTCCTCGATGTACCAGCGGGCGGGGAACTCTCCGCTCACTGCTGGGCGGAGCAGCATGGGGGCGGCCTCATTGAGGGTCTCGCCCCTAGAGATGCCCTCGTACCACGGTTTGTCGCACCTCAGTTTCCAGCCCAGAAGCTCACCGGCACCGACAAGCCCAAGCTTCCGAGATTGCCCCGGAAAGATGTCGCTATGTACCGCACATTCGCGGAAATCCGACATTGTGATTTCGATCTCGTCCCATAGCAGGTAGCCCGCGGGAACGCCGGTCTTGAGCTGTGCGCGGCACATTGCCTTATCGATCGCGTCGGCATGTGACCAATCCCAAGTCGCAAAGGCCGACGTCGGACGGCCCGTCTTTGAACAGTCGTACTTGGCATACGCCTCGACGACAGCCCTGCGCTCGATATTTTGTTTTCTAATTCTCATTGCATCATTTGGGGTCGGCGCGGCAATCCACATGATCGCGACTCGGCCTGATCCCGGACCTTTGCCGCTCGAATTGTTCCCCTGCCTCAACCCTAACCAATCGTCCGAAGGGCTCGCGCGATCCGCCCGTTCTTCTCGGCGTACTCCGCGTCTCGGCGGTTAGATTTCTTTCTTCAACTCCGCCAGCAAGTTTAACGCTTCCAGCGGCGTCGGACGGTTCAAATCTACTTCGCGCGAGTTTCTTCTGGGCTTCTTGGTTGAGGGAGCAGGGTTACACGACGGAGAGACCGGGAATGCGCTGGAAATGCCGCAGGTTGAGCGTGACCACGGCATAGCCCAGGTGCAAAGCCGTTGCGCCAATCAGCAGATCTTCGAAGGCAATACTGACGCCACGAGATGCCTGCTCACCTTCGATGCGCCCCGCCAGTTCCGCGATTTCAGCGGTCAACGGATAAACCGCCATGTCGTGGCGGAGTTCTTCGCTAAAAGCCCGCCGCCGCGCGCGCTCGGCATCCGTGCGGGCGCGGTAGATGCCGTGGGTGAGTTCCACCAAGGTCACGACCGAAAATGCAGCGTCCTGTTCCCCATGCGCTGTCTGCACTCGCTGGAGGATGGCCTGTACACCTTCCCCGCGGCGTTCCCCTGCAATAAGCACGCTGGTATCGAGGATTATCCCCATGAGGAGATTTCACGGGGCTTGCGACTCTTAATGATCTCTTCCAGATCGGCGGCGAAGTCCGGGTCCAGCGTTGGTTCGTAACCCAGTTCTTGAGCATGAGCTTTGGCAAGCGCGATGGATTCGGAGAGCGACCGGCCGCGTACCAGTTCGGAGCGCGCTTCTTTAGCGCGCACGACCACAATGGGTTCACGCCCCTCGATGACGATCTCGGCACCGGCACGCACCCGCGCCAGCACGGCGGCGAAGTCGCTGGCGGCTTCCGCTTCCGAAATGTGAATGACGTGCTTCTCCATAGGCAGCATTATATCTCCACTCCCCATTGCTTCTCGGTCATTTCTCGGCGCACTCTGCGTCTCGACGGCTAGATTTCTTTCTTCAACTCCGCCAGCAAGTTTAATGCCTCCAGCGGGGTTAGCCTGTCTAAATCTACTTCGCGAAGCTTCTCAAGCACTGGTTGCGACAGAGGCGTGAAGATGGTTAGCTGCGTGGGGCGCTCCGGCTCTGCCCCCGGCGTTAAATGTCCCGAAAGCCGGTGCTCCGACGATTCATGCTCCGCCAGCACTTCGCGGGCGCGGATTACCACTTCGTTCGGCAATCCCGCCAGCTTTGCGACTTCGATTCCGTAGCTGCGGTCGGCAGCGCCCGGTTCGACGCGGCGCAGAAAAACTACGCTTCCGCCGGTCTCTTTGACGGACACGTGGTAGTTCTTCACTCCACTTAATTGCTCGGCCAACTCGGTCAGCTCGAAATAGTGGGTGGCAAATAATGTCTTGGCCCGCACTCGCGCATGGAGATATTCGATGGCGGCCCAGGCGATCGCCAGTCCGTCATAGGTCGAGGTGCCGCGTCCGACTTCATCTAACAGGATCAGCGACCGCGCCGTCGCGGTGTGCAGAATCGCTGCGGTCTCCGTCATCTCGACCATGAACGTCGAGCGGCCACGAGCCAGGTTGTCGCTTGCGCCTATGCGCGTGAAGACGCGGTCGACAATGCCCAGGCGGACGGCACGCGCGGGAACGAACGATCCCATCTGCGCCATGATCACGATCAACGCCGCCTGCCGCAGATAGGTGCTCTTGCCGCCCATGTTCGGACCGGTCAGCACTATGATGTTCTGCGTCGACGCGCGTGATTTAGCGGGCGTCATATCATGTGAGCCTGAATCCAAAAAAAGATCGTTGGGAACGAAGCGCTCGCTGCCCGCTGCCAGTTCCTGCAGCTCGATCACCGGATGACGGCCTTCGACAATTTCCAGATCTTCCGCCGTCCTCGTCTTTTTCAGCTTCATCGAAGTGCGGGCGGCAGTAATTCCGCAGCGCCGCGATGTGCGCCAAACAGCCGAGGACATCCACTTCGGCCAGTGCCAGCGCGGTTTGCCGGATGCGCTTGGCCTCGGCGGCAATGGCGGAACGCAATTCGGCAAACAGACGGCGCTCGATTTCGACAATCTTCTCCTGGGCATCGAGAATCTTCGATTCATACTCTTTCAGCTCGGGAGTGGTGAAGCGCTCGGCATTTACCAGCGTCTGCTTGCGTTCGTAGTCGGCGGGCGAGAGGTGCAGGTTCGCTTTCGAAATTTCGATGTAGTAGCCAAAAATGGAATTGAACTTTACCTTGAGCGAGCCGATTCCGGTGCGTTCGCGTTCACGCTGCTCCACTCGCGCCAGGTACTGCTTCGAGTTGCGGCTCAGGTGGCGGAGTTCGTCCAGATCTTTATCGACGCCAGGGGCGATCACCCCGCCATCGCTCAGCGTGAGCGGAGGCTCGGGAACCAGCGTGCGATCGATCTTCTCGCGC
>CAVRNL010000080.1:0-48104 GCA_963722485.1 uncultured Acidobacteriaceae bacterium
AGGCATCGCCATTGGCCAACGTCTGCCCCCATCGCGGCTCCGTTTGTGCGAACGCTGCGCGGCGGGCACGCGCGCTCCTCGGCAGCCACGCAAACATCCACACGCTGGCCGATCATAAGTTCGGCGCTGGACTTTGAAAACGGCAGCGGCGGCATCGTTGACCGCCGCAATCCGCAGAGAGCGGCTCTCAAAAACGAGCACTGGAATTCGGATTTCCGGAGGCGAGTCCATCTGCCATCCCCCACGATGGTTGAGAGATTCTACAGCGAAAATGGACCACTTTAGTCTTGGATTCTGGTTATGAATGTATTCTGCTTCGGGTTTTCTGTTTCTTTCTCTTCAGGTCTGTTCAAGGTTTTTTCCTGGGCTGCAATTTTCTTCGCGGGGAGCGCCCAAAGTTGACGAGAATCGGCGGTGCAGCACATATCATCAGAAACGTTGCATCCAACGCTTTTTGCATGATTATGCCCCCTCGTTCAATGGTAGGACACCTGCCTCTGGAGCAGGTTATCGGGGTTCGAATCCCTGAGGCACTACAAAATTTCTCCTCTAGCAAAACCCTTCAAATCCTTGTCTTTTCCGCTGTAAGCCATCGAGAATGACGGCCTTGGCGCTTGAACCGCGGCTGCGCGAAGCTCATCACTCGCCGGCGGGAATCAGGTTCGTTCCGGGGAGTGCGTGCTTGCGGCGCGAGGCGCTGCCGCTCTCCTCGCCATTCATGTGAGCGCGGATTGCGTCCATTGTCTTCCAGTACGATGCAATTTCCGCGGCCTCGGAAATGCGAGAGGGCCAACCGCAGGTAGCGGCTGACCCTCTCGCGCGGCCCTCCAGACCGCTACATAAACTTGTGCGCCGCGAGCGCGGTTACGGTGAGGTTGAGTGGGAGGGGCGAGGTGATTCCGCCTCCGGTGAGGGTGACGGTGGCTGTGGTGGACTTGATGACCGCGCTGGACGAGGCCGCGAAGGTGATGGCGGCCTTCCCTGCTCCCGGCGCGGCGATGGATGAGACCTTCGCGGTGACTCCGGCGGGCAGGCCGGCCACCGCAATCTTGACCGCCGAGTCGAATCCGCCGGCGATGCTCGGTGCTTACAGCCACGCTGCCATCGGCGCCGCGCTGCAACGCGAGCGAGGCCGCCGAGAGCGTGGCCGCGAGCGAGGGCACGTTCAACGTGAACTGCACGCTCTTGCTGCTGGAGCCCGCCGTGGCCGTGACCGTGACCGCGTAGCTGCCGCGGAGCGCCTTGCCGGTTGCAGTGAGGGTCAGCGTGCTGCTGCCCGTGCCTGGCGCGGCGATGGATGCGGGGGAGAAGACGGCAGCTACTCCGGCGGGCAAACCCGTGATCTTAAGCGCGACGCTGCTGTTGAATCCGCTGGCGCCGGTTGTGCTCATCGCCACGGTCGCGCTGCTGATTCCCGGCAGCAGCGTGACCGTGGACTTTGAGGACAGAGCATAAAACTTGGCTGATTGACGGTGACCGTCAACGGCGCTGCGCTGCTGAGCTTGCCGTTCGTCGCGACGGCCTTGATGGTGTACGTTCCGGCTGCGACGGTGGAGGCGATGCTGAGTTGCAAGCTGCTCCCGCCCGAGCCTGCGATTTTTGATGGAGCGAAGCTGGCAGTGAATCCCTTGGGCAGCGTGCTCGCACTCAGCGAGACTGCGGCGCCGCCGGAGCTGGCAACCGTAAGGCTGACGGCGGGCGAGGTGCTGCCCGGCGTGGCGCTCACCGCGCTTTGCGCAAGCTTGAGCTGCAACGATGCCACCGGCGCGCTGCCGAACTGCGCGACCATCACGGCCGCGTCAATCGATCCAGTCCGCTGGCCAGGTCGTATCCCGCGCCGGCGCTGTAGCCAGCCTGTCCGGGGACGCTGTTGTTGCCGCTGACGATGTCATGAAATGCCGCGGGCGCAGTGCCGGCCAGCGCGTAAAGCTCCGGATTGACGAGGCCGAGGCGCGTGCCGCTCTGCTGTGCCAGCAGCGCAAAGATGCCGGCAAGCGCGGGCGTGGCGAAGGAGGTCCCACCGCTGCTCCACTGCGTGCCGTTCATAACAATCTCGTAGCCGTCGTGCTCGGCCGCAGTCAGCGAGATATCGGGAACATCGCGCATGCCGTCCCGGAACCCCGGGGCGGCTTGCCATGCAGGCTTGGCGTAAAGCTGCTCTCGCCGCCTCCGCGGCCCAAAGTCCCGCATCGCTCTCATTCCAGGCCGCCTCGGGGATATAACCAAGGGCGCGGACGCCGTTGGCAAGTTGTGCGATTCCAATACTGCGATGGGTTGGCCTGTCGTTGAACTGCGTGCCTCCTATGCAGAGGCCATAGGGGGTGGAGCAAAGTCCGTTGCACTGCGGGGGCTGGAGGCGGTGCTCTCGCTGGGAGAATCAGCCCGCAACGCCGCTGTCTCCGGCGGAGACAAGTACGGTGATGCCCTGCGCATGCGGCCTGCTGCCAGAGTGCGTTGATGAGAGGCGTTGGCGCTGGCGCCGATGTGCGGCTTCGCAGGGGCCGAAGCTCATAGCTCATCACCGGCGCAAGGTTCTAGTTACGATGTACTGCGCGGAGAGAGACGTGCCGTCGCTGACGTTGGTGGAAGAGTCTGAGGTGACGACGGTGACCGTGGCGCTCGGCGCGAGCGCTCCAGCGTATTCCGCATCGAGCGTGGCTTCGGTCAAGTCCTCAACGGAATCCGATGGTGCCAGGGATCGGTGCCGTTGACAATCACCTGCGGATCGCTGCTGCCGGCAATCCGAAGCTGCTGCGAAAGGTGCTCGACGTCACTGAAGCAGAATGTTGCTGCGGGCCACGACCGCGATGCTCTCTCCGCTGCCGTTCAGCTGCTGCGTGTAGAGTGCGTTCACATCGTAGATGTGGCCAGGTCGCCGGGAGTGACGAAGTTGTACTCGCCGTTGACGCGCATCTGAGTGTACTGGGGCGCGGCTGGAATGGTATGCTGGAGCGATGCGAGCGGAAATCGTGCAGCGAAAGCAGCCCGCCGACCACCGGAGCCATCGCCGAGGGAATGCTCGGGTCGATAGCGTTCGCGATATGCATCATGGCCGGCAACGCGATAGCGGCGGATGCGTCGTCGCGAAGGCCGCTCAACCTGCGCTGCCGTGCCGCTGAAGCGGATATGCCGCGCCGCGATGCTGCGCGACTTCGATCGACGCGGAAGGCCGTGCTCTCCAGCCAGCGCGGTGATGCTGGGCAACATCCTCCTCGTGAGGACGCCGAAAGTACTCGGCATACTGCTGCCGGCGTAAGCCATTGGCGATACTGTGGCGAGGCCGGATCGTGCTGCTGCTTCAATCAGCGCGATCAAGTGCTACTCTCTGCTCTTCGCCGTGGGCTTCAGCACCATCACCAGGCCCTATTTAAGCTGTGTGCTGCATTCGACCGCGACCGGCGTCGAACTCCGCGAGAGCCAGGGGATGATGATTGCCGCGCAGCGAAGCATGGGGCCGGCTCGAGGTTCCCACGATGCGCGATGCGGCCTGCATCTGCCAATGGGTCTGGCTGAACGACTTGCGCCTCCAAGAACCGTCTCGCCAGGCAGAGCAGAAGGATCGGAAGCCAGCACTCCGAGAGTGTTTGGCCAGGGCAGATTCGATCAGCCGACAGCGTGCCTAAGCCGGCTCGATCCCGAGCTATATTGGCAGTTGTTCCGAGCCTCGCTACGAAGGTTAGCGGAGCTTGAAGTTGGAAGGATGAGAGTAACGAGGACCGAATCCGGATAGTGACGAAGCCTCGTACTGCATCCAAGGGCGGCTGAGTGGCTGATGGCCGTGCCGCATTCCAGATTGGGAGATACCGAGTCCAGACGGAAGAGCATTTTGCCCAGAGTTTTGCGAGTCTCTCACAGGCGCCGCACTGCAACCTTAGGCCTTCCCTCAGCGGCTGAAGCCGCATAAACAGAGGCCTTGTGCGGCACGGCTGAAGCCGTGCCCTTTCAAAGCTGGCTTATGAGATCGCCTCCCGCGGCTATTCACCAATATTGAGCGCGCGCTTGAAGCAGCCACGCTCGTTCGGTGATTTTTTCTTGCAGCAGGGTGATGGCGTAGATCAACTGCTCGGGGCGCGGCGGACACCCGGGAACGTAGACATCCACCGGAATCCCCTGATTGACGCCCTGCACAATGGCGTAGTTGTTGAAGACTCCGCCGGAGGTGGCGCAAGCGCCCATGGAGATGACCCACTTGGGCTCGGGCATCTGCATCTAGAGCTGCCGGATCACCGGCGCCATCTTCTGCGAGACGCGGCCGGCGATAATCATCAGGTCGCGATCTGCCGCGGCGAGGGACGAAAGACCTCGGCGCCGAAGCGCGCAATATCAAAGCGCGATGCGCCCATCGACATCATCTCAATGGCGCAACAGGCCAGGCCAAAGGTCATCGGCCAAATGGAGCTCTTTCGCACCCAGTTGACGGCGGCGTCGAGCGTGGTAAGGATCAATCCCTCTTGCTCGTGGCTGCCGCCGTAGGTCACCTGCGCAATGCGCGCCGGAGATTGCGGATCGCCTGCCAAGGCCTTAAAGCGCTCGCTGCCGGAAACATCCTTGTCCATCATTCCCCCACAGAACTTCGTATTGTATCGCGGCGGAGGAGGGTGATTCTACCCAGGCGCACGAACTTCGTTCTAGCCGCCGGGGTTGCCTCCTGCTAAGTTAGATGCATGCACACCCCTGGTATCTGCGCAGTCATATTGACCTCCGGAGCCGAGGCACCCGCCGGCCAGCGCCTGAATGCCCTGATCGATGCAGTAAACGCCGATACCGAGATGGTGTTGGTGGCTCTTGCGCCAAAGCAAAAGCCGCTGAAGCCGCTGCTGTGGGCGCGCGCCGCGTTTATCGTGGATATTCCCGAGGCGGCCAGCGAGGCCGATACCCTGCGCCTTATGGTGAACGAGGTGCTTATGCGCGGTCGAGATGCCGCGCTGGTGCTGTGGCTGGGCGGCGATGCGGTGCACTCTGCGGCGGTGAAGCGGATGATCGCAAGCTATTGCGAGGCCGACGACAGCGTGTGGGCCGTAGCTTTGGAAGGCGATCCGCCGCCAGGCCGCTGCTGCTGGGACGCAACATTATTGAACTGCTGTTGCGGCATAGCGCATGGGAGTCGGTAGCCGAGGTGCTCGCCGAGCATGGCGAGCATGTGAGCACGGTGCCGCAGGCGGCAGCGGTATAGGTTCGGAGGTCGCAGATCGAATGATTGATATCGACCCTAAAGAGATTAGCGGCCCATGGATCAAGGGCGCCGTGCTGGATCGACATACACTCTCCAGTACGATGATTGGCTACAACGAGTTCGGGCATCCAGAGTTCGATACGGTACGGTCTCCCCTAGGTGAGCTGGTCTATCGGCTGAAATATCGTCAGGACAAGTCGGCCGCCGATATAATTGCAGAGACGTCTGCCAATTTTGTCAGAGGTTGGGGAGTTTCGCCTGATCTGCTGGTTCCGATGCCGCCGTCCAAGGAGCGGTCTTGGCAGCCATTGTTTCTGGTCTGTGAGGCAATTTCCAAACTATGCAGGTACCGCTGACCAACACGGCAGTTGTGAAGCTGCGCAGCACTCCACAGATGAAAGCGTCGGCGACTACTCGGAGAGGATCTCAACGCTGAGTGCGGCAATCAAAGCAACCAGCGAGCTGGCAGGGAAATCTGTTCTCCTTGTGGACGATCTATTCCAATCTGGCGCCACCATGACGGTCGCGGCACAAGCGATCGTCGAGGCGCGGGCCAAGGCGGTTTACGCGCTTGCCTTCACGAGGACTAGGGGCTGACTAAATGGCTGAGGTTTTCATCGCTGGCTCGCGGGCCATCTCCAGGCTGAATACCCACATTACTGAGCGCCTTGACAACATTGTGCAGCAGCAGCATACGGTTCTGATCGGGGACGCAAGCGGCGCTGACAAGGCGGTCCAGCAGTATCTCGCCAGTTGCGCGTACCGCAACGTGTTTGTGCATTGCATGGAGATTTGCCGCAATAACGTCGGAGACTGGCCGGTTCGGCGTCATGCGGCTCAAAGCCGTGGAGAGGCGCGACCGGCACTATTTCGGGATCAAGGACCTCGCAATGGCAGCGGAGGCCAGCTATGGCTTCATGCTCTGGGACGGCGAAAGCAAAGGTACGCTGACAAACATCCTCAATCTTCTGCAACGCCAGAGGAAGACTCTTTTGTACCTGAGGCCGACGAGGACATTTCTCAATATTGCGACTTTCGACGACTTGTCCGGGAAGCATTGCGCACGATGGGCGTTTCCAACCCTTCTGCATTCCTGGTGTCCGCAGGGCTAACCCAACAGCCATCCTTGCCATTGAGCCGCTTGGGATAGTGCCGCTCTGCTGTATTTGTGATCCCATTTAGTAAGGAGTTTTACGTTTTGAGTCAGAGTTTGCCGCGTTTAACCTCGGTTGATTTCATTCAGCAGGTTCTTTCCACCCGCCCGTCGGTTGCCGTCTTCGATTGCGATGGCACGCTTTGGTCGGGCGACTCCGGCGCGGGCTTCTTCTACTGGGAACTCGAGCGCGGCTTCATCGCGGAGCCGGTGGAAAAGGCGATTCGCCAGCGTTATGACGAGTACATGGCGGGGCGCGTCGACGAGCTTGCCATCTGCGGCGAGATGATCCAGATCAACAAGGGCGTGCCGGTGGCCAGGCTGCGCGCGGCGGCCCGCGAGTTCTTCGATAGCATCGTCCGGCCGCGCATTTACCCCGAAATGATGGAGTTGACCCGCCAGCTCATTGCGCAAGGCTGCGAGCTGTGGGCAGTATCCAGCACAAACGACTGGGTTGTGGAGGCCGGCGCGGCGGCGTTCGGCATTCCTCCCGAGCGCGTGCTGGCGGCGACCTTGGCGGTAGAGGATGGTTTGGTCACCAACCGCCTGCTGCGCGTTCCCACCGACGAGCTGAAGCAGACCGCGATTGAAGAGGTCATCGGCCGGCAAGTGGACGCCGTCTTTGGCAACTCCATCCACGATTCCGCCATGTTGGAGCATGCTCGCCATGCATATGCAATCAATCCCAATCCCGACCTCGCGCAGAAGGCGCTGGCCTTGGGATCGACTCACTATGTGACCGAAGTAAGCTAGCTCCTAAGGTCGATTCCGGATATCTTGGGTGGGCCAGCCATCGGCCTTCCCCGGAGCATCCGTAGGGGCATGACTGCGCAAAAACCACTCTCTTCGACCATGAGAATCGTATCTTTGCAGCCGAGCGTTACGGTGACACTGGCAGGGCTTGAAGCCTCTGGAAAAGGTTGTGGCCTGCACTCGGCACTGCAAGGCGCTGTGTCCTGAGATAGCGGAAGAAGAGCGGCTAATAGTTGAGGATTCGTGGTCGGCGAGCGCCGAGGAGATTCTCTCCGCGCGGCCGGACCTGGTAATTGCCTCGGTTCCCTACCGGATGGAGTCGCTGGGGGAGATTCTGCGTGCGGGGGTTCGGGTGGTGGCGCTGGCGCCGCGCTCGCTCACCGATGTTTACGACGACATTCGCACGCTCTCTTTGCTGGTGGACGCCCGGTTTGTAGGCGAGCGGCTGATCAACGAGCTGCGTGACGAGGTGGAGATGACGCGCGGATTGACGGCAAAGCTTCCGGTGCAGCGCGTCTTTTGCGAAGAGTGGGGCAAGCCGCTGATGGCCTCTCAGCCCTGGGTGGCCGAGCTGATTGCCGCCGCTGGTGGCGTATTTGTCGGCGAGCCCGGCGAGCAGATTGCCCTGACGCGGTAGTCGAGCAGGATCCCGAGGTGTTGCTTGCTGCCTGGTGCGGCGCCGGTGATCGGGTCCCGCTGGGGAAGGTTGTGCAGCGACCGGGATGGCGGCGGGAGTTGGCGGCGGCTCGCAATCGTCGCGTTTTCTGCATCGCCGACGAGCTGCTGAACACCCCGGCACATACGCTGGCGGCGGGACTGCGGGCCATTCGCTGGGCGCTGCATCCGGAGGTTTTCTGGCGGCCGGCACGCGGCGTGCACGCGCTGGATGATGAGGCAGCGGTTGCCTGAGAGTACGACTCCGATACAGTTCGTCTGTAGCGGTGATCGTTAAGGATGACCGTGTGCTCATCTGCCAGCGACGGCTGGATCAGTCCTTTCCTACACAATGGGAGTTTCCTGGCGGCAAGGTCGAGCCGGGCGAGAGCCTGACGACGGCTCTGGCGCGCGAATTGAGCGAAGAACTGGGCATCGAGGCGCGCATCGGGCGCGAACTTGCCACGGTTCACCACACCTACGCCACTGGATTTGCCGTGGAGCTGCACTTCTTTCTCGTCGAAGGCTACACCGGCGCGATCAGGAATCGCATCTTTCAGCAGCTTCGCTGGGAAGAGCCGGCGGCACTGCGAGCGGAGAGCTTTTTGGAGGCCGACCGCGGCGTGGTCCGCAGCCTACGCGATGGCGAACTGTCGCTGGATTGATAACTTAGTTTCCCCCAGCGCGTATATTGCAGGACGATTGTGTTACATCCTTAAGGTGTGTTTCTGGATCAAAATTGAGAGATCATCGGAGGAGGGTTTTCGTGAGGAATCGAGTTCTGCTTCTGAGTGGGTTGGTTTTGCTGTTCGTGGCCATGTCAACGGTGCAGCTTGCTGCGCAGGATGTCGATGTCTCGTTCGGCGCAAGCACGCTGCTCTCGGGAAAGACCACAACCAACAGCGATGGCAGCTTTAACCAGACGATGGGCGGCGGCACCTTCCTGAATGCCGGCGTCAACTATATGATCAAGCACAACCTGGGCGCGGGCTTCGATATCAACTGGCGCGCCAGCCAGAACACCTACACCGTGATTGCCGGCGACACCGTGCCTTTCCGCCCGATTCTCGTCAGCTTCAACGCTATCTACACCCGCAAGGTGACGAAGAAGATCCAGCCTGAACTGATTGCCGGCATAGGCTTCTCCAACACGCATTTCTATACCGGCGAAACCTGCAACTACATCTATTGCTCCAACTACACCAGCTCCAACCACTTCATGGGCGACTTCGGCGGAGGGCTGCGTATCTACGTGCACGAAGGTGTCTTCATCCGCCCGGAGGTCCGCGTGTACCTGATCAACAACAACACCGTGGATTTCAGCAACAACTACGCCACGCGCGTGGGCATGAGCCTTGGCTATAACTTCGGCTCTCCGTTTTAGAGAGCGGTTTCAGCATGGGCGTACCGCAAGATCAGGTTCCGGTGGCCCACGGTGGGCACGCTCTTTGCGCCAGGTGTGGGAGCGCAGAATCAACTCTGGAATTGCCCTAGCTGCTGCCGCCAAAGAGCATCATCACGGTCAGCACAATCATGACGATGGTGGTGACCCAGGCAATGATGTTGAACGAGCGCGAGTTGATCCATCGGCCCATCAGCTCGCGCTTGTTGATCAGCAACAGCATGGGGATCAGCACAAAGGGCAGCACGGCGCCGTTGAGCGCCTGCAGAGGCCACCATGACCTTGATGAGTTGAAGCCTGGGCCACAGGATGGCGGCGGCGCCGGCGCCTCGGTGTCACGTTGTTTTCGGTGCGCATGCGCCGCGCCAGCTCGAATCCGTCTATCTTGGGCATCATCACGTCAAGGATGACCACATCGAAGTCGTGATCGCGGACCATTTGCAATCCTTCGCTGCCATCCACCGCGCACGAGACCGTGTGCCCTTCTTCACTCAAACCTTGGCGCAGCAACTCCAGCATTCGCCGTTCATCTTCGACAACCAGCAGTTTCATGGAAAAACCAGTCGGTTTCCGCTAAGCAAAAACACTGAAGCACTAGGGTAGAGGCAAAATGTAGCAGAAAACAGAGTCTGAAAAATTATTAACGTTCCTTTAATAACGGCTTCACAGCGTCTTCCTACTATTGGCAGTCATCTCAACCGGCACAACGTTCTGCAGCAGGGGAGCACGGATTCCTGGGCGAGTCGCATACCGCTAGCAACGGATGGCAGTCCTCCTCCGGTGAAGGTGCTGGTTCTCAAGGAGATTACGTCGATGAAATCGAAGCATTCATGCTGCACTCTCTTCCTTACTATTGCTAGATTGCCGATCTTGCTGGCCCTTTGCGCGCTCCTGGGTGCCATGGCGTCTGCTCAAAGCGGCCATGGAACAATCAGTGGACGCGCGGTTGACAGGGTCGGTGCCGTACTCGCCGGCGCACAAGTGAAGTTGGAACCAGGCGACATTTCCGGAGCCACCGATGGCCAGGGGGAGTTCAATTTCATTGGCCTTGCGCCCGGCAGCTATACTGTCACCATCTCTTACGTTGGCTTCTCGACTTTCACCAAGCAGATCACGGTTGCTGCCGGGCAGGCAAGCCGCATCGAAGCCAAGCTAGATGTCTCCGCCAAGAGCGAAGAAGTGACGGTGGTTGCCGATCGCCCGCACGGCGAAGCTGAGGCCATCAACCGGCAGCGCACTTCAGACAACATCTTGCAAGTCTTGCCGTCCGACGTGATTACCGCCCTGCCGAACGCGAACATCGCCGACGCTGTTGGCCGACTGCCCAGCGTAACCTTGGAGCGCGACGAAGGCGAAGGCAAATACGTCCAGATCCGCGGAACCGAGCCGCGGTTGAACAACCTGACCATCGACGGCGTTACCATAGCTTCGCCAGAAGCTGGTGTCCGCCAAGTGAAACTCGATACCATCCCCGCAGACATCGTCGAGTCGGTCGAGGTCAACAAAACGCTATCTGCCAATCAGGATGCCGATGCGATCGGCGGATCCGTGAATCTTGTAACCAAGACCGCGGGTGATTTGCCGACCTTGACTCTTGGTGTAATCGGCGGATTCACTCCCATCCTGAATACTCGCGCCATTGCCCAGGTGAATGGCACCGTCGGTCAGCGCTTTGGAGCCACTAAGAAATTTGGGGCACTTTTCTCCGGCAGCTTCGACTATAACGGCCGCGGGATCGATGACATCGAACCCTCGGTAGACCCCAACTTCGTGACCCCAACGTACGACAGCATGGATCTCCGCGAATACCGGTATCGGCGCAAACGCTATGGTTTTGGCGGCTCGCTTGATTACAAACTCGGTGACGGAGCGGGAATTTATCTGCACTACTTCTACTCGGATTTCAGGGACTTCGGCGACAAGTGGGTGTACACACTGCAAGACTACAACCTGAGCGGTGGGTCAGGGCCGAAGTACTCAAGCTCCGAGCGCGCCCCAGAATATCGGATCGGCAATGTGGCAATTGGCGGCAAGCACATCTTTACGGACTCGTGGTTAGCTTGGGAACTCTCGGTGTCCCCCTCGATGCAGGCAGCCGCTGCCGGCAATCCTGGGCTCGATTTCTCATACAACGGTCCTGTGTTCCAGAGTGACGGAGTGACGCCCATCTGTTTGAACGTCCCCGCCACCAATCCCAACCTTCCGCAATTTAGCCCAGCCTGCACCGCGCCGGGAACGCCCTTTTTCAATCCGGCAAACTGGAACCTTAAGGATGTCAACCTCACTTCAGGGAATACGTCCCAGGTCAACTTGCAGGGGGCGATGTCGTATGCAAAGAACTACCATGTGGGGAAGCATAACTCGACCTTGGAATTTGGCTTCAAGGTGAGGAATGACCTCAAGGGCCAAAATGCCTACTCGCCGACCTACGATCAGGGCCTACTACTCACTCCACCACCGACACCGCCGATGTCAACACCAGGGTATCTGAGCGGATTCATGAACCCAAACTATTACTTCAATGATTATCGGATCGGGCCGGTCACCTCGTTCAGCGCAATCACGGCTGCTCTGCCTAGCCTCGCCAGTCAAAATATTCTCCCGCTCGACGGGCCGGCCACGACCTTCGGTTCGGCTCCAAGTAACTATGAGTTAACGGAACGAATTTCGGCTGCCTATGCCATGAACACAATCGAATTCGGACGTTTCCGGTTGCAGACTGGCTTGCGTTTCGAGGCCACACAGTTGAACATACTCGGCTACAAAGTGATCAACAACGTCGACGCCAATGGCAATCCGCTTCCCTCAACCGTTATCCCGCAACCGGCGAACCAATGGTACTGGGACCCCATGCCGAGCGTCCAATTGCGTTATCGCCTGGACAACGAATCTGATCTTCGCGCGGTTTACGGCAGGGGAATCTCTCGCCCAGACCCTTATGACCTAGTGCCCTACGTTTCACTGGATGAGAGCTCCAATCCCTATACGGTCGGCATCGGCAATCCCAACCTCAAGCCCGAACACGCCAACAGCTACGACTTGCTCTATGAGCGTTACCTGAAACCTTTTGGCGAGATCCAGGCGGGCTTTTTTTACAAGCAACTGAGCGCTCCCATTTATTACATCACCAACCCGTCAATTGGGCCCGGTGACCCGTATTACCAGGAATACCCGGGCGATAAGTTGAGTTACATTATCAACGGCTCCAATGCCCGCCTGCTGGGTTTTGAAGTTGCCTACATCCAGCACCTGGGATTTCTTCCCGGAGCTCTGAGCGGCACTGGCATCTCCGCCAACTACAGTTGGACAACCTCCAACTCCGGCTCTCTGCCCGGCCGCACAGACACTCCCGCACTGCAGCGTCAGGCTCCCAAGACTTGGAACATCAGCCCCACCTACGACCGCGGCCGCTTTTCGACTCGCGTAGGTCTTTCCTATAACGGAGCAAGCATTTACCAATATCAATGGACGACAGGCGCCGGCGTCGTCGGGCCTGCCGGCCCGGCGGGCGACATCTATTTCTATCCGCACCTGCAGGTGGACGCGCAAGCCAGCTACCGTGTAAAGAAGAGTCTCACATTCCTCGTGCAAGGGCTGAACCTTACGAATGAAGTGTTCGGCTTCTACAACGGCAGCCCGCAGTACGTCAACCAGCGCGAGTTCTACGGTCGAACATATTCCCTCGGCCTGCGCTGGGAGCCGCGCAGAGAATAGTGACGAAAGCCGCAAACGTCCTCAAGGTTCCCCGATCTCAGTGGAACCGCAGGATTGTCGCGCAGAAATGCGCCTTCGGACGCATCTTTGAGAATCACCCGGTCAAGCAATAAGGAGCCCTTACAGATGAAGAACAGGTATCCGCAGTCTAATCCATCTATCAAAATGCATGTATTTCTTGCCGCCGTTTTCACGTTGGCATTCGCCTTTGCGAGCATCCCCACCGCGTCCGCCGAGGGATTTGCTGTCATCAAGAAAATCCCCATTGCCGGCCAGGGCAGTTGGGACTATCTCGCCGTCGACGAAGGCGGACGCCGGCTGTACGTTTCTCACGGAACCAAGGTTGAAGTGCTCGATGTCGATTCGGGCGCCATCGTGGGCAAGATCGACAACACTCCTGGCGTGCATGGAATTGCCATCGCTCCGGAACTGGGACGCGGATTCGTCAGCAACGGCCAGTCTTCAACCGTCACCGTCTTCGATCTGAAGACGCTGAAGACGATCGCCGAAGTTCCGGTGGGCAAGAAACCCGACGCGATCATTTATGATCCCGCTACGTCGCGAGTGTTCGCATTTAATGGCGACAGCAACAGCGCCACCGCCATTCAAGCGGCGGACGGAAAAGTGGCGGGAACGGTTGATCTAGGCGGTGGTCCCGAGTTTGCGGTCGCCGACGGGTCGGGGTATGTTTACAACAACGTGGAAGACGCGAGCCTGGTCCTGAAAATCAACTCCCGCACCCTGAAAGTCGAACAGCGCTGGCCGACAGCGCCGTGCGCGTCGCCTTCCAGTATGGCGATGGACCGGCCTAATCGGCGCTTGTTCATCGGCTGCCGCAGCAAGGTAATGGCGGTCATGAACGCCGATACAGGACAAGTGATCGCTACGCTTCCCATCGGCGACCACGTGGACGCCACCGCCTTCGATCCCGAGTCGCGGCTGGTTTTCAATTCCAACGGAGAAGGCACCATCACGGTGATTCACCAAGACAGCCCGGACAAGTACTCCGTTGTCGAAAATGTGAAAACGCTGCCCAAGGCGAAGACCATGGCGCTCGATCCCAAAACGCATCGCCTCTTCTTATCCACGGCGGAAGCGGGACAGTTTGAAGTGCTGGTGGTGGGCCGCTAAATGAAGCTCTTCCAAAAATTGCCGGTTGTTCTTCTTCTCGCCTGCGTTGCGTGCACACGTTCGCATTCCCAGGCGGCGTCGCAAACCGAGCCGGTTGATTTGCAACTGCAAGTGAGCACGCCCTTCCACTTCGTCGCCTATGGCGATTCGCGCTTCCACGATCCCAAAGACACGGAAGCTGCCAATCCGGCCGTGCGTCAGGCATTGGTACAAGCGATTGCCCAGACCAATCCTGCGTTTATCTCTTTCGGAGGCGATATCGTCTACAACGGTTATGACAAGGACGACTGGAAGGTGTGGGACACTGAGACTGCGGTGTGGCGCGAGAAGAAGATTCCGGTTTACCCCGCGCTCGGCAACCACGATCTCCACGGGAGTGAAAAAGTTGCGCTCACCAATTATTTCGAGCGTTTCCCCGATCTGAAGAACAGCCGTTATTATTCCGTCCGCGCCGCCAACGCGCTGCTGCTCGTTCTGGATAGCTCGCAGGACGAGATCTCTGGCCCGCAAGGACAGTGGCTCACTCAGAAGCTCGACCATCTTCCGGGCGATGTGGACTTCGTGTTTATTGTTCTTCACCATCCTCCCTACACCAGTTCGTCGGACATGAAAATGTTTGGCGGAGGACACTCATCCCGCTCGCAGGAGAAGGATCTCGCCAAAATGCTGGAGGCGCGTCAGCAGAACCAGAGCGCGCGGATCGTCGTTTTCTCCGGACACGTGCACAACTACGAACGCCATGAGCACCGCGGAGTCACCTACTTTGTGACGGGCGGCGCCGGAGCGCACGCTTATCCGATTGAACGCGCCAAGGATGACCCTTTCCAGAGCAAGGAAGTGAATTACCACTACCTGCAGGTGGACGTCGATAACGGCGGCCTGAAGGTCACCATGCACCGTCTCGACCTGACCAGCGGGAAAGCCATCTGGACGGAACCTGACGCGGTTACGATTTCGGTACCGGCAGCGAAAGCTGCAGCGCAAGGCAGATAATCGCGTTGGACGTCAACAACGGAACTCCAACCATAGCTAAGATCGTTGCGCGGCACCGCGTAAGGGGTCCCGTCTCCATCTTCTGCGTTCCGCTGCTGCTAGCGCTGCTGGCTGCACTCTCGCTGCCGAGCTGGGGGCAGGGAGGTCCACCCTTCATCGGCGACGACCCCGGCACTCCTGGCGATGGCAATTGGGAGGTGAACGTTGCCGCTTACGCCGAGCGCCATCCCACCGAGCGTATCTACAACGCTCCAATCCTCGATGCCAACTACGGCTGGGGTTCGCGCATCCAGCTCAAGTACCAAGTGCCGTACCTGGTCGATGGTACCGACGGTGGCCCGACGCGCAGCGGATTGGGCAAGTCGCTAGCGGGCGTGAAGTGGCGCTTCTATGACAGCGGCGAAGATGGCACTCAGATATCGACGTATCCGCAGCTCGAATTCAACAATCCTACATCTTCATTAGAGCGTGGACTTGTGGACGGTGGCACCAGGTTCTATCTTCCCATCGAGTTAACCAAGAAGGTTGGGCGGTTCGTGATCAATCCGGAGGTCGGCTATTGGTTCGCCGATAAAGCGGGCGCAGCCTGGGCTGCGGGATTGGTGGTGGGGCGCGACGTTAGCAAGCGGTTGGAACTCGACGTTGAAGTTTATGACACCGCTAACACCAATGGTTCCGACCACTGGAACACCTTCGACGGCGGAGGACGCTACAAGCTGGGAGAACACTTCGTGCTGCTATTTACGGCTGGGCGCAGTTTCCGCGGGCCGTCGAGCAACCAGCCGCAATTCTTTGGCTATCTGGGGATGCAGTTTCTGTTTTCCATGAAACACAAGGAGGAAAGCTCGGGAGCAATGCAGGCGGTGCGGCGCTAACCTCCAACTTCGTCAGATGAGATGCGTTTCTCTGGCGTGCGTAACATGGCTGTAACCCACTAGCACGTCCACTGTGTTAAAGTTCCTCGGGTCCGATTCCGTTATCCGGAGGCGGTCATCCCATGCTCCGACCTGCATTCGTAGTCGCCGCAGTTCTCTTAATGGGGTCTCCCTTGTTCGGGCAACAAGACGTTAGCCAGCAGCCCTCGCCGTCCAGTGCCGGGACCTCAACGGCAGTTCCCGAAAACCGTACCGTCCTTCCAACACAAGAGTTGTCTAAGCTTACGGCCCGCACGGATTTGGTTCTGTTGCCCGTCATCGTGACGGACAAATCCGGCAAGCATGTTCCCGGCCTGCAGAAGGACGCGTTTCGGATCGAAGAAAACGGTAATGTCCGCAGCGTCTCTGTCTTCGAAGAAACGGAAACGGAGAAACTGGTTGCCCGCCGCAAGGACGCCACTTCGGATGGCTACTCCAACTTCGTCCCCGGTGACGAACATCCCTGGCGACTGACCACCATTGTCCTCGACACGATCAATACGCCTTCGATAAGGCAGTTAGAAGCGAAGAGACAGCTGATCGACTACCTGCTGCGGAGCGCATCGCACGACGAACCCACGGCGCTGTTCGGCCTCAATGGCAGCGGCCTTCATCAACTGCATCCGTTCACCACCGACACCAGGGTGTTGATCGATGCCCTGCAAAAACTTAAACTATCGTTAAGTTCGGAGGAGGCTACTCAGCCCCCGGAGGTGTTCACCGACGATTCGTTTGAAGAACAACAAGGTTCGGACGAGGAGCAACTCATTGGCACTTTCATGCAGGATTTCAGCGACACGCTTTCCGCTAACTACCAGCGCATCGCGACCCGGGAAACCCTGCTTGGCATGGCGCAACTTGCGCACGCGTTCCAAGCGATCCCTGGACGCAAAACGCTCATTTGGGCCAGCGCTGGTTTTCCGTTCACCATCGACGACCCGCAATCCTTCGCTCGCCAGGGCGACGACCTGTTCGCCGAATATGAAGAAGCCTGGCGAGCTCTCAATTCCGCGAACATTGCTGTCTATCCGGTAGACTTGAATGCGCTGGATTTCAGTGCCAGAAACCTGCCTAGCGCCAATTCCGGAATCTCTTCTACCCAAATCAACAATATGCGCGGGATCAACGGCCCGAAATCGGCAATGCGGCTGCCCTACGACAAGGCTTCACAGCAACGACTGACCTTACACGCTTTCGCTGATGCCACCGGCGGCCGAGCCTGCGTCACCGTGGACGAATTGGAAAAGTGTTTCACGGAGGCCGTCGATGATTCGAAAACCTACTACGTGCTCGGCTACTCTCTTGGAGGGGACACGCGGCCCGGATGGCGCAAACTTAAAGTGCAGGTTGCAGGCGATGGTCTCCGCGTTCGATACCGCAACGGATTCTACGTCACGCCGAAAGTTCAGGACTCTGCCGAACTCCGGCGTAAACAACTCGTCGACGCGCTCGCATCGCCCCTCCAATACACTGGTTTGCGACTTACTGCGCGTCTCCTGCCGTCGTCCAGCAACCCAGCTTCAACTTTCCAATCTGCAAGTTCCGGCACCGGAAAGAGGCCTGCGGAATTCATGCTTGGCGTAATGGGCAATTCCATAATGATCGATCGCGAAAAGGGGAATGCAATCGACCTGGAGGTTATCACTCTCGCGTTCGACAGTAACCACAAGAGCGTTGCAACTACATCGCAGGCCATTGCCACTGGACTCAAGCCAGAAATGATGCAGAAAACCTTGCAAACCGGCCTCGGAATTCCTGAGAAGCTCGATCTCCCCCCCGGCAAATATGAAGTGAAATTCGCGGTCCGCGACAACTTCAGTGGATTCCTTGGCACCATAAGCGTCCCCATCGAACTAAAGTAGACGACATTCTTGGGGATTGTGCCGCGATCTGTCCTTATTACCCCAAACCTGTGCCATCAGGGACACGAGGGTATCTATCCTTGTGCTCTTTCGGAACCCGCGGATAATACGGCGCGATCGGATGCGTGGCTTGAGCAGAATGTGACCGTAATTCTGGAATCGAAGGCATACAAGAAAGGCGGCGCCTTGTTCATCATCTGCGATGAAGCCGAAGACACCAACCAGTTCAGTGATGGCCCGATTGGCGTTTTCTTGCTTTCGCCGTTTGCCAAGGGCGGAGGTAAGAAGCCTTACAGCGTTAACATTCACTACGACCACAGCACACTGAAGACGATGCAGGAGATCTTCGGCGTTACGCCTCTGCTGCGAGCCGCTGGGGACAAGAAAACTGTGGATCTCAGTGACTTGTTTCAGTGAAACCGTGCCAGGACTGAGGTGAATAAGAGTGTCCCGGTCCGCGGACGAGTGCTAATGGGTGGCTAGATGGGATTACAACTCACTTTACAAACTTGCCGTTATGCACTTCATACTCAACTCGAAATGGCGTCTCCGTCTTCCGATCCTGCCAGCCCTCCCGTGCGATCAGGCTATTGGCTTGGGCAAGCCGCTCCGAGGGCTGAGGGTGCGAACGAAAATATCCCTTCAGGCTTTGAATGGCTAATTCCGAAAGCTCCTCTTCGGGACTCTCTGCACGAATGATGTATTCGCTCTGCAGCTTACTGAATTTTTCGAACAGACTAACTGCGCCATAAGGCGAGTAACCGCCTAGAACTGCCAAGCGCATTCCTTCCTGATCGGCTTCGAGTTCTTCGTCTTTGTTGTAGCCCGCTTCCCACACCCCAAGCGGAATTTGCACCAGCGCGCCAACGATGCCGAGGTTCAGATGGCGCAGACGGGCCTCGATTTGCACGCGTTCAGCGCAGTGGTAGTGATCGATATGTTCTACCTCGTGCCCGATGAGGAATGCGAGTTGGTCCTCGCTGGTCATCAACTCGAGCAGACCTTCACCAACATAGACGTGACCGCCCGGCAGAGAGAACGCGTTTATCATCGCGCGATTCTGCACGAGATGAAACGAATAGGGCAGGCGCCGATGCGCGTGCAAGGCCACAGTGTTGCCCACGCGGCGAATGTAACTCTCAAGCCCTTGCTCTTCGGGACTTATAGCGGCGTTGGTAACCGCGTATTGCTCGGCAAGCTGGTTGCCGATCGCGATCTCCTCGTCATCCGAAAGACGCGTGAACCGCATGGGTACCCGGCTCAAGTCGCGCTGGGCATCGGCCGCGAGCGCCACAACCGCATTGGCAGAAACGGGAGTGGACTCGCGCCGGCGTTGGCTGAAGTAGAGCGCCGCAACGCCAACGACCAGCACAACAAGAAATGCGGCCGCGCGTTTCATAGGAACTGTTTCATAAGAATTGCCGGATCGTGTCGCGGTACTTGGTGTAAAGGAACGACACCAGCAATAACGCGGCTCCGAGGATGATGAAGGTGATATAGCGATCGCGCGGCGCCAACCCCCACGCGTCTCTTACAATCACCTTAGCGACGCACAGCAACAGCAGGATCAGCCCGGTGAGCCGATAGCTGCGCTCATTGACCACAAGAGCAAGCAGCACGATCAATACGCCCTCGATGCCCCAGGCGACAGTGACCATACCCGCGCGCATCTTGAGAGCAAGCATGACGGTGAGCAGCAGCACGGGCGCAAAGAACATGAACTGTTCTGGATGCCGCACGAGCGCCCCTGCCCAGCCATTCGAAAGGGGCTGCGCTTTGTAGCGGTCGCGCAGCCGAAAAGCAAGTGGAAGGCACGCCAACATGACAGCTACGGCAGAGCCGAGGACAAAGTATCGTCCGGTCCAGTCGCCGCCGCTGAAATAGCTGGCGCCGAAGAGATTGTGCATCACGCCCCGTATGCAGGCGCCTAACGTCAGCAGGATTCCCTGATGCAGGAAGATCGGACGATTCAGTAAAAGAGCTGTTCCAAAAAGAATAAAAATGACTGCCGACCAGGCCGTAACCAGCCAGTCATTCGCAAATTGGAAGTACAACAGAGCAACGACGCTGCCCGTGCCGAGATAACCAAGAAGCGCATCAAAATACAGCCGACGATCATCCCGAACGCTCTTTTCGTTTGGACCTAACTGCGCATAGACGAATAAGAAAATGAGGGTGAGCGGCAGCACCGTGTATATTCGGGGGCCCCAGAACTCGCCCGGATTACCTGCCGTTAGATTGGCGAAAAAGATACGGCCGAAGGCAGCGGCCAGCGCCACATACGCCTGAAATCGGAACTGCCGGGTGTTGCGCAAAAGGCCGTATTCGAAAAGAACCAATCCAAAGACCGCCCAACCGACAGCGACACTTAGTGGCCGCAACTCATACCACATAAGTAGCGAAACCAGGGCCGATGCGGCCCAGGAATAAATGTGGTTGAACTCCCGAGCCCTCCAGTCCTCGGGCATCCGAATAATCCTAGACAGCGCGTATAGAACGACTGCGACGATTGAGAGTGACAGTAGCCGCACGCTGATACCATGCCAGGTTTCCGTCACATACAAGTTCACGGTGACACTGCGGAGCAATGTGAGTCCGGCGAGCGCGTGCGCCTGCCACGCGAGATCCTCCAATTCAAACCGGCGATCCACGATGGCCAGCACGAGAGCAAAGACAGCCCAAACCACCGCTAGCCATCCCCCTGGAGCCTCGTACCAGGCTAAGACGGCCAGCAGCGCCGTCGCGGCAAAAGTGTGCAGGTAAGTAATTGCGCGCCTGGATTCAGAGCCGGGCACAGTGACTTGACGCGAAAGGAAATAGAGGCCCGCAGCGACCATCGAAACCGTAACCAGCCGCAGTGAGATACTCCGCCAGAGTATCTGCTCCAGCGTTAAGTTGTAAGTGTAGGCGCGCACCAGCGCACACGCTGCTACAGCGTTTGCCTGCCACGCGAGGTGCTTGTAACCGATCCAGCGCAGCGCAAGCGCAAGGGCAACCGCAAAGGCAATCCAAGAGACAGCAATCCAAGGAGCGGGCACGGCCTCGTTAAGCACCCAGACCATCACGCCGGTGCCCACCCAGCTATAGGCAATGCGTTCGAAATCAACATGCCGGGAATCAATGTGGCTCCGGCTGGGTAGGCTTATTCGCTTAGCAATCCAATATGCTCCCCCGACCACCGGCAATGCCCCAAGAGCATGAATTGGGATATTGTGCCAACGTCGCACGCCCGCCGGGTCCGCAGTCACAGCCGCCAGCACCGCCAGGGCAGTCAGGACGTGAGCATGCCACGCCAGCGCGTGATACTCGATCCATTGGCCGACTTCCAGCAGCAACACAGCAAAGGCAATCGCCGCCAGCGGTTGCCAGAGTTCCGGCACTTCGTAATAGCCGAGCAACGTGACCAGCGCCGTGCCCGCAATTGCGAACAGTCCTCGAAATGTGCGCTGATTCTGGTCGTCGCGGAATGCCGCCCGCCTGGCCGTGAGATAAAATGCCGCGGCAATCAGGGGCAGCGTGATGAGGCGCATCCGGACGTGAGTGTATTGAGCAGCTTCTGTGTGAAGGTTTACAGAGATGACGCGATACAAGGTGAGCGCGCCAATCACGCCATACTGCACCTGCAGGTGAAAAGACCTCAGCTTCCATCCGAGCGCCGAGAGCGCAAGCATGATGCCAGCGAAAGCGAGAGCCGTCCAATCATGAGAGCACAATGCCCAATCGGCAGCGACAGCGGCGAATCCTGCGATGTAGGAGTGTGTGCAGAGCAGTTGTGCATCCGGCCATCCGCCAAAAGCCCGCTTCCAGCGCTCTCCTACAAGAAGCGCATTTAAGTAAAAGACAATGGCGCACAGCCCGAACATTACTCCGGCAGTCAGAACTGGATCCTCGCTGCTCTGCCGGACCGAGATCAACTGCATGAAATCGAATCGGACCAGATGCACGCCCACCAGAAGTCCAGTGAGTAAGCCGATTCGCCGGAAAACCACTTCGCCCACGGCCACGCCTGCAGCGAGAAATGCTTCCGCTCCGGCCAGCCACAAGATGGCAACATTGTTGCCGGAATAGCGGAACGGAACAGCTGCGATCATGAGCGCTGCGCCGAGAACGCTCAGGACGATAAAGGCCTCGCGGCGCCGCTTGGTTATGGGAAGCTGTCCAAAGCTGAACTCCATCGCGCCGATCACAACAAGAGCCAGGAAGGCCAACTCAGGGCGCACGGATTGAAACTTCATCACTCCGAGCAGCAGCAGTGTATTGAGCAGCGCAGCTGCAGTCGATATATGTTCGAGAAACGGAGACCTGATCCTTCGGACTACATATGAAGTCCGGAAGATCAACCAGTAAAACAAGAGGATCGCAGTGCTGGCGTGGTATTCGGGAAATGGATGTCCTTGCGCGCCTTCCGGCCCTAACAGGCGATACAACCAATATAAGTGGTTGAGATAGCTCGATAAGATGCCAAAGACTTCGAGCTCGAACCAATCCATCTTGAGAACAATGCTCACCAGTCCGATAGCGAGAATCACGCCGGAGGAGAGACTGTACACGTTGTCATGGCTAAGGGACACGGTGCTATAAGCCAGCAAAAATGCGAGTCCGGTAACCAGCTGCGAGCGATAGCGCAGGGTGTGCACGGCCATGGCGATCGCCACTGCGAGCATGAGGATGAGATCGGTGGTTTCTGAACTCATCACCCGCATTGCCTGCACGTGATTCAACGCGTAGGTGGTGAAAAACAGAAGTGCCCAGCCGCCGCCGATCAGCGTGTTGCCAAGAACGCGATAACGCTCCCGCCTCTCGAGAAAAATTCCACCTCCCAAAAGCGCCAGCGAGACGGCATAAGAAAGGCCCACTTTGCCGCCCGGGCCAAGCTGGCCAAGTTCGTAGATGCCAAAGAGTGCGACTCCTAACACCAGAATGATGATGCCGAGCTTGTTAAGCCAGTTCGTGCCCAATGTTTCTTCGAGAGCGAAGACAGACTTCATGCGCTGCTGGGCAGTAGGCTTCGGCGTGGAAGAGCGGAGCGCAGCAAACTGCGGCGACGCGACGACGCGAGCCGCCGACGGGGGCGGCACAGCCCGAGGCGGTGGCGGAACGTGCGGCACCGCCGTATGCGGAGGCGGAGGCACCGGTGGTACGACTGGCCGCAGTGGTGCGGCTGGCTCCGCCGGTCCGGCAGATTGTGGCGGAATTGCTGGCGCTACTGGCGCGGCAGGATGTGGCGGGCTCGCGGAGAGATCCGCATGGTCCGGCTTAGCGTTGCCGAGAATCCCATTGGCGGGCTGGTTTGCGGTGGGCACAGCGGGCGCTGTGGGAATCGATTCGCGAACCGCAGGAACTTTTTCTTTCGGACTAGGAGCCTGAACCTGTGATGGTTGCGCAATCGGTTTCGCCGTTGGACAGTTACTTACGCCTCCAGCGTGGACAGTACTGCACCAGGGACAGAGCGCGGGTTGGGATCTTCCGGTAACAAACTGCAATTTCTCGGCAGTGGTCGCCTCAGCCGGTAGTGGTTTTGCTGGTTCCTCAGCGTGTGCGGGAGGAGCGGCAGGCTTTTCCGCCTTCGGTCGCATTACGGAAGAGGCGTGCCGTGGTGCTTCCTCCTGAGATGAGGCGGTCGAATCGACAGCCCGCGGAGAGGCCGCCACTTGACGCCTGAGCTCCAGCAGTTCACGATGCAGCGCATCACTCTGCTCGATGCACAGCTCTTTCAGACTCTGGAGTTGCTGGCGGAGCTTGTACTGCCGCCATAGGAGGAAGACGGTCAATGGCGGTGTGGCGACGGCTAACAACACCAACACTACGAGTATGAGCTCCACGACCGGCACTCCCCGTATGCGCTTGATTCAGGAACCCAACATTCTAGAACGCGCGGCAACCCCAGTCTTGCACTTTATTCTCCTTGGCATGCTCGGAGGTAACTGGCGTTGTCCCATACCTCTCGCGAACATCGTGCCCTGCCGTAACTCAGGCGTCGAGTAGCGGCCCCTCGAAGGAAAGGTCGCGGAAGGCGACGATTCCCTCGGTGAAAAACAGAATGGCAAAGCCAACACCAACAGGCGGTGGTTGAGAGCAAATCACGCGATCGAAGTCTTGCCTCACCTATTGCGGCGGAGCCGGCGGAGAGGCAGCCATCTTGCGGACCAGATCATCCGCTTTCTCACGCAGTTCGCGGACTTGGGCAAGCTCCCGCTGAGACTCGGCAGTTTTCCTCATGTCCTGGTAGACGCGCGCCAAACGGTAGTGAGCGTCGGGCTGAGCGGGATCCAATTTCACCGCACGCTGGAGCGCGCCCACCGCCTCGTCATACCTCTTCTGCTGGGCGAAAATGGTCCCTAAATCCACGTAGGCAATACGAATGTCGTCTTGCAGCTTGGTGGCTTTGTCCAGCAGCGCAAGAGCCTCCTCTGGATGGTTCCGCTTCATCTCGATATCGCCCAGGTACGCCAGCGCCTGGGCGTGGCTGGAATCGACGGACAATTCGTTCTCGAACTCGCTTTTGGCATCGTCGTACTGGTGTGACTTCCAATACAGGTAGCCCAGGCCAAAATGCACGTTCGGTTCGCGCGGTGAGATTTTCGCCCCCGCCTGGAATTCGGCGATGGCGTCGGGCGTCCTTCCCAATCCATCCAGTGCCTGGCCGGTCAGCACATGAGCAGCAGGCGAATCCGGGTTCTGCTCCAGAATCTGGCGGAATTCGTCGAGCGCGCACGAGTACTGCTTCGCCCACAAGCAGCTTTGCGCCAAGATCTGATGCAGTTCGGCGTTGTCCGGATCGGACTCTATGGCGATCTTGAGAGGCTCGACGGCGTCCGCAAAGCGCTTTGCCCCATAGTAACTGAAACCCAGCAGCGTTCGCGCCTGCATATTTTTTGGTTCCACTTTCAACGCTGCCGACAGGGGAGGAATGGCCGCGTCGAAGTGTCCCTGCTTGAACTCGGCCAAGCCGAGATTCAACTGCACTCCGGGCAACTTCGAGTTCAGGGCAAGTGCATGCTTGTAGGCGGAAGCCGCTTCGTCGTACTTCTGTTCCTTGGAAAGGACCACACCCAAGCTCGCGAAAGCTGCGGCATCCTTAGGATTTCGCTGGGTCACGGCCCGCCAAACCTGGGCCGCCTCAGCCAGTTTCCCCTGTTGTGCGAGGGCGATGGCTTGGGCGGGAGTGGGGGGTTGGCCTCGCGCAGCGCCCGACAATACCAGCGCAACCGAGGCCAGTTGTAGCTTCCAGTTCATCATGCCAAGTCGCAGTGCGGCGGAGGTCGGTTCGTAGAGGAAGACTTGAAGAACGATCCGTGCCCGAAGAAACAACCTATCGCTTCTCCGGTGTTTTCGCAACTCTCTATAACTGGGCCGCGATTCGTGGATGGGGACTGTTTATGATTTCGCCCTAAAAATGTTACCCCGCTCCCAGCGGTTTCTCTGGGAGCGGGGCAATCTCGCCTCGTGAGGCAAACTAGAAGACCATCTTCACGCCAAGTTGCAGAATCCTCGGATCGGAAGCCGAAGTGATCTGACCGAAGTTGGTGGCCGCCGCGTTGGTGGAGATGCCACCTTGGTTGACGTTTCCGATGAATTGAGTGTGGTTCCAAATGTTGAACGCGTCGACCCGGAATTCCAGACGGGCGCGTTCGGTGAAGTTGAAGTTCTTGAAGAGAGACATGTTCCAGTTGTCACGACCGGGACCGCGGAGCGCGTCATGCCCCAAGGTACCCCAGCAATCTGGGCCTGTGGTGCATGCCGGGGGTGCAAAGACCGAGGTATCGAACCATTCGGTGGCCTTGTGGGGATAGGAGATCTTTCCCGTAAGGTCGGGCCGGACGGTGGAATTGGGAACGATACTGGCTGCGGTAGTACCGCCCTGCGTGATGTCGATCGGCGCGCCCGACATTGCGCTAATGATGGCGGACAATTGCCAGCCCCCGAGTATGGTTTTCGCTGCCCCATTGGTGGCATCCCGGAATAAGGGGATATCGTAGATAAAGTTGACAAACAGGACGTTCCTGCGATCGAAGATCGACGGTCCGCTATCGAATTTCCACCCCCCGTAGGGATTGGAGATATTATCGAGGTCGAAGCCATTGCCGCCGCCCATCGTCGGGTCGATCGCTTTTGAAAACGTCCAACCGGCCTGGAGCTGAAGATCGCGCGCCACACGCCCGCGGACGGAAGTTTGCAGTGAATTGTAATGGGCATTCGCCTCATCCGTGGCTAGACGGATGGAGTGGTAGCCCGGATACTGCACCAACTGGTTGTAAGGGGTCGCGTTGGTCCCGGTCACGAGGGTCGGGAGTTGACTCTCGTCAGGTGCATTGATCTCGCGGTAGTCGCTCTGATGCCGGTTCTGGGTACCAACGTAAGAGACGGACAGCACCGCCTTCGAGCCTAACCCCTGCTCCACGCCGATACTGAACTGACTGCTGATCGGCAGTTTGTAATTGACTTTGTCGAAACCGGTGACGCTGGTAGCAACGATCGGCACCGAAAGCGTGTTGCCTGAACTAATGGCGGTACCTGGATTCGACAGCAGAACGTTGTTGAACGTGACGCTGGCGTCGAACGGAACATTCGTGGCGGAATCGTACACGTCGTTGCCTTGAATGCGCTCGTACATGATGCCAAATCCGCCGCGGACGACGGTCTTGCCCTGGCCGGTCAGGTCATAGGCAAATCCAATCCGTGGTCCAAAAGCGGCCCAGTGGTTGTCCACCATGCCCCTCGGGACGTTGCCTTCACCGCCGATGCCGATGCCGTTCGTATACAGCGGAACACCCGCCAGGATCGAGTTGGGACTGGTGCCCAAACCGGGGCTAGCAGCGGTGCAACCTGGGTCGGTGGCGCTGCTGCAGATTGTGCCATTGCTGTCCCACGTCGGACGGGCATTTTGGTCATATAGAGGAGCGTAGAAGCTCGACATGCGTTTGTTGGTTTCGTAGGTATGCGGCACTCCATCCCACCGCACTCCAAGATTCAAAGTGAGTTTCTTGTTGGCGCGCCAGTTGTCCTGGATGTAGGCGGCCCAGGAAACATTGTTCCAATCGCCGTGATCGTGAATGGCATCCTCTTCATACGATTGAGCATAGCCCAACAGAAAATCGGCAAAGTCGTTGCCCGAGTAAGAACCGTTGAACCCGAAATTGCCCTGAGTGGAGGCGAACACGTCCTGTTGCTTGGCGTAGAGCGCCCAGCTGCCACCCATCCGTATTTGGTGAGTTCCCCTGGTCCAGGAAATGTCGTCGCGGATTTGGTAATCGTTGTAGTGATTGAGCCACGGGGTCCAGTTGGCGCTATATTGCGTTCCCGTCTGGGCGCTCAGATTGATCGTCGGAATGCGAGTATCGGCGTTGGGGCCCGGAAATATGCGGTTAAATTGGAAGCCGGTGGGCGCCGTGTACACGCCCGCGGGAAGGATGTTGATTTTGTTGCCGTTGTAGTTAAAGGCAATCTCGTTGAGCAGATTGGGGCGAATGGTGTGGAGCAGATGAACCACAGCGCTTTTCGAGGGATTGCCGAACGTGCTGCTGACGGTGGGAACGTTATCGCCGCTCCAAATCGTTTCCCCGTAGGTTTGCGAGACGGTATCATAGACAAAGTGTCCGAAAATCGAAAACTTGTCGTTAAACGTGTGATCGATCCGGACCATCTCTTCCCGCACAGTGATTGGCTGCTTGTTCCCACCCTGGAAATTGTGTCCGTTGGTCGGAGCCGGGAAGATGCCTGCGTTCAGCAGTGCCGTGGCGTTCCCGGCGACGAACGGAAGCGCGTTGTTTGTGTACGGCATAAAGATCGGCTGAGTGACAGGCACCGTGGCGCCTGTCGGATTCGGCTCTGCGTTCTGGTTAGGACTACAGGACCCATTGAGCGGAATGCTGAGAGGCTGACTGCCAAAAGCGGCCACTTGCGCAGCCGAAAGCTGGTTTGCGCAGGGCGCGTGCAGCCCGGAGAAGGGGATGGCCGGCTGACTCGGGTCCACACTTTTGTTCACCAAGACATCTGGTGGCAGGTTGGTGGAGAAGTCACCACCGTAGGTGTCCGTATAAGGGACTGGCTGGTTGTAAACGCCCCCTTGGACAGTCCTGCGCCACTCCATATTGTAGAAGAAGAAGCTCTTGTGCTCCTTCTTCCAATAATCGATTGGTCCGTCCACATTGAAGCCGAAGATGTTGTATCTCAACTCGGCAACCGGTTGGGGAGCGGGGTTGAAGTAGTTGCGGGCGTCCAAATCGTCGTTGCGGAAAAACTCCCAAGCTGAACCGTGAAATGCTTTCGACCCGGACTTGATAACCGTGGTCATGGTGGCCGCCGAAGACAGTCCGTATTCGGCGTCATAGTTCGAAGTGAGCGTGCGGAACTCGCCAAGCCCTTCGATCGACGGCATGACGGCGATCGTTCCGCCTCCGCCGCGGTCGGCGTCTTCGCCGCCATCGATCATGTACAGGTTGTGGACAGGACGATTGCCATTAAAGCTCACGGAGCCGTCGCCGCCTACCGATGTCGGAGTTTGAGAGTCCCCCTGAAGGTTGGAAGCTCCGGTCGTCAGGTTGAGAAAGGTGTACATGCTTCGCCCGTTGGTTCCGAGGTGCTCGAGTTGGTCGCCCGATACCACCTGGCTGACGTCGCTGGTATCCGATTGCACGGCGACGGCGGTAGCTTCGACCGTTACCGTCTCTTGCGCCGTGCCCACCTGCATCTGGAAATCGACGCGGGCACGATCGCCTACCTGCAGGACGACATCCTTGCGCTCGGACGATTTGAAGCCCTTCGCCTCGACGCGCACGGTATAGTGTCCGATATGAATATCCGGCGCCACATATTCACCTTGACCGCCGGTGGTGAAGTGGTGAGCCTGGCCGGTTTCGTGGTCGGTGATGGTAACGGCCGCGCCCGGGACCGAAGCTCCGGACGGGTCAGTGACCGTTCCTACCATGGTTGCCTCTTGACCGAATGCGCCGAGAGCGGTCGCAAGGAGAAACAGAAAAAGAACTGCGCAATGAACTCTGCTGCGGTGTACTCGGGTCCTGTTATCACTTCCGAAAATCCTCAACAAGTTGCACATCATGTCCGTTCCTCCTCTGATTGCTAACTTCTAGACAATTCAAAAAATCGTTTTTCTACGCGCCCGGTAACGTTAACGCTACTGCGAAAGCATTATTTAGCTCCGGTAGTGTTGCCGTTGTCAAGAAAAATTTGAATTCGGCGTAACGAATCTTTGCATCGGATTTGTGAATCCAGAAAACCATTTTTTCATCCGCTCGCGAAATCCGCAAAATCATAGTTTCTGAGTGAAAATCGCGCCCATAACTCAACTTCAAAGCGAGCTTTGGGGTAGGTAAGGTGCCGGGAAGGCGGAAATCGGGGGTCTTTGTCGGTTCGCGCTTCTTCTACTCGTGGGACGGGACGTGGTTACTACGGTGGTTACGAAAGCTCAGATTTACCGGCGCTAGTCGAATCTCCCGGAAGAGTTGCAAGTTGGAGGACATTACGACGCCGGGACTAAGGTGAACCGTCGGCGTCAAGGATGCCTTGCTCGTCAGATGGTCTGCCATGAGGCGGACCGCGATTTGGCCTTGACGGTAGGGTTGCTGGTAAATCGAGGCGGAAATCGTTCCTCGCTGGAAGAACGGAGCCATCTCCGCGAACAGGTCGGTCGTGATGAGCCTAACCTTCCCTGCCAGGCCCCGCGCTCCGAGCGCGTGACACACGGGAAGACAGTTGACCGTATTCACGTAGAGCCCGGCAAGGTTGGGCACGCGGCCGAGAAGTTCGAACGTCTTCTGGAAACTCTCATCTTCGTCTTCGTGCCCTTCGATGATGCCGGCAATCTTCCCGCCGGGGCAATAGCGCGGAAATGAATCCGAAAAGCCATCGGTCTTCTTGCGGTGGTCCGTGGCCGCGAGCATACCCGCAACGACCGCGACTTGAGACTTCGGCGGGAGAAACTTGCCCATCAACTCGCCCGCGAGACAACCATTCCGCCACGGTTCCACACAAACGATACTGGAGCGGTGACTCTCGGGGGCATCGGTGGAAACACAAACCACGCGAACTCCCTTTTCCTCGGCAGCGTCGATCAGGGGCGAGAGGCCTCCTGGATTTCCCGCGGCGACAACGATTCCGGTGACCCCACTCTTGAGGAGCTGCCGGAACGCTCTAGTGTCGTCTTCACCCAGAGCACGCACGGGGCGATACTCAAACTGGACTCCAAGTTGCGCCATCCGGCGAGCTTCGTCGAGCACTCCGCTCCAAAGTTGATCGTAGAAAAAGTGGATTTCGCGGGGCAGGCACACTCCAATGCGGACGCCAGCCTTGACTGCCGATAACGCGCGCGCTGCCAGGTTCGGCGTGTAACCGATCTGCCGCGCGATCCGCAAAATCCGTTGGCGGGTTGCTTCTTTGATCCCATTGCGTCCGTGCAAGGCGCGGTCCACGGTCCCAATCGAAACACTTGCCAGTTCGGCAATCCGGTGGATTCCGCGTCTCTCTTTTTTTTCCATATCCAGGGCCCGACAACTCCGACGACAGCACCTACCTCGCTCAGAATCCTACGCTCTGCCAAGTCCGCGGAGCATCGGGATCGCCGCGTTTCTGTTTCCGTGTCCGCTGACGATGTTATACTCCACCCGCCTTTATATTCCACGAGAATTGCCGCTGAGGAGCAAAATACCAATGTTCAATCATCTTCGCGTCCTTTTCGTTTGCGTTCTTCTGGTTCCGGTCCTGCTGCTTTGCGCTTCGTTCGCGCAGACCGCACAATCTCCCGCTGTTCATTCCTATTTGGATCCCGCTCAACCTATCGACGTGCGGGTGGATGATTTGATTTCTCGGATGACGCTGGAAGAAAAAGCGTCTCAACTGGTGAACCAGGCGCGCGCGATTCCTAGGTTGGGGGTTCCCGCTTACGACTGGTGGAGCGAGGCCTTGCACGGAGTCGCCAATGCTGGAACGGCTACCGTGTTTCCGGAGCCCATTGGACTGGCGGCAACTTTTGATGCCCCTCTGATCCATGACATGGCGGTAGTGATCGGCATCGAGGCCCGAGCGAAACACAATCAGGCGGTTCGCGCCGGACGGCGAGACATCATGGAAGGCTTGGACTTCTGGTCGCCAAACATCAACATCTTCCGCGATCCGCGCTGGGGCCGCGGCCAGGAAACCTACGGCGAGGACCCGTTCCTTACTGCACGAATGGGAGTGGCATTCGTGACCGGCCTGCAGGGCGATGATCCGAACTACTACCGGGTTATTTCAACTCCCAAACACTTTGCCGTGCATAGCGGCCCCGAACCGGCGCGGCACAGCATGGATGTGCAAGTGTCGAAACATGACATGGAAGATACTTACCTCCCGGCGTTTCGCGCAACGGTCATCGAGGGGAAAGCCGGATCGGTCATGTGCGCTTATAACCGCATCAACGGCCAGCCGGCATGCGCCAACAGTTTTTTGCTTCGAGGTCAGTTGCGAGGCGCGTGGAAATTCAAGGGCTACGTCGTATCGGACTGCGGCGCTATCGATGACATTTTCGAGGGACACCATTTCACCAAGAGCATGGCGGAAGCCGGTGCGGATTCGTTAAAGACGGGCATGGATAACGAATGCGCGGACTTTTTCACCAAGGTGGTCGACAACTCCGACTACGTGAAATATCTGGACGCGGTGAAGCAGGGCTTGGCGACTGAAGGCGACATCGACGTCGCGCTCAAGCGCCTTTTCACCGCTCGCTTTCGCCTAGGCCTTTTCGACCCCCCGGATATGGTGCCGTATGCTCAGACTCCGGAATCGGAGATCGATAGCGAGGCGCATCGAGAACTCGCTTTGAAAATGGCGCGCGAATCCATCGTCTTGCTGAAGAACGATGGCGTGCTTCCCATGAGCGCGGGCGTCAAGAGAATTGCCGTCTTCGGGCCTCTTGCCCAGTCTGTCCCAGTATTGGAGGGTAACTACAACGGTACGCCTTCGCGTGCAACCACGGCTTTAGATGGAATCAGGAAGCAGTTTGCCTCGGCCCAAGTCACCTATGCTCCCGGAATGAATTTTTTGCGCGAGGAGGAACTCATTCCAACTGCAGTACTCGAGAGCGGCGACGGACAGCCGGGCCTGAAGGCGGAATACTTCTCGGGAAAGAACTTTCAAGGCGCGCCTGTGCTGACGCGCATGGACAAGCAAGTGAATCTCCAGGTGTTGAATGCGGACTCGTCCGCTCTGGCGCTGCCTTCCGGTATCGCGGAAGTTGCGGTGCGATGGACCGGTTTTCTCATTCCCGTCGAATCCGGCACCTACCAGGTCGGCATCACTGGATCGATGAATCGGATGTGGCTGGATGAAAAATTGATCGTCAATGATATGGAGTTGCACGATCCTACGCCGGCCACTGTGACCATGAAGCTGGAGAAAGGCCATCGCTACGCCTTGAAAGTTGAATATGGGCCAGGAGGTCTCGGCACCAAACTGGTGTGGCTGCCTGTGATTGCAGATCCAATTTCAGAAGCGGTAGCCACCGCGAGGCAGGCGGACGTGGCGATCGCGGTGGTCGGCATCACGTCCAAACTAGAAGGCGAAGAGATGAAAGTCGACATGCCCGGCTTCAAGGGCGGCGACCGCACGAGCCTTGACTTGCCGAAGGAGGAGGAAGATCTTCTCAAGGCGCTGCAAGCGACCGGTAAGCGGCTCGTCGTAGTTCTAATGAATGGCAGCGCGCTATCGGTAAACTGGGCGGCCCAGCACGCCAACGCGATGCTGGACGCCTGGTATTCCGGCGAGGAAGGCGGGACGGCCATCGCACAAACGCTATCGGGCGCCAACAATCCCGGGGGCCGGCTGCCAGTGACGTTCTACACAGGAATCGAACAGTTGCCGCCGTTCGAAGACTATTCCATGAAGCACCGGACGTATCGGTATTTCGATGGAAAACCGCTCTATCCTTTCGGCTATGGGCTGAGTTACTCGAAATTCGCCTACAGCAACCTCAAGCTTTCCGCCAGCGAGTTGAACGCAGGCGATCCACTGAGCGTTGAAGTGGACATTAAGAACACAAGCGACCACGCGGGAGACGAGGTGGCGGAACTTTATTTGAGCTTCCCAAAATCGGTGGCCGCTCCGATTCGAGCGCTTTGCGGATTCACGCGAGTCCACTTGGGTGCTGGTGAAACGCAGCATGTGGCGTTCACGCTGCAAGCGCGCGACTTGAGCCAGGTTACCGAAGCAGGAGATCGAATCGTGGCTGCCGGCCCTTACAGCATCAGCGTCGGTGGAGGACAACCGGGGACCGGCGCTTCGGCAGCGGGGATTTCCTTTTCAATTCGCGGTGAACAAAAATTGCCGGAATAGTGGGCTAGAACCGGCTGGTGAAGAGCGGCGTTACACTGGACAGTTCCCCTCGTGGCTGGCGTAAGAATGAACTCGGGGACGCAGCTTGAACTGGCCCTGAATTGACGATGAAGAAAAGGAAGTTGGGATGTTCCGCTGCCGCACTGTTGCTGTTCGCGCCTGCGAGCCTGCACCTGCCAAACCCGGTCTTTCTCTCGGCTTTCGGACAAACGTCGCGGCCGGCGGAAACAACTGACAAGCCGCGCGAAAGCCCCATCCAGTTCACCTATCAGCCCATCGACTTCAAACTGGACAGTTGCGAAACTCCCGTGCGTCATGCGCCGGAAACCATGGCTGGAGGCGTGGCGGTTTTTGACTACAACAACGACGGCAAGCTGGACATCTTCTTCACCAACGGCGCCGATATCGACACGCTTAAGAAGAGCTCTGCGAAATATTCAAATCGCCTTTTCGAAAATGACGGCAAAGGGCATTTCACAGACGTCACCGCCAAGGCAGGATTGGCAGGAACTGGCTACGATACCGGCGTCGCCATTGGCGATTTCGATAACGACGGATATGAGGACATCTTTGTCGGCGGCGTGCACCACAATACGCTCTACCACAACAATGGAGATGGAACCTTCACCGATGTGACCGCCAAGGCGGGACTCGATAAGCCTGATCCTGAGTACGGCCCGCTCTGGTCGGTGGGTGGGGTTTGGGTGGATGTGAACAACGATGGCCTCCTGGATCTGGTGGTCATCAACTATCTCAAGTGGGACGGAGCGCACGAGCCCGTCTGTCAGGACCAGGGCCATCGCGACTACTGTCATCCCAAGATGTACCTGCCGACTCCGAACCAGTTATTTATCAATAACGGCGACGGAACCTTCAGGGACGCTTCGGTCGAGTATGGATTGCGCGCACATCCTGGAAAAGGCATGGGAGGGGCCGTGGCCGATTCTAGCCTGGATGGCCGCATGGATCTTTTCATCACCAACGACAAGCTGTTCAATTGGTTCTTCCGGAACGTAAACGGTTCACGCTTTGAGGAAATTGGATTCGACGCGAATGTGGCGCTGCGAGAAGACGGCGTTTTCATTTCCGGAATGGGCGTCGACTTCCGCGATCTAGATAATGATGGCTATCCCGACATTTGCCTGGTCGCGCTCGACAATGAAACCTTCCCCATCTATCGCAATACTGGCAAGGGAGGTTTCGTTGAAGTGACGGAATCAAGCGGCATGGCGAGCGAAAGCCTGCCCATGGCCGGTTATTCTCCGACGATCGCCGATTTCGACAACGACGGATGGAAAGATATTTTTGTTTCGCGCGGGCACGTGCAGTCTCTCTTGTCCGCGCCTCGCATTACGGTGGAACAACCGAACACAGTCTTCCGCAACATTACTGCGGCGAACAAGGGAGTAATGAAATTTGCCGCTCTGACCGCCGAGGCCGGACTCACGTCACGTCCCCCGGCACGGCATCGCGGATCGGCGATCGGCGACTTGAACGGGGATGGGCGGCTCGACGTCGTCGTGAGTGCCATCAACGCTCCGGCGGAGATTTGGATCAATCAGAGCCCCGGCAATAATCATTGGCTGGAACTCAAGCTTCAAGGAACCAAGAGCAATCGCGATGGCATTGGAGCGCGCATCAAGGTAGTCACCAAAAGCGGCACGCAATATGACCATATGTCGACGGCCGCGGGCTATGCCTCGTCCAGCGCCGGACCGGTTCATTTCGGCTTGGGAACGAATCCCAGGGCGGATCTGGTCGAGATTCACTGGCCCTCCGGCATAGTTCAGCAACTGCGCGACGTGGCCGGCGACAGGATTGTTCCAGTCAAGGAGCCGGCGCAGTAGGAGCGCAATCGCGCGTCAGCGAGCCGATGCTGAGCTGCTGCCGCGATAGCTTTCCGGCGGTCCGAGGTAGCTCGGTTTCACGCCGCCCGCATCGACGACCAACTTCTGCAGCACGACTCCCGGATCTACCATCCAGAACTTCAGAGTGTGATAGCCCGGTCCCGCCAGAATGTGTGTCGACTTCACTTTGCGCACGCTGTCGGCTACCGACTTCTCCCAATCTGCAAGTGAATTGGCCGCCAGCATATCCATGATCTGAGGCGGTTGGTCGTCGAACGAGATGGCGTATCTCAGACCCCGCCCGGGCACAAAACTTAAGGTCGGGGCAAGAATGGCTTCAACTTCAATCGGTCCGGAGTGGAATAAATACATTTGATACTCGAGGCACGGAGAGTTCTCGGGAGGCATCACGCTCCGGGAGGTAACTGGGAAGACCGACATCGACGACAGCGTCCGTCCATAGTCCGCGATTTTCTCCCAGCGCACTGAATCCGCGTCAATCTTCTTCGTGTAATGTTCAGCTTCGATGGACACGTAACCGTTCGCTTCGACAAAGCCGCGGACAGAAGCTCTGGGCGGTGTTTCAGGATTGAATGCTTCCACTTTGACGGTGACTTGAGCACCACTGGGTCCTATGATCGTCACCGAGCCTTCCGACAAGCCCTGCGGCGCCTTCCGCCAGTCCACGCTCACCCACAAGCGCCGTTCTTTTTCTATGGCGTTGCGTTCTATGGAGCTCCGCGTTCCGTTCAGCACAATCCACGGCACACTAACCGTCGCGGTAAATTGAAAGGGCGTTGTTCCGCGATTGAACACGTCGATGTATCGTCGTTGCCGGTTGAACCCGTCAAGTTGCGGAAGCTCAGGTTGGCTGGATGCGCCCGGCCACGCAGCGGTCGAACCCTCTACCGCGACTCCCATAGCGGCGGCAACCGGGACTTCAATTTCAGCGACTTTGGGCATGACGTTCGAGGATGGCTCGTTCCACGAGGAGTATCCGATATGCGTCTGATCCATCATGTGGTCCCACTTGCCGTGCGCGAGAGTGTGGTTGTAAAAATCGGAAAGCGCAGCGTCAGCGTGAAACAGCGCGCGGGCCTGCGCCGCGAGGTCGTTCGTGCTGGCCCTTCCCTGGCTCGCATAGAGCTGGTTCTTCCCCGCCGTCACATAGAGCTCAGTCACCTGAGCGGAGGCTTTTGCCGGATAGAGCACGAGTTCGAAGAAAGCGTCGCGTTCGTTCTCCGGCAGGCTTCGATAAATCCGATCAGCCTTCCCAACCACTGATTCCCACTCGGCGACGATGCGGTCCGCTTCGCCGTAGTCCACCAGACTGAAAGTAGCCGGGTCGAGAAGTTCAGGCTTCCGCCTTCCGTTGTATTTTGTGTAGGCGGAAACGATGTCGGCAATCTCCGGCGCGTATTTCGGCCCAAACTCGCGCTCGGCCCAACTCCTGGTATATGCACGGATCTTCTTCTGGGACCACTGATCCTGCGACCATCGTTCTGGATTCCACGCCAAAGTCAGGAAGAACTCTATTGGAAACTCCATGGGCTTAAGGTCGCCCACATTGACAATCCAAATGCGATCCGCCCCGTAGTGATGCGCCAGGTTCATCTGCTCCCACACTTTTGCAATCGGAATCGTGTTGAGCCACTTGTAGGAGCGCGGATCTCCCACGTAATCGAAATGGTAATAAATTCCGGCGCCCCCACTGCGCTTTCGTTCGTCAGCGGTTGGCAGCCTTCGGAGATTCGCCCAATTGTCGTCACACCAGAGCAGAGTTACATCGTCTGGAACCCTCATGCCGTTCTCGTAGTAACCCTGCACTTCCTTGTACAGCGCCCAGAGTTGGGGAACTCTCGACACGTCCGGATTCACCTGATCGGCGATGATCTTTCGTTGGTCAGCCACGATCCGCTCCAGCAGATTCACGTTGGCCGCCATATCGCCCCCTTCCACCATGGGCATGTCGCCATCGCCTCGCATGCCGATGGTCATGATGCTTTCAAAGTTCTTGTTGCGCTCGGCGCCCTCTGTCCAGAATTGGCGGAGAACTTCGGCATTGGTCACGTAGTTCCAGGGTCCAGTGCCGTGCCGCTTCCACTCCTGTTGCGCTCGCAGCATCGGCTCATGATGCGAGGTTCCCATCACGATGCCATATTCGTCGGCCAGCTTTGGGTTCAGCAGATCGTCCTCGTTGAAAGCGTTGTTCCACATGGCCGGCCAAAGATAGTTGGCCTTTAGCCGCAGCAGGAGTTCGAAAACTTTCTCGTACATCTGGTGGTTGAGGTTTCCGAACTTCTCGTGCGCCCATCCAGTCAGTGAGGGAGCCTCGTCATTCAAGAAGATTCCGCGATACTTGACCGCGGGAGGTCCTTGTACGTACTTGCCGGCCTTCACGAACAGAGCGTCATTGTGAGCTACAGGAACGTCCGCCCACCAATACCAGGGAGAAACTCCCATCTGCTCGGAAAGGTCGTAGATGCCATAGACGGTGCCGCGCTTGTCGCTGCCGGCGATAATCAATCCGATTTCAACTCCGGGCAAAGGCCGCGGAACAACTTGAATGACGAATGCCTCCCACTGCCCGGCTACCGCGGCTACATCAATCTTCCGTTGCCGGATGAGGTGGTCGATCACTGCGTTCTTTCCAATCGTGCCGATTACGATCGCATTGGTTCCGAGAACGCTTTCGGCGTCAGCAACCCTGGGGCTGCGGCCGGTGACCCGAGCCACGTCCGCTTGCAGATCATGCGCAGCGCGCACCACGCCCGCGTAATCGTTGGGATCCACATAAATGCTGGCGAGAGTTTTCCCTTGCGCAATGGCAAAACTGCCGCGCCGAGGAACGGCCTCCACATAGCGCGTCTGGCCAAGAGCGAAGCTAGGTCGAACAAAACTGAGAAGAGACAGGACCAACAGAATTGCTTTGCCGATCCACTTCATGGCCGGTTCTCTAGCGGACGCCAAGAAGAATATCGATCGTGACTTGATCGAGCCGCTCGTACGGCAGGCGCCTTTTCGCAATCCTGGCCTTGTCGAAGCTATATCCCAGCAGCGCGGCCGCAGCTTTTCGCGAGTACTTATTCACCGGGGGAGTATCGTCCGTTTCGGCTTCGATCTGCTTCAGAATTTGCCGGATTTCCTTGTCGGCATTCCACTGCTCCGCCTTCTCTTTGAGGATGAGGTAAGTACGCATGCAGCCACGAGCAAAATCCTTGACGCCCTCGTAGTTCTCGGTGCGGTAGGCATGAGCGTCGAAGTGGCGCGCGCCTTCGTAACCAACGTCTTCCAGAAACTTCACCAGCCAGAAAGCCGATTTGGGGTTGTTGGAGCCAAAGCGCAAGTCCTGATCGAAGCGCCCCGGCTCCTGGTCATTCAGATCGATGTGGAAGAGTTTCCCCGCGTCCCAGGCCTGCGCCACTCCGTGCATGAAGTTCAGCCCAGCCATCCGCTCGTGAGCGACCTCAGGATTGACGCCGACCATTTCCGGATGATCCAGGGTTGGGATCAGCGCCAGATAGTGCCCTGTGGTTGGGAAATAAATATCGCTCCGCGGCTCGTTGGGCTTAGCTTCCAGGGCAAGCTTGAAGCCGTATTTCTTGTCGGCGTTGTACTCGCAAAGATAGTTAATGGCAGCGCGCGTGCGCTGCACGGCAACGTCAGCCCGGCGGCAGCCATCTGTTTCCGCGCCGTCTCTTCCCGCCCACAGGACAAAAACCTTCGCGCCTAATTCGGCGCCGAGGTCCATTGCGTGCATCGTCTTCTGCAACGCATACGCGCGTATTTCCGGATCGTTCGCGGTAAATGCCCCGTCCCGGAAAACGGGATGGAAGAACAGGTTCACCGTCGCCATGGGGACGACGATGCGATTCCGCTCGCAGGCCTTTTTGAAATCGCGCACAATCTGGTCGCGCTCCGCCGGCGTTGCATCGATCGGAACCAGGTCATTGTCATGGAAATTCACGCCCCACGCGCCCACCTCACCCAGAAGATCAACCCGCTCCGGCGGAGACAACGGTTCCCGCACAGGATCGCCAAACGGATCTCGTCCAAGAGCTCCGACGGTCCACAGGCCAAACGTAAATTTGTGTTCCGGCCTGGGTTCGTATTTTCCGTCTTTCGCCATGTTAAGAGTGCCTTTCTCAAAAATGAAAATCTATCCAGCAAAGATGTCGCGCGTCGCGCCGTATACACGGCGATAGGCCGCATAGTTTTTATTTAGCACAGCTACCGCATCCGCGTTCGGCGGGACCCGCTTCGCAATACGTACGACCGAGACGCACGCCTCATCCACCGAAGCCCATATCCGCGCGCCCACACCCGCCAGCAGGGCTGCACCGTACGCGGCTCCCTCTTCTGCCTCGACAATCTCAACTTCGTGCCCGTAGACATCGGCCTGGATCTGCCGCCACAACGCCGACCGGGCCCCGCCTCCGCCCAGCCGCACGTTTTTTACCGGAACATTCATCTCGCCAAAAATGCTGAAGGTGTCGCGCAAGCTGAAGGCGACTCCCTCGAGAATCGCGCGAATCACATCCGCCCTGGTGTGGGAAGCGGTAATGCCCACGAGCGCGCCTCGGGCGCGAGGATCCAAGTGCGGTGTGCGCTCGCCCATCAGGTAAGGCGTCCACAATAGTCCCTTACAGCCGGCTGGCGCGGTTCCCGCTTCTTCCGTCAAGCGTTCATAAGGATCTCGTCCATCGTCCGGGCCCGCGCCAAACTGATCGCGAAACCAGCGCAGAGAAAGTCCCGCCGACTGAGTGACGCCCATTACGTGCCAGCGGCCGGGAATCGCGTGGCAAAACGTGTGCAGCCGTCCTTGTCGATCGAGCGCCGGAGCATCGGTCGCCGCAAACACAACTCCTGACGTGCCAATCGTCGCGCTCACCGCGCCCGGCGTGACAATCCCCATCCCGGTCGCTCCCGCCGCCTGATCGCCGGCGCCCGCGACCACCGGAGTTCCCGCTTTCAAGCCCGTGGCGGCAGCGGCGCGAGTGGACACTTTGCCGCAAACGTCGGGCGATTCATAAAGTGTGGGCAGCAAGTCGCGATTGATTTCGGCCGCTTCCAACATCTCGTTCGACCAGCGCCGGTTGGCAACATCCAGCAACAGAGTTCCGGAAGCATCCGCCATATCGGTAGCGCGCTCTCCCGTGAGCTGGTAGCGAACATAATCTTTCGGCAGCATGATCGAGCGAACCCGCTTCCAGTTCTCCGGTTCGTTTTCTCGCACCCACAGCAACTTGGTCAGCGTGAAGTTGGCCAGCGCCGGATTGCACGTCAACTGGATGATCCGTTCCGCTCCGATCTTTTCGTTCAACTCGCGGCACTGGGCATCGGTGCGCACGTCGCACCAGATCAGTGCCGGACGCACCACTCGCCCGCTTTCGTCGAGCATCACGGCGCCATGCATTTGTCCGGAGAAACCGAGGCAAGCAATGTCATCGCCCCGCAGTCCCGCGATTTCCAAAGCGCGCGGAACGGCAATCGTGCAAGCCGCCCACCAATCGTCAGGCTGCTGCTCTGCCCAACCAATCTGCGGGGAAACAAAAGGAGCATGCTCTTCGGTTGCAGAGGCAACCACATGCCCGTCCTCATCGACAATGAGGACACGCGTTCCGCCAGTTCCGACGTCAATCCCTAGTAGGTAAATATGCCTTCTCCTTGGAGATCGTTCTATGTGTTGAGGCGAATCGGGCTCACCGGCGCCAGTTCACAGTATGGGAAAATCCATATCGTGTACGTTAACGGACCTGTCATAGTAACACCGATTCTCAGAAGTGCAAGTCTGCGTCCATAATCGGAATTGCCTGCATTTTCTCACGACGTAGCGGCGGGCGAGTTTGGGATTGCGTATTTCCGTCGCCGTTCGGTCAGTTCGTCCTGAATGCGGAGGTTGAGCGCCTTGCCAATGGGATAGATCGCCAAGCACCCGAGACCGAGAATGAGGGCGACGCCGGGATAGATACTCGCACCCAGGCGGATTCCCAGCAGGGCATGTTGGGTTTGCGCGACGTTGGGGACATAGCCGTACGCAGCTATTACCCAGGCGCTGAGCGCTCCGCCGAGGCTCAGGCCGGCCTTCAGTGCGAAGAGAATGCCGGCGTACATGAAGCCAGTGGCGCGGCGCGAGTTTTCCCATTCTGAGAAGTCGGCCACGTCGGCGATCATCACCCATAGCAGCGGCACGGTGGGCCCCCATCCGATGGGCCAGAGGATGCCGAGCACGACCAGCAGGGTCATGGAAGTCGGCGTAGCAAAGAAAACGAGCACCGTAGCGATGGTGGTGACCGCCATGCCTGCGATGAAGACCGCCTTCTTGCCAAAGCGATCGGCGAGGGGTTTGGAAAAGACGATCCCAACAATTTGAATCAAGCTGCCGCCCACAAAAAACAGGCTCAAGCCAACCGCGGCGGCATTGGAGCCGTCCGGATTCACCAGCAGGCCGAGGGCGTTCAAGCCGGATTTCCAGCCGGTCACCGGGCCGGCGCCCACGGCTGCGAGACCGATCTTATCCAGGAATGCCTTGATCGTCCCTTGGTCAAGATAGTAGGCAAAGAGGTAATTCAACGAGCTGCCGCGTATCACAAGCATGGTGAAGATAAGTAGCGTGAGGATGAACATCACGATCCACGGACCGCAGGTGAAAACGGCCTTCAGGTCGGCGCGCAGCGATGGTCTCTGTCCGGGAGCGGTCGGTACACGCTCGCGCGTGGTGGCGAACGTGATCAGGTTCAGAATGATGATCAGAGCTCCGAAGATCGCCATCGTGGTGGCCCAGCCTCGGGCGGAATTGCCATGGCCCAGCTTAGCCACGAGCGGCAGCGGGAGCGCCTGGATGATGAACTGCCCGATCAAGGCGCCCACAAAACGATAACTGGCGATACTGCTGCGTTCGCTGCTATCGGGCGTCATCACACCCATGAGGGCCGAATACGGTGTGTTGTTCGCCGAATAGAGCATCATCACCAGCGAGTAAGTGATGTAGGCGTAGACGAGCTTGCCGTGAGGTCCGAAGTCGGGCGTCACGTACACCAGCCAGAAAATCAATCCGAAGGGGACGGCAGTCCCCAGAATCCAGGGGCGAAACTTGCCCCAGCGGGTTTGCGTACGGTCCGACAATGCGCCGATGACCGGATCGATGATGGCATCGCCAAGCCGAAGCAGCAGGAACATCGAGCCGACCACCACCGCTGAAAGTCCCGCCGTGTCTGTATAAAAACGGGTCTGGTAGAGAATCATCGATTGGAAGAAAAAGTTAGTCGCGATGTCGCCGCAGGCGTAACCGATCTTTTCTCTGGCGGCCAGCCCATAAGTACTGTCAGCCATCAATGGCCTCGTTTCTAACCTTCACTCTTGAACCCTTACTCCTGAACTCGGAGAAGCACTTTCTGTAGATCTTCGTTCCGTGAGGAACTGCCCACCATGATTTCGAATTCGCCGGGCTCGACGGTGTATTTCATGTTCACATCGTAGAAGGCAAGTGACTCTGGAGTGATTTCAAGGCTGACCGTTTTCGTCTCGCCCGGGTCCAATGACACTTTCTCAAAGGCTATGAGTTCCTTGATGGGCCGCGTCACTGAACTTACCAGATCGCGGACATACATTTGCACGACCTCGGTACCTGCGCATTTACCCGTGTTCGTTATGTCCGCGAGAACCCGCGTGGTCCCATTCGTTTTAATTTTCTTCTTCTGTTTCTCAAAGCGCACGTTCTGAATGGCGAAGGTGGTGTAGCTCAGGCCGTAACCAAAAGCGTAGAGAGGAGAGACGTCGTCGAACAGATAACCGCGTCGCGCCGAAGGCTTGTAGTTGTAGAACGCCGGCAGATGGCCAGCCGATCGCGGGATGGTGATCGGCAGCTTGCCGCCTGGATTGAAATCACCAAACAGCACTTCCGCGACAGCCGCTCCCGTTTCCTGCCCCAGATACCAGCACTCGAAAATGACCGGCACGTTTTGGCTTACATAGTTAATGGACAGCGGGCGTCCATTGAACAGAAAGACGATCACCGGTTTGCCGGTTGCGACCATCGCCTTGACCAGTTCTTCCTGTCTGCCGATGAGATCCAGGCTGGTGCGGTCGCCCATGTGTACGAGCGACCACGCCTCGCGCGAGGTCTGCTCGTTGCCACCGATGGCAAGCACGATCACGTCCGCCCGCTTTGCGACGTCGACGGCCTCGGCAATTTGCTTGCGGTCCTCATCGGGATTGGAGGGGATGACTTCGTCCTGATTCCATGATCCGCCGATCGTGATCTTGCAGCCTTCGCTGTAGAGAACCTTGGCACGATTACCGACCTTGGCCTTGATGCCGTCGAGCACCGTGCTGTTGTGCTTCGGCACCCCGCTGTAGCCGCCAAGCAAACTGCGGTCCGCATTCGGGCCGATGACTGCGATGGTCTTGATTCGATCCAGATTGAGCGGCGCAAGGTTGTTTTCATTCTTCAGCAGCGTGATGGCTTCCCGCGCTCCTTGCAGCGCTAGCTTCCGATTGGCGTCGGAACCGACTACCCGCGCGGCTTCGTCGGGATCGACGTAGGGATCTTCGAACAGGCCCATTTGGAACTTCCAGTACAACATCGCGGCGACCAGCTCATCGAGTTGCGACTCTTTGAGCACACGCTTGCGGACCAGTTCGACGAGATGCAGGTAGCAGTCGGGGTCCGGCAGTTCAATGTTCACGCCGGCTTCGACCGCGAGTGCGCACGCCTCCTTTTTGTCCTTTGCCACGAAGTGGCCGTGCGTGTCGGGACGGTAGCTCAACTCCCAGATTGCGAAATAGTCGGATACGACAAATCCTTTGAACCCCCACTCCTTGCGAAGCACGTCACGTAACAGCCACTTGTTGGCATGCGACGGCACGCCGTCAATCTCGTTGTAGGAAGCCATTACGCTGACGGCCCCGGCTTTGTCCAGGACCGTTTTGAAGGGATAAAGGAAGGTCTCGCGGAGCACGCGCATTGAGACATTCGCCGGCGCGCAGTTCATGCCCGATTCCGGCTGCCCATGGCCGGCCATGTGTTTGAGGGTCGCGATGACACGCTTCTTGTCCCGAAACTTTCCATCGCCTTGAAAACCGCGCACCGCCGCGATACCGAGCCGCGAAACCAGACACGGGTCTTCGCCATAAGTTTCCTCGACTCGGCCCCAGCGCGGCTCGCGGGCCACATCTACGACCGGCGTCAGGGCATGGTGGGTACCGCGGAGCCGGGCCTCTTCGGCCGTCATCGTGAACAGCGACTCGACCAGTTTCGGATTAAACGTCGCTCCCAGAGCGATGGGTTGGGGAAAGCTCGTACCGTCAACGGCCGCATGGCCATGCAAACACTCCTCGTGAAAAATCACTGGAATTCCCAGGCGGCTGTTCTCGATGAAGAACTTCTGGATCGCGTTGGTGAGTTCCGCCATGTCGCGCGCATCCTTGCCCTTGCCCGCGTCACTGGGGCGGCCGACCTGGCCCAGTCCGCGGCGGTCCTTGAATGCGGCCTTGGCCTTTTGCAGATCAAAATTGCCTTCTCCATCGACCAGTGTCTCTGGCTTCTTCTGCCAGATACAGAGCATCTGTGCCGCTTTTTCTTCCAGCGTCATGCGAGAGAGCAAATCTTTCACTCGCTTCGCCACAGGCAGCGCGGCATTCTTATAGGGAGGAGTTCTCGACTTTGACTTTTTCCGGTTCGCAACTGGACTATGGTCTGTGTGTTTCATACGCTCCATGTTTGTCGGCTGAGATCTTCAAATCACTTTTCCCAAACGACGCGAAACGCATACCCATATTTGCCGGGTGCTTGCGCCGGAAGTTGAATATGCAAACCGTCGGCCTGCTGCTCGAACTTGAGCTTCGCATCGGAGCCAAGCAGCGATACCCCTTCGACTCTCGCAAGACCAACGCCGCTTCCCAGCGCATGAATAACTGCTTCCCCGCTGGATGGCCAGCCGAGTTCAATCGCGTAGAGCGTGTCGCCCTTGGTCGTGAAGCGAAAGTCTTCGGCAGTATAGTCGCTGGTGTCGGCGTCGTGGAAAGCTCCGGGCACAACTTTGGTGGGACCTTCCCCATAAGTCCTCCACGGGCGCGTGCCGTAAATGGCTTCCCCGTTGACGCTCAGCCACGAGCCTACGTCTCGCAACACCTGCTGCACTTCGTCGGGTATGGTGCCGTCCGAGCGAGGGCCGACGTTCAACAACAGGTTACCGTTCTTGCTCACGATATCGATGAGTTGTTGAACGATAAACTTCGGCGACTTGAAAGTGTCATGCTCGATGTAGCCCCACGATTTGTTGCTGACCGAAGTGTCCGTCTGCCAGTAGAGCGGGCGAATCTCGCCGAGTTGGCCGCGTTCGATGTCAAGCACTGCGGAATGCTCCTGCATCGCGTAGTCCTTGTAATCGATCACTCCGACATGGTCGCCATATTTGAGCGAGGCGTTGTAGTAGAACGCCGCAAAGCGAGCCAGGTTCGGACGAATCGATGCTTGACCGATCCACCAATCGAAGTACATGACGTCGGGATGATATTTCACGACAATTTCCGAGGAACGGGCTAGCCAGTCGTCGGCCCACGCCGGGGAAACGTAAGTAAAGTCATCGGAAAGCGGTGTGCCCTCCGGCTTGTCCAGCCAGTTGTGCGCTGGTCCGTAAAAATCCGCGTACTTCGGATCATTGATGTCGGACGGGATGGCGCGGCCTACGCCCAGGAAAAAATTGTGCTCCACGCGGTGTGACGAAGCGCCGAAATGGAGACCCTCGGCGCGCACCGCCTTCGCCAAATCGCCAATCACGTCGCGGTGTGGGCCCATCTTGGCGGCCGTCCAGTCGCTGAGGCCGCTGTCATACATGGCAAAACCGTCATGATGTTCCGCGACCGGAACGACATACTTTGCACCCGCCTCCTTAAAGAGCCGCGCCCAAGCCGCGGGATCATAGTGCTCGGCCTTAAACCTCGGGATAAGATCTTTGTAGCCAAACTTATCTTGCGGCCCGTAAGTGGCACTATGGTGTTTGTACTCATCGGAACCCTCGCGATACATGTCTCGCGGATACCATTCGTTGGCGAAAGCGGGGACCGAGTAAACGCCCCAATGAATGAAGATTCCGAACTTAGCGTCCTTGTACCACGTGGGAACTTCGTATTTCTGGAGCGATTCCCAATCCGGCCGGTACGGACCGATATCGTCTACGCGCTCCACCTCTTTAAGGATGGCCGCGCGGTGGGTGTCATACTTCGCACTGGCTTTCTGCCAAGCCTGATCAATCGCTGCCGGGGGTTCAGAAGCGGTGGGCGCAGTTGGAGAAGTTGCGCTCTGCCCATACATCAAGGAAGAGAGAACGGTAAGCGCCAACAAGAGAACGCTGGCACCAACAAATCTGCGAACAGAAACGATATAAGATGGTGTTAGTGAGAACATGTGGTCCTTCAAAGCCGTTGAATTTGAAAAGTCGCTGCGTCCTTCTCCGTGCCTCCGCGGTGTTACTTCCCTTCTGCGGGATGTCCCGCCTTCGCCCCAGCAAAGGCATATCCCGCGACGACAATATACGCCCCGAGCGGCACCAGATAAGCTGGAGCAATGCTGTGGTACGCCTCGGCAATCAGGCCCATGATCGGCGTCAACACTGCTCCACCGACGATCGCCATCACAATCAGCGAGCCACCGATCTTTGTGTTGGGCCCAAGTCTCTTCAACCCGAGAGCGAAAATAGTTGGAAACATCAGTGACATAAAGAAGCTCGTAAGAAACACGGCCCACAATCCGGCCCAGCCCGGGTGCAAGACGCCGAACCCAATCAATAAGACGTTCACCATTGCGTATGCTCCCAGGAGCTTGCTGGGAGCGATGAAACGCATCAAGTAAGCAGAGGTGAACCGGCCGACTCCGAAGGCCGCCAGCGTGCCGGTTAGAAAATAGCCGGCCACTTTCTCCGGTTGGTGCGTGAATTCCTGAACGTACTGGATGAAGTAACTCCAAGTGCCCACCTGCGCGCCAACGTACATGAACTGAGCCACCACTGCCAGCAGAAAGTGCGGGTATCGGAGTAACTCCCGGAAATGCCCATGGTCGCCTCCCGCTTCGTGCTCGCTTTGAATGCTGGGGAACTTGGTTCGCCAGATCAACAGCGCCCAGAACACCGCAATCGCTCCCAGCACAAGATAGGGCTTCACCACGCGCAGAGTTTCCGAGCGCAGGTACGCGTCATACAGGTGCTGCGCTTTCATAGAGTCAATCTGCTGCGGACCCAGTTCCACACCGGAAAAGATGAACACCGTGCCCACGAGCACTCCGCATATGGAACCCAGCGGATTGAACGCTTGCGAAAAATTCAATCGTCTTTCTGAACTCTCCGGATCGCCCAACTGCGCAATAAAAGGATTCGAAGCAGTTTCCAGGAAAGACAACCCGCTTGCAATCACGAAGAGGGCGAAGAGGAAAAATCCGTATCTTCCCACCATTGCCGCCGGCCAGAACAGAAACGTTCCCAGACCAAACAGAAGTAACCCGATCACAAATCCCGCCTTGTAACCGAGCTTGCGCATGAGCAGAGCGGCGGGCATCGCCAATAGAAAATAGCCCATGTAGAAAGCCGATTGCACGAGTCCCGCCTCAAAGCGCGAAATGGCAAACGACTTCATGAACTGCCTGATCAGCACATCATTCAGGTTGTTGGGGATGCCCCACAGAAAAAACAGCGCCGTAACCAATATGAACGGCACCAGGTTCCCGGCCGGAAAGAGCGGGCTCGGTTTCGGCTTGGCTGCAATTGTGGTTAGACCTACAGCATTCGAAACACCCATCGTAAAGCGCCCCTTTTGGTCGGACCTGTCCGGCAGTTAGGTTCTATCTCAATCCAAACGGATCATCGTCTTCTCGATCCGACACCGCTCGTCTTTCGAGGTTCGTGCTTCCTCGCCAAACGCAGCCGGCCTTCGGCATCAGCATTCCAGTAGGCGCAATCCAGTTCGAAAAAAACGGAAGAGTATGGAATCTTCATATTGGTCTTGACGACGAGTACACGAAAAGTCTGACCGGCGCGGTCGAGCTTCGCGATGATCTCCTCGTGGGGAAGAACACTGACTTCGAAACCGTCCAGTAGACTGGCAAGCCGCTCTCGATAAGCACTGATCCCGGGCGCATCCTGCTCGGGAACAAACTTCAATTCCTGGTCGGTGTAAACGATCGGTTTAGCCGG
>CAVRNL010000081.1:0-7058 GCA_963722485.1 uncultured Acidobacteriaceae bacterium
GAAGAGTGCTGTTGTCTACCATGTGATCGTGGCTCCCATCCAGCCCGTAACGAGTGACCACAATCCGCTGAAGCTCAGAAACGCGAGTCCAGAGAGGGCCACTACGCCCCACGGCTTTGAGCGTTGGTAGTTGATCGCCGCTCCTACGAAGCACAGGACTGCTACATACGGGCTGATCGTCATGGCCAGGTAGTTGAACATGCTGTCGAGGACGTCGGCGGACGCGAACGCTACGGTGGAAGTTGTACTGCTGGAAGAGGTGGACCAGGTCTTCGCAAGGGTCCAGAATGCCTGGGAACCAAGCACAAATAGCGCCGAAATGATCGACGGCAACGGCGAATGCCCCTCGGAACTATCAAGAATGGCCTTGAAACACAGAGCAGCCGCCATCAAGGGCACAATGCGACCGACGAGGATATTGTTGACGAAGCTCGTGATTCCCGTGGTGAGACTGGTCGCAACCGACCCGAACGTCCCGGTCCCAGCGCCGGAAGGCGGAACGGGAGCTGGCCCGCCAGAGAAAAGTGCCGGGGATCAGTCGCAGAAAAGATTGCGGGCAGGGTCAGCAGGAGCGCTCCCCAGAACAGCCACTTGAAGAAACCCCCACCCGCGTCGTAATTGATGCCTCCTTCCCCGCGCAATCGCAAACCCGCGAGCACGATCGACCCGAGGGCGGCGACCGGAAGGAGAGTCACCAGCATGCCGGAGATCTCCGACACAAAATCCGGCAGAGCGGTGGTCATTAGACATTCCTCACGAAGTGGTGCAGCACGGCAACCGCGGGATGATTCGTGAAGATGGGGAGTTGGTGAAGGCTACCCCCGACCTGTTGGCCTTGTGCGATGAAGTACTCGATGAGTCGAGTGACGGCCGAAACCGCGAGGAAGATACCGCCGCCCACGATACTGCTAATGTATGGCCGGTTGGCCTGATACTTGAATGCGGCGGCAACAAAACAGCCGGCAGCGATCACCGGGCAGATAACGTTGCATATCCAGTTAACGGCGTTGAGCACCGTTCCCTCTACCTGCGTAGCCTGTTGTCCTTGCACGGCCTGACCGACCGCTGGCGACTTACCAAGATTCTGGGCAGTGCCTGCGACGGGAAACAACAACAGCGTAAAGAGAGAGACAATCGCCATGAACCTTCCGTAGCGGATCTTCATGCGCGAGAGAAAACAGTTCATACACCCTCCGTGTGCAATATGTAATATATGTCATAGTGTCACTATTATTTTTATTGCGCAAGGAAAAACGATAAATTTATGGGTGGTGGCTACAAAACGCTCTGGATCAACGGTGGGGCGGCTGCCCAAGGCAAAAAAAGATGTTGCGGCAATAGGTGGCTAGCGCAGACAATTTCAGGGCAGGCAGCGTCGAACATCCTTTAATCGCAGCCGGAGCGTGACATATGCCGCTATTCATCTGCCGATGGCAGAACGGTGACTTTTCAGCAGTCAGCGCGTCATCAAGAGATGAGGCTATCGAACTGCTGGATGAAGTCGGGAATGCTGAAGTATGTGAACTGTTTACCGTTAAGAATTTCATGGTGCATTTTTGCCTGAAACAAGAGGCGTCCGAGATAGACGACCTTGTTCCGGTCGAACTGGAGGGGTTCGGCGAAGGGACCGTGGATATCCTGTGTGATCGGGTGTATCCGGCCTACTTCAAAGCTGCCAGTACCGAAGGGGAGGAGTTGGCCCGAAGACGAAGAAGTACCTCGGGAGAAAGTGGATGCCACGTTTCGGAACCTCAACGAAGCTCTCGCTCAAGAGCGCACCCGGCAATCGGGCGCAAAGGAACCGGAGATGTCCGACGATCCGGAGGCGGCTCGCCTTCAGAAAAGCGGGCTTGATATGCCGAAGAGCCTCGCGGAGCGGACTGTAAAGAGACACCGCCACCGCCAGTTTCTGGAAGCGCCTCCAAAGACGGACAAAGTGCAATGAGCTTGATCGTTAGCTTCCACTCCTCAGGCATTTACCAAAGTGCGTCGTTGCCCGACCACCACGCAATTCCCCAAGAATCGCGGCTGGTGACAAGGGAAGCAATTCGAACGGCGCTGCTCGTGACGACTTCTGTATAAGTTCGAACAGCTCCATTCCCCGCCAGCCCGCCGCGAGCGGAGAACTCGCAGCGGGCCCACCCTACGGACGATCGATGCAGGCAACGGGAAGCCATTTCCGGTAATTTCCTATCGTCCAGACAATGACGACGAAATGAGCTGGTGGCCGGAGTTGGCTGCCGAAGACGACTGTTGAGCTGAGTTCTGTGGGAGCGCTGCCTTAGTAAACACCATATAGAACTCGGTGCCTGCAGCCAGCGTAACGATGACTCTTTCGTTCGAGATCATCTTGGCAATCTGGGTGTCGGCGGTGTTGCCCATGTTCTGCGAGAGCTGCGCGCGCATCATGTCCTGGCCGCTCAATGCCGTACTTGTGTTGTTTCCAAGCATCATCGCCGTTGTTTGGCCGATTCCGGAGAGTGTGGCGACGAGCATCGCCTTGCCGCGGCTGCTGCCAGTCACCTGCCCCTTCAGCGAGCGCAGGTTTGTATCGACCGCCACGGCGCTGATAGGCACCGTAGAGCCATTTGGCAGGTCGACGGAATCAAACGAGATTGCCATATTGCCGTGCGCATCGGCACTGTTGATGCGCCCAATCGCACGGCTCCCCGCCGGCAGGATAATTTGCCCGTTGCGCTCGTAGTTGTATTCGATCACGGCGGTGACGGGAGCCGCGACCGACGTAGTAGCCGAGGCTTCAAGCCGGGCGGCAACATGGAAGCCAGGCTCCAAACCAAAGTTCGTGATCGCTGGTCCGAGATACTGTGTCGCGTCGGCTGCGGCAGGGACACTCTTGCGCGAGAAAACGATGCGCGTCTTGGAGACCTCATCATTCCATGCGCGCATTGACTCGCTATAGGAGGTTCCGGATTGGTATTGCGCCTCGCCGCCCCAATCCCACTGAAGAATTGACCGGGTGCGGAGCTCCGTTGTATGGCGGGGGCTGAAAAGGGGCGATGGAGCCGATCGTTTTCAGTGGAGCATTGAGTTGTTTTGCGGTTTGCACCGTAGAGCCAGCAGAACCCGGGGGCTGTTGCGTGCCGCTATTAGCTCCCTTTCCCGTTTCGGAAGGTTTGGCGGCGGCACCCTCTGCTGCTTCTTTCGCGTGGCGTTTCTGCGCTTCCAAGGTGTTCTTGGTCGCAAGAAATCCCTCGGGGTGATGCTATCTGGATCATTGCCCGTTGCAGCGCTCGGAGTGTTGTTTTCGTCGGCTGGCATCACCCCGGTAGCGGCGGTGGTCTGCTGTTGCGCTTGTGTCCGTTTGGAGGCTTGGCCGTGTGGTTTTGTAGGCGACAACTTATGGGAGAAAATGAGCACCACGCCGAGCATCGCCGCTAGCAGCACAACGCCGGCAAAAATCAATTTTTTCGCTCCGGCAGGAACATGATTCTTCTTCGCCGGTCGCGTGTATGGTTTAGCCTCCGTTTCGGATGCAGGAGAAATGAGTGTCGGTTGTTCTGGTGTCGTCTGGGCCATTGGTCTCTTCTCCTAGAATCCTGGTGCAACAAACGGAAGTGGAATCATTACGGGATGGTCGACAGCATCGGCCGTGGCGAGCTGCAGAAGTAGCGTTTCCCTGCTCTGCTTGAATCCAGGACGCGAGAACTGCACCACTCCGTCCAAGCGTTCGCCGGGTGCTAGCTTCGCGACATTCTGGCGAAAGTCCTGGATCGACACCGGCGCGGCGAGGATTCCCTTCTTGCTGGGTTTCTTTTGAACCGGGTTGCCGAGCTGAATCTGTGGTGTCAGAACCTGGACCCAATCTCTGCTGACGAGGACAACTCGCTGCGCTGGAGACGGCAAGCCGTTGCGGCAGCGGTGGGTGCCTGATTCGAGGCGAACTTCCGAGAGCAAATGGCCACAATAGCGCTTCCCACCAACACCCAGCAGCACGAGACCCAAACTAAAACGTGCCGCTTCTGCGGCGCAGGACTGCAACGAACCTTCGTCGATTTGGGGATGTCTCCCCTATGCGAGACCTACCCGTCGGGAACCGAGCTAAACCGCGGAGAAGTCTACTATCCGCTCCATGTCTACGTCTGTGACCAGTGTTTCCTGGTACAGCTCGAGCAATACGAGAGCGCAGATAATATCTTCAGCGACTACGCATATTTCTCATCCTATTCCGATTCCTGGCTCAAGCACGCCGACAATTACTGCGATAAGATGACGACCCGGTTCGGCCTGAACGGGCAGAGCTTCGTTGTCGAGGTAGCGAGTAACGACGGTTACCTCTTGCAGTATTTCGTCCAGCGTAAGGTGCCGGTGTTGGGTATTGAGCCTGCGTCGAATGTGGCCAAGGTGGCCGTCGAAAAGGGTGTTCCTACGCTGGTGCGGTTCTTCGGCGCGCGTCTGGCGGAAGAGCTGGCGGCGGAAGGGCACTGCGCCGACCTGGTTCTCGGCAACAATGTGCTGGCGCAGGTCCCGGACCTGAACGATTTCGTGGAAGGGCTCAAGATCCTGCTGAAGCCCGATGGGGTCCTGACGCTGGAGTTTCCCCACCTGCTGCGTCTGATACAACGAAACGAGTTCGACACAATTTACCACGAGCACTTCTCGTATTTCTCGATGATCTCCACGGTGCGCATCCTGGAGGCTCACGGACTGAAGGTGTTCGACGTTGAGGAGTTGACGACGCACGGCGGCTCGCTCCGCGTCTACGCCTGCCGGCGGAAAGCCAGACGCGCGGCATCGAGCCGACAGTTCGGGAAGTGATCGCGGAGGAGCAAAAAGCTGGGCTGGCTTCGACAGAGGGATATGACAGCTTCGCTCGTCAAGTCAAACAGACCAAATTGGCGCTAGTGCAGTTCTTGCTGACTGCCGCACAAGAGGGCAAAGCGGTTGCGGGTTACGGAGCACCGGGCAAGAGCGCGACGTTGCTGCATTATTGCGGTATAGGGAAAGACCTAATCGAATACACGGTGGACCGAAGCCAATACAAGCAGGGACGATTCCTTCCGGGCACCCATATCCCGATTCATCATCCGAGCCGGATTCGTGAGACCAAGCCGGACTATGTGGTCATTTTGCCCTGGAACTTGAGAGACGAGATCATGGAACAACTCCAGTTCATTCGGGAGTGGGGTGGCCGGTTCGTAGTGCCGATTCCGAAAGTGGCCATCTATTGAGGCGAAACGCGTGGGGGTGAGTTTATGAAAGTGGTTCTCTTCTGCGGGGGGGCCGGCATGCGCCTCAGGGGATATGCCGATGACGTCCCCAAACCGATGGTGCAGGTCGGGACTCGGCCGATTCTCTGGCATCTGATGAAATACTACTCCCACTTTGGGCACACGGACTTCGTGGTCTGCCTTGGGTATAAGGGTAACTGCATCAAGGATTACTTCCTGCACTACGACGAATCGGCGTCCAACGACTTTGTCTGGTCGCAAGCCGGGAAGAAGATTCACTTTCTGAACCGCGATATCGACGACTGGACGATAACCTTCGTAGAGACCGGCGCCAATGCGACCATCGGTGAGCGGCTTAAGGCAGTGGAGTCCCACCTGCAGGGCGAAGAGATGTTCCTAGCCAACTACGGCGACGGACTAAGCGACCTTCCGCTTCCCGACATGCTGCAGGTATTCCGTCAGAGCCATGCTGTGGCTTCTCTGCTTTTGGTGCAGCCTACGGCGAGTTTTGACATTGTCAACGCCGGGTCCGGGGGAATGGTCACCAACATCTCCGCATTGAATCGCACCAACATTTGGATAAATGGCGGATTCTTCGCGTTGCGCAACGAGATCTTCCGCTATATTCACCCGGGCGACGAATTAGTGCGGGAACCATTTCAGCGGCTGATCGAGGCGCAGGCTTTGTTGGCGTACAAGTACACCGGCTTCTGGCAATGCATGGATACCTTTAAGGACAAGCAACGTCTCGAGGAGTTGAACCAGGGTTCGGCGCCATGGAAAGTCTCGGCATAAGGGATCCGGGCCGGCTGCTGCCGACGCGATGGCTATGTCGGCCCGCGCATGATCCACCTGAACCTGAGCAGAGGGACGGGCGAAGCGCCGCAGATACTCTGCCTGGGCTCCCATTCCGACGACATCGAGATCGGCTGCGGCGGCACGATCCTTCGCTTGGCCGAGGAGTACCCGGGCTGTGTATTTCACTGGGTGGTTTTCAGCGCAATTGGGGCTCGGGAGGCCGAAGCGAGGCGTGCGGCTGCGATGTTCGCCGGCCCGACGGGTCTGAGAGGGCCAGTGCTGAAGACATTCCGTGACGGATTTATGCCGTTTGTCGGTGCCGAGGTGAAAGAGGTTTTCGAAGGGCTGAAGCAGTCGGTGTCCCCGGATCTCATTTTTGCTCACAACCGCAAGGACGCGCACCAGGACCACCGCCTTATAGCGGAATTGACATGGAACACATTTGGGGACCATCTGATTCTCGAGTACGAGATCCCAAAATACGATGGCGACTTGGGGCAGCCTGGCGTGTTCGTGCCGCTCCCGGCCGAGGTTTGTCAGAAAAAGCTCGATACATCATAGATGCCTTCCAGTCTCAACACTCCAAACGCTGGTTTCGAGAGGATACGTTCCTCTCCCTCATGCGGCTGCGGGGAATGGAATGCAACTCCCCCAGCGGTTACGCCGAGGCTTTCTACTGCCGGAAGATGGTGCTCTGAATTGAGGGGCAACGCTCTAATGACAGTAACACCGGCTGAAGCCGCCCGGCATTCCGGGAACACGATGCACGATCTAAAGGGGAAGACGATCCGTGGCGGTCTCGCAAGGCTTTGCGCCCAGGGAGCCGGTCTTCCTTCTGCGCGTAGGCTCACTCATGGTCCTGGCCCGGCTTCTGGAACCGAAGGACTTCGGACTGGTGGGTATGGTCACAGCGTTCACTGGAGTGCTGACGCTATTCCGGGATTTCGGGCTTTCGTCTGCCGCGGTTCAGCGTACGACGGTTACGGAAGAGCAGATCTCGACACTATTTTGGATCAACCTGTTCGTTGGCGCGCTGCTCGGCCTTCTTGCGGTGGCAATGGAGCAATACAT
>CAVRNL010000082.1:0-22907 GCA_963722485.1 uncultured Acidobacteriaceae bacterium
TACGCTCGTCGAGGACCACGGACACTTCGGTCGCTCCAGCGTCATCGGCGTTTTGTAGAAGTTCCTTAATCACCGCCGAGGCCGCCCGGGCTCCTCCTTCCGCCATCTGACCCAAGAAAGTCTGGATGGAGCGCAGGACTGGATACTTCTGGCCAGCTGGGGTGCCGAGTTCAGGGTTCACTGCCATCCAGCACACCTCATGGGACACCCGAGAAATGAGGTCCTTCTAGGAAAATTGCAACAAAGGGAGGCGGAACAACCTTAGCGCGATCACCTCAAGTGAGCAAGAGCTCTCTGCCGCCTCCCGGAGGCGCGAGCGCTCACCCGACTACTCCCTCGCCAACCCTTTCATCAGCTTGTACGCCCGTTCCACTTCATCCGCCACCTCATGACGTAGATTACGGTCAAGTGGCCGGTCAGCAACGAGGAATTCTTCGTATACCAGCAGTCCGGGTGACACATCTTCCTGGAAGTATTCCAGCAGAATCGCAGAGACCCGATTGCCGAGGTCGGGATAGACGTTAAACTGGCCGTCGAATGCTTTCCGAAATGCTTCAATCTCCAATTGCGCGGATATGATCGCTATGATGTCAGCGGCGTGAGTGCGTGCCTCTTCTCGATCATGACGGGCTTCGAGGGGCCACGGATGTTGCGATAGCGATCATCGAGCGCAAGGAGCTTCAGCATGACGAGCGCGTGTGGCTTTGTCACTCTAAGCGCCGCCGTAAATTCTGAACTGTCTGGAGCTTTCCCGCGAGTTGATGGATCTCAGATTCAACGATGGCAATCGTTCCACCAGTGCAGGCGCGAGCATGCACGCCATCTTGAATCTCGACCCGAAAGTCCCTCTGGCGCTTGAACTCCTCTGGCGCCATAAACTCGATTCGGATCTTCTCCTGGCTCGCTGGAATCGGCTTTTCGAACTGGAAGTTGCGGGAGCCTTCGACGACACCATAGCCCAAGCGTTGCAATTGGTCGCTCAGTTCTAAAGGTTCGGCACCAAGTCTTACCACATCAAGGACGAAGTCTATGTCCTTGGTAGCGCGTGCCCGGTCCACCATGAACTTCATCGCCTGCTGCGGCCACGACGAAGTCGTCGGATGCTGGACCGAGCGCATGCAGAAGTTCAAGCAGATATGTTCTGTGCGGCTCCGGAATCAAGCGGTCCTCCATTGTGGCAGAATCACATGATCGAGCAAGTACTCCGCCTGCTTCAGATCGCGCCCTCCCCGAGCATAGAGGTCTAGATAGACCTGCTGCGGCGAGGCGACCAATGCGGGGCCGAGCAGTTGTGCATACATGAACACACCTGCATCATAGGGCGTGATAACCCTCAGCCGCGGATCATTGCTTGCCCCTGATTTCAAATCGCGCAAAACGGTCGCGTTCGCCGCGCCACCAGACACAAAGACATCCACAATGTCTATGTCAATGAAGGGCGCATTCTTGGCGGCTGCACTCGCTCCCTAAACGCACTTACCCCCTGAAGCAGAGGAGCCATTCCATCTGCGATCTTAGTCAGCTCACTGCCAAAAGGATTACCGGTTTGGAAGGAGCTCCGCAAGCGCCAGCGGTACCGTTCCTTGTATTTGTCCGCCCATTGCTGAAGGAGCCGGAGTGGCTCGGGTACGACTATGGCAGTTCCGCGCCTGCGGACGAGGAGTTGTTCTTCGAGGCCGCCGATTGCCTTGGATACGGAGCCTTGGCTCATTGTGAAATCAATGTCCGTAGCCGGAAAATATTCCGAAGGCGCCTGCTCTCCTTCTCAAGCTCCCTTGCAATCTCACTGACGCTCCAGGATCGCGGCTGCTGTAAGAGGACTCGCAGAACGCGGGAAAAACGACCGGAAAAGACGTTCACAGTGCGTGCATCTTCGGAAGGCCTTGCAATCTCACCGCTTGCCCGCATGCCGCTTCTTTGCAGCGTAAACTTTCCCCGGAATATTGATAGAGACGTTCCCCGCCAGATCCAGGAAATCGATCCCATTCTCAATACAGAATGCCTGTGCCTGGACCGACAATTGTGGCGCGATGACAGCTACAGCGACATCGGGGCGCAGCGACTTGAGCCTTCGTATCCACGGTCTGATTTCTTCCAGCACCCGCGGCGAGAAAGCGGATTTACTTCCGCCAACACTGGATCTGATTTGCCCCGGAAAGCAGGTCGAAGCTGATATCAAATTGCTGGTCGGATTGCTCCTGAACATTCGCAATCGACACTCCCGCCAGAGCCCTGACGGGCGTCTGGTCTCGCAGGGCTTCAGCAACCTGCTTTTCCGCTCTGGCTTTGCTTTCCATGGCCGTAGTATCTCAAATGGGAATGCTAGTGTAAAGGAAATTATTCCTATATGTCTCACATTCCCGTTACGGAAAGTGCTCGAATCAGCCGCGCTCAGCGAGTGAAGGAGCATTTCGCGCAATATAACACCGAATACGCGCAATATAAATTTGCGCTTTACCCTCTCGCGCAATATCTCCACTTACGCGCAATATTGCAGTGACAATCTCCTGAACTCTGCAGAGTAGGACTCTAAGTACATTCGTAGTCGCTTAGGGATGGAGAGAATGAGTGAGGTTAGCCTCCGGCAACGAGTTTGCGGCCAATGTACGGTGTTCTGGATCTGTCCTCATTGTGATCGAGGTCAGCGTTATTGCAACCTGACGTGCCGCCTGCAGGCGCGTCGAGCGCAACGGCGACGTGCCAATCGCCGTCACCAGCAGAGCCGCGCGGGCAGAGAAGATCATCGTGACCGTCAGCGGGAATACCGAAGGCGCTGCCGACTCCGGCCTGGCGTGACGGATAAAGGTTCCGTCTCACCCGCCTCATCGGGCAGAATGCCTTCGTGCGAGGCGAGAACGGCGCAAACTGTTTCCATTGGGTTCACCGAGATTTCACCCAACTCCCGCCGTTGCTCATATGTGCCTGGTGTGGTCGCCGTGGCCTTTTCGTCGATCGGTTCCCATGACCTGCTCGTCGCTCGCATGAGCATCTGTCATTGCGTTTGGTTGGGGTGACTGTGCAGAAGCAGATTGTGACATCTCCGACACGAGCGAACTGCGCTGCGCAATAGGTGCGCATGTCTACAGAACATCAGCGCTACTCCACCGAAAATCAATCTGACGCCATACGCCGCTATGCCGAGGCACGCGGCTTTGAAATTGTGCGCACGTACGCGGATGACGGCAAAACCGGCTTGAACCTTGAAGGCAGGAAAGGTCTGCGAGCTCTACTCAGAGACATCGAGGCAGGGGAGAACGATTTCAGCTCGGTGCTTGTGTATGACGTGAGCAGGTGGGGGCGCTTCCAGGATGCCGATGAGAGCGCGTACTACGAGTTCGTGTGTCGCCGCGCCAATGTAAGCGTGCATTATTGTGCCGAGCAGTTCGAAAACGATGGCAGCATGTCGACGGCGGTCCTCAAGACAGTAAAACGCGTGATGGCTGGGGAATACAGCCGTGAACTGTCGGTGAAGGTATTTCAAGGCCAAGGACATCTGATCGAGTTGGGGTTTCGACAAGGAGGGGCAGCCGGATATGGGCTGCGCCGGATCAGTTGACCAGGATTGTGCGGCCAAGGAGCTCCTCGCACGTGGCCAAAGAAAGAGCCTGCAGACCGATCGAGTCATTCTGGTACCTGGGCCCGAAACAGAGATTGCGATTGTCCGAGAAATCTACGATCTCTTCACTCGCGAAAACAAGACGGAACAGCAGATTGCGGATCTACTCAACAACCGAGGAGTTCGGACAGACTTGGACCGAGAATGGACGCGCTCAACCATCCAACAGGTTCTAAAGAATCCCAAGTACGTTGGCGACAATGTCTTCAATCGCACCTCCTTCAAGCTCAAGCAAAAGCATGTGCGGAACCCGCCCGAGATGTGGATTCGGCGCAATGGTGCTTTCACCCCGATTGTGACTCTCGATCAATTCGGCGCCGCGGCCTCGCTGATAGAGAGCCGGCATAGCCGCCTTTCCGATGAAGACCTACTGAAGCGACTCCGAGAGCTTTTCGACCGAGAAGGAACGTTGTCCGGCATTCTGATCGACGAGGCCCGAGACATGCCGTCTCCAGCCTACTATCGATCTCGATTCGGAAGTCTCATGCGAGCGTACTCCCTCGTTGGATATACGCCTGCCCGGGACTACCGCTACCTCGAAATCAACCAGGCTTTGCGCGAGCGTCATCGGGCGATATGCGAGTCCATCAATCATGACCTGAGATCACTCGGTGCTCAGATTCAACAGGATGAGCGTTCCGGCATTCTGACCATCAATGGTGATTTCACCGCATCGGTCGTAGTGGCGAGATGCCACGAGAGCTATACCGGAAGCTGTCGCTGGCTGCTTCGGCTCGAAAGATCACTGAAGCCCGATGTCACGGTGGCCGTGCGCCTTCTTCCGGACAACGAGAACATCCTTGACTATTATCTTCTGCCGGCCGTTGATGTCCTGGCGCGAAAGCTACGTCTCGCGCCTGAGAATGCGGTAGTTCTCGATGTATATCGCTTCGAGAATCTCAGCTTCTTTTTGTCCTTGGCCCGGCGCAGTCACATTGAAGAGGCCGCATGAACGATCAGGAAATTGTCCGAGTCCCAATCTCAGAGATTCGCGTTGTTAATCCACGCTCGCGTAATAAAGTGCGATTTGAAGCGATAGTCACGAGCATTGCGGCGGTTGGATTGAAGCGACCGATTACCGTGGCAAAGAGAGATCCCGCCCGAGACGGAACTTCGTATGATCTGGTTTGCGGGCAAGGACGACTCGAGGCTTTTATGAAGTTGGGGGAGAAGTCAATCCCAGCAGTTATCTTGGCAGCGTCCCTCGAAGACCAGTACCTGATGAGCCTTGTCGAAAACATCGCACGCCGCCCGCCATCCAATCTCGGTCTCCATCACGAGGTGCGAGCTTTGAAGGATCGTGGATACACGGCGGATGAGATTTCCCAAAAGCTCGGCCTCCATCGCACCTACGTGTTTGGTGTGGTTCGATTGATCGAGCATGGGGAGGATTCTCTGGTTGCAGCCGTCGAGGCTGAACGTCTCCCTGTCACTGTTGCTATCGAGATCGCTATCGGCACGACTCACAGCATGCAACGGGCGCTGTCCGAAGCATATGAGCGCGGCGAGTTGCGAGGAGCGCGGCTCAAGGCGGCTCGGAATCTCGTCGCTAAACGTGCTGCTAAACAACAAGAGACGGGCAGAGTCCCGCGTTTGAAACGCGAGGTCACCAAGGATAGTCTCGTCCGTGATTATCAACAACAGGTGCGAGAACAGAAAGCCTTGATACGGAAGGCTGCAATGACGCGGGACCGGCTGCTGCTCATGTCGTCTGCGATGAAGAGCCTGTTGGCGGACGAGCTATTTGTTACGCTGCTGCACAATGAGGGCCTCGCTGATATGCCGGAACAATTGGCCCAAAGAGTCAGGTAGGGGGAAGTATGGCAAAATCCGTAAAGGACGCATTCGAGCTCAAGGTAATCACCGTTCCAATCGCCGGCATTGTGCCGCAGAGAGAACTTTCGCCCGCAATACGCGCCAGCTTGACCTACAAACAGATCACGGCTTCTGTAAAAGAAGTCGGCCTAATCCAGGCCCTTATCGTCTTTCCCAAGGGGGTCGATCAGTATCTATTGCTGGATGGGCATCTTCGGCTAGATGTCATCCTGAGTCTGGGATGGACGGAGGTCGACTGCATCGTTGCAACGGATGATGAGGCATACACGTACAACAAGAGGGTGAATCACCTCCCGCCAGTCGCCCAACACTACATGCTGCGCAAGGCGCTTTCAAAGGGCCTAACAGAGCAGCGCCTCGCGGATGCATTGGACGTAAAGATTGATGCAATACGCAGAACGACCACCATGCTGGATGGCATCTGTCCGGAGGTAATCGACATCCTGCGGGAGAAGGACCTGCCCGCTTCTGGCTTCGGAGTCCTCAGGAAGATGAAACCATTCCGGCAAATTGAAGCTGCCGAACATATGGTCGCATCTGCGAAATATACGATGTCATTTGCGACCGCCTTGCTGGCAATGACGCCTCCAGAGCTTCTTGTTGACGCGCCTCACATCCGCAAGTTCAAGGACAAGCCGGCCGAAGACCAGGCATTACTCAGGGAGGAAACAGACTCGATCGTTCGTGATTTGAAAGACGCGGAGGCGTCGTATGGCACGGACATTCTGGCGCTCACTGTGGCCTGCGGGTACCTGCAACGTGTGCTCCAGAACCGAAGAATCGAAAAGCATCTTGAGAAGCACTTTCCGGAGATACTCAGTACGCTCCGAAGCCTAATCGCAGAGGTCAAGCCGGCGGCTTCCGAAGCTATCGCGAGCTGATTGTGGGCGGCTGCCATTTCTCAGGCCACTGCGAGAGCTGGTTTCTGCCGCCTCCGCCTAGTATTGGAAGAGGCAACTACATTTCAGTTTGAATCTGAGCGGCTATCTGGTTCATCACTGGCGTATAAATGTCCACCTCAGGCCGGGGCACGAACCGAAACCACCAGAGAATATCGAGCCGAGCTCTGCCAACGCTCGCGTCCTGGATGCCGCCTCCACCAGCCTCCAACAGGGAAGATGCCAATTGCGTCCCGTGTGGCAAGTTCTGCAGCTGTTCCTGACCAGTGATCAGAGTGGATTGACCCTTTGCTTCTTGCATTTCCGAGGATACAGTTGTCGCCACCGCCACCGACTACTGGCCTTCGAGTATCAAGGCGCCCACCTCGAAGCCGACCGCAATTAGTTCGACACTTTAAAGGGATGGTATCGTTGCCCCGATTCGATGACTGTATTCCTTAAGAAACTAGTAGTCATATAATAGATAATATTCCGGGGAATACCCCGACAAGGAAGCGCATCTATGCCACGAACCAAAGCTCCCGACGCACCTGCCCTTGTCAGGGCATGTCTCTCTCTGGATGACCGTACGCTGACGCTGCTTGAGAAGATTCGGCGTGGATTCCAGGTATCCAAGGCGAGCGCCCTGAAGATGATCGTGGACTTCGCCGTGCAGAAGAAGATCAAGCTGGCGGGGGTCACGAAGTTTCACCAGGAGGTCTGGAGCAACCTTGCCATCGAGAACGACGAGCGCTTCTCGCAGTTGATCGTCGACTGGACTCCCGAGGAGAATGCGCTGCTCCTCATCTTCGCAAAGCATCTCTTTAGCTCAAACAATAGAAGTGAAGCCCTGCGAATTCTGGTCGCCTACTACGCGGTCCAGAACAAATTCGCCGCCGTTGCCCAGGTGAAGAAGTTCGCCATCATCCCCGCCTAAACAACCCCTGCCACCTCTCCGGGCAGCACGTCCTCCGCTATCCAATTATCAGAATTGTGACATCACAAGTTCTGCGCCCTCCGGTGCAGCCCCCCTTTTTTGCTTCTCTAGAAATATAATATGATCTCTATATACACTATGTATGTTATGTTTTTCATGGCGCAGGCAACGGGCAGTACTGACGTTCCCTGTAGCGCCCTGGTCACAACTACCTTCGGAAGATTGGAGCCATCATGGATACTGGAACACCAATAACTGCCCAGCCGATAACGCCCCTGCCGCCTGGGCGCAAGAGACAATCCCCGCGCGCACGCCGCGTCAGGTTCGACACCGACGGCGATGGGTGCCTCCTCACCATAGTCCGGAATGCCACGTTTATCTCTCAGGATCAACTTGTCACATTGGGAGTGCGCTTCAAGATCAAGGCCCATCCCGACTCCGTTCGGAAGCGAATCGTCCGCTATCTTGAGTACGGTCTGGTGCGGGTGATTCCGCCCGTTCCACCCTACCGTGGCGCGGTATATCAGATCACGCGCGCCGGCTTGGAGGTGCTCGAATCCTTCGGCATTGGTCTCGGATCGATGTCGTCCGAGACGGCAAAACTTCCGTCCACGTTGCAGGCGAGGCACTTTCTGGACCTCAACGAGGTGCGCCTTTCTTTCTCGGGTGATAAGGTCCTCTCCCGCGCGAAGTGGCACTCCGATCTGGAGATTAAGGCGAGCAATACCAATCCCCACTTCACGCCATTTGCGAAGGACTATGACGCACTTCTGGAACTTGAAGATCGCGATGGCAAGAAATTTATGATTGGGATCGAGTACGAGCGGACGTACAAGGATGCCCGCCGGTACGAGGAGATAACCGAGACGATTGATACTGAAACGAAGCTTTGCTGCGTGCTCTACATCGCCGCATCGACCGATCTGGTTACGCGTCTCGGCGACGCCATCCGGTGCCAGAAAACTCCGCTTTGCGTCACCGCTTCCGGCGTTCTAAAGCAGCAGACTCTGGATGCAAATGTCGCCTATCTCTCCGGAGACGGCTTTCGTGTGTGCACGCTCCGGCAGTATCTGACGCTGCTGAAGCACCCGCTTTGACCAGCGAAGTTCGTGATCGACTCACGGCATTTCAGGCGAGGCTCTACGCGAGCTTCGCCTTTTTATTCGCTCATCTTTGCTCGCGTGCTATGCATGGTTGGCTGCGTGTCTGGGCCGAAAGTGTCGTACAAATTACCAGGTAACGAAGTGCCTTTCTGCGCTTTGAGCGGGATTATTCAAAAGTTATCGGGAGTTAACGGGAGTGATCGCTCTTGTACCGGTACTGGTTGTGCCTTCAACTTGGATTGATCGCAATTAGCGGGATTTTTCGGAAGTTATCGGAAGTCAACGGGATTTTCCGGGATTTTGGGCGCCTGCAAACCCCCCGTCCCCCAGCGGTTTGCTGCCAACTACCCCCTGTGTTCGACTGATCCGAGGCCTTTTCCAGGCTCTTTGGGCCTTCCGGGGCTTCGTAGGCCGGTTGGCGCCAGTTGGTGCTGGTGGCCGCTTTGGGCGCTCTGTGAGCGTGGGTGGCCATGCTTCTGGTAGCCCGTCGAGGTGAGCTTTTGCCTGTCGGTGAAGTCGTCTGTGCTGCTCTTTGTGCGCGGCTTCGGTGACCTGTTGCTCCTCTCTTCTGTCGCGCTGGCGCCGTCTTTGGTGCGGAGTCCTGTGCAGCTGTGGCGGCGTCGTGGCGCGTTGCGTCCTCCCGTGGCGGCGGTCGTGTGCTACTGTCGGTGTCTTCTGGCTGCCGGGTTTGAGGCGCAGGTGTTCGGCCATCTGGCGCATGTTCGTCTGCCTCTTGCATGTGACGCCGGTGCTTTCCGCCGTGTCCTGGCCGCGTGCTGGCCCAGGGTTGAGTGTCTCGCTTCTCCGTCTTTGCTCCCGCTCATGTCCCAGTTGCAGCGCGTCTGATCGAGGCTCATTTGTCGTCGGCCAGGTGACAGTTCTGGCTTTCCTGAGTGTCACTGCGGGCGTCAGCGACGTGCTCTTGCGCCCGCGTCTTGTCCGTCTCGCTGCCGGCCGATGCGGTATCTCCTGGGCTGCAGGCTGGTGGATGGCGATCCCATTTCCAAACTTTATTCGACCCCGCCCTGCTGGGGCCGCAATTCCCAATCCATTCGAAGGGAGCTACCTACGAACACCACAACTGCCGCCCAGGCGACTCATATCCGGAGCGACGGAGTTCGCAACTATCTTGACCGTCTCACCCTCGACGCTCACCTGACCACTCTGCTCGATACTGCGCACCTCGAACGGGCGCGCGGCGTGCCCGCGGGAGCACCGGTCTATTCCTTATTGCACGCGCAGGCCACCGAGCAGGTGCGCAATTATTGTGCTTGCTGGCGGCTGGAGCCGTCGCTGGTGGAGGCGGAGATCCCGTCCCTTGGACAACTTCGCCGTCTCACAGTGCGTGCCGTTCCGGTGGCGAATGTGCGCCGTGGAGGTTGGCTGCTGACGCTCGGATTGGCCGCACTGGCAATCTCGGTCGCTCTGAGTAGCGATTGAGCAAGGCGTCCGAGGGGAAGTGGAAATGCCGACTCGGGCGCACACCTTTATGGCGCTCCACTCTGGCCCACGCATGTCGGCGGCCGTGCCATGGATTTGGACGGCCGCCCGCGCGCAACCTTCTGGAGGTTTTCATTGATCACTCAGTTCAAAGGGCAGTATGAATTCCTCGATCCTGCGTACTACTGCTTGGCAGAATTCGACGGCGCAATCTACAACTCGGCGGAGGCGGCATTCCTGGCTGCGCAGTTCGATGATCCCTATTTCCGGTCAATGTTTCGCAATTCGGCCCTTCCTATTTGGCGGGCTCGCGAACTGTCCAAAAAGCTCAAGAAGCGCCGCGATTGGACACCTGAGCTGTCGCTTGAAATCATGCGGCAGATCACTCTCGACAGGTTTTCCCGCTCACCAAACCTTCGCTCCCTGCTCCTGGCTACGTTCGACGAGCGAATCATCGCAGAGAACAACTGGCACGAACAGTTCTGGGGCTGTTGCATCTGCAATACCCGCCCGGGCAAATACGGACGGAGATTCTCGTGCTTGGTGCCAGGCCATAATTACCTTGGGGAGATCCTGATGGCGGTGCGAGATCAGCTTCAGATGGTGGCGCGCGCGGGGTGATGCGATGATGTTCCGTCTGGGGTATGAGTCTCAGATCGGCACGGAGGCTCTACGTCATGAATGCGGAAGTAATGGGGGTATCCCGGTAACCTGCCAAATCCGCGCTTGTCGATACCAATGGCTCCGTCGCTGCTATGCGTGCGTCTCACCATCGTCCGCTTCGATCCCGGTCGCGCGCGTAGAGTCCAAGGACGCGTCAAGAACAAAAGAGCGAATCAGCACGCCTCCGGAAAGGTCGAGCGCCTGCTCGGCCAAACGCTGTCGCAACAGGCCGATCTCCCATGCGATGCTCTTCGATCGCCGGTTGTCTAACGTGCGCCAATTCGTTGCAGTGAAATGTGCAACGACGTACAAGCCTACTCGACAGCCGCTGTTCTTCATGTACCTGTCACGCAACTGGCCCTCCATGTCGGTCATAAGGCCGCCGTTCCAGCTACCTTTCACCTCGATCACAACGCTGTTAGGACCATAGTTCACCGCCTGACATAGTTCCAACGGCGGCGCATCAACATGAATGTCCGTATTTTGCCCAGGCATCTCACCACGACCGCGGCGGATCTGCACCTCGCGATTTACGACGATCCCGCGTTCGACGAGATCTCTCTTCAAGAAACGCGCAATGTAGTCCGATACGTCTTCTTCTTGTTTCGGCCACCATTCAGTTCGTTCGGAGTTCCAGAGATCACCAACTGAGGCAAGCTCACCATGCAGCTCTGCTTGCAAGCGGCCCAGCGACTCAGAGATAACATCCAGCAGCTGTTCGCTACTTTCGACAAAGCGCTTGCTTCGATCGGCGGCCATCGTGAGGATATCGTTTGCCGAAGGTGCTTCCCAGGCCAAAGCACAAGCCAAGACCTCGGCCTGATCAAAGTGGAAGCGGAGCCATCTGTGTTGCGGAAATCTTAACTCGACGCGGGCTAGCACATCACAGGCTTCGAATGTGCCCCGCTTCTTCAGTAGTTCCAGTGTTCCATCTCGCAAGAAACGAGCCGCATCCACCGGTCCAACCGCGCCGGAGACCTGCCGGTCATTAGCCGGTGGATATTGCTCCAGCAACCAGCCATAGAATTCCTCCAGCTGAACATCACGAAAGTCGGCAGCGAAGGTGCCCTTGCCAAGACGAGCGTAAGAGATACCCTCCAACAATTCGCGACCGAACTGTATATCTTGTTGAATGATCGGCCAAAGAAATTCCCATGCTGCCTCCCCGCCAGCACCGAGGAGCACTCTGGAGAGTGCCATGCCCCGTTCGCTTTCATGTTCAGCTCGGATCGTCTCTTCTGCCCATTCGCGCGCACCTGGAACAGCATTCGCAATGAGCTTGTCCAGCACGTTGCCCTGAATCGAGGGAACGAGATTGTTTTGGCGGAGTTCGTCAAGCAGCAGAATCCCCAGCGACTCAGACCATACCTGATCGACTAGCGTCGAAGAGAAGAAATACGGCTGTTCGCTCCCATTTTCGAAACGTAGTTGTTCGAGCAGTCGGCCATTCATAGTATCTGAAGCCGATTTTGCTGCAAGTCGGAACACCGCTTCGATCTGCGGCTCCTTGTCGCGCCCGGCGCGACCATCTTCTACGAGCGATGGAATCCAGCGAACCCAAAACTCAGCAGGTTGTGCCTGCAGATAAGAAGGTTCGGCCGAATGCAACAACACAAGAGCGTTCACGCCCGCAGACGCACCCTTTCTAACCTGTTGGGATGGGGAGGATTCCAGTTCCGGAAATGTAGTTTGCGTCAAGTATTGTTTCGCAGCTTCCAGGATTCGCACCCTGGTCTTTTCTGAAGCCGCAATCCATCCAGGCAGCTTCTCGACATGCATTTGCTGGAAGGTAACATAGTGGGTTCCACCTTCTTTGATCGACATCTCGCTGATGAGCCGTAACCACTCATCGACCTCTCCCGCCACTGTCATATTCAGCGCGGCTTCGACCCGTGGGCCCAGAGCCGGGGCTACTTGAATATTGCGTTCCCTCAGCAAGTCTTCGCGCGACGGTGTCTTCCATTTCTCCGCTTCCGAAAGTGAAGCCGGTTCGAATAGTCCCTTACATTCCTCCGCAATAATTGTGTTGATCTGGCAAGCATCCCAGACTGCTTTCATCGCTTCGGGCTCCCACGAGCACGCTAGACGGCAAATTAGCTTGGCCTCCAGTCCGGGAGAAGCTGACGCTCCAGTCACGACTCTGTCGATGAACCATTGCAGATCCTTCAGATTCAGTATCGAGAGAGGATGCATCAATATGTGAATGTTGTTGGGATTGAGCAGCGGCAGAAACGATTCCAAAAAACGCCAACGGCGCGCGTCAGCTTCAAGGAGGAGTTCTTCCGCGTCCTTGTTTCTGTCGTGTCTACGCTTCGGGAAGCCTCTATAGGACTTGCAAAGCTCAAATACAGCTTGAGCCAGGAGGTCCGCCACACCGTCAGCAGCGATGTTCTCCACTGCCAAGGCGAAAATCTCCGCTTCCAACTCGGGGATCGGTCCAATATCCTCTATTGGCTGTCGCACGCACCAGCGCAATGCAGCAGGAAGATTTGTCGCATTCAGCTTCGGTACCACTGAGTACGACAAGAAACTGTCGTACGATCCAAAAAACAGTGATCTCCGTGGCTGCTCAAGGTAATCCCACATCGCATCGTCATACTTATCACCCGGATAGATTGCCTGGAGGGCAACCCCTCTCAGCTCATCGTCGGGATCAATCTCTCGGCTGGCTTGGAGTAGTGGCCGCAGCTGTTCACGCTCTTGCTCTGAGCCGACATTCGCCACCGCATAGCCAGCTATCTTGCGCATTTCGTTCGTCTCGCTCTCTGAGAGCGCAATTTCCAAAAGCGCATCTCCGAGGCTTGTAACCGAACAGTCCCATGCAATACTCGCAGCTAAATACCGGGTCGCCATCGACCTGTCACGATCTCGGAGGATCGGCTCCAGCTGCTCCGCTAGCAATGGATGGGCGAGATTGCGCAGCGGAAGACGATGATGGATATGGAAGAACTCACCCTTATCGCAACTCTGCAAAAGAGCAGCAGTGAGTAATCGCCTCTGCTCGTTAGACAGACTGGGTGAGGCCGAGCCCAGCAATACTTCTGGGTCGTTTTCTGCTATATCCGCGAAGAGCCCCTGATTCTGTAGTGCGAGCCATGACGCAACCTCCCGAATCTGAGGAATCACACGGGCACGGCGAGGGTGAAAGACCAGAGACGTCAGTTGTTGGATGGGCAATTTGTGAGTAATGCAAAATCGCGCTGCTAGGTATTCTGCGAAAGTCTGATGTGACCATCCCAGCCGCTCCTGTCCACGTGAGGAGAAGAGTCCGGTCCCTAGCGTCTCAAGAATCATCTCTCTGGATACATTTAATTGCTGCTCGGCGAATTCACTACTTCCGGCAAGCTGAGACACTGGTACATCTTCTGGAAGTGCGCCTGCCGCCTCCGTTCCGGTCCAGACCGCAAATCGGTTGCCGAACTGCGTCACCGCGGCGATGCGAGCAGCGATCGCCATTCTCGACGCCGGACTCAGTGCGCCGGTGCGACCTGCCGCCCGCCGACTTTCATTTTGCTCTTCACAGAGAATCAGACAGCCCTTCTCGTAAAGGTCGAGCAGATTTTCGGGGAGGTCTCCTTCCCGCTGAAAGGTGTCTAACAACATCCTCAACGTGATGGGTTTGCCTGCGAGCGCCGCTATCTGTAATTGGTCAACCCGCTCCAAAAGCGCGTTCGGTTGACTGATCCCGCTAAGAGTAGCTGCCTTCAAAACGTCAACGCGACGTAACGGCACAAGCTCTGTGGCAGCAAAATCATGATCTCCGTAGCTGTCCTTGAGCGCGTTTTCTAACAGCAGCGGCCATGACGCCGTCCGGCAAGCGATTCGCAGCTTAAGCCGGTCGAGCGGTAGCTACGGCAGCTCATCTGCTAACAGAGCAGCAACGGTGTCGATGCGAAGGAGGCATTCATCAAAACTGTCGAGGTAGAGATGGAGGTCGTAATCCCCGTTGATCCCTGGAGCAGAATCTGAATTCCAAAAGAACACCTTGTCAAGCTGCGATGTTCGCTTCCGAAGCTTCGAAGATCTAAGTGAATCATCGGCAGCTCCGGCGACTGCTGCCTGAACTCATCAACATCGGCCGAAGAGTCCAGCTTTTTCCCACGCCAGGCTCGCCTAACAGTGCAAGACACGGTATCTTCTGCAGTCGATCGAACGTAATCAGGTGTGGGTTAGGAGGTGCCCATGTTCCCCATCAGGGTCGGACAAAGACCCACGGATCACCGAGATAGTACGAATCCTCTCTGCGACACCAAAACCGTTTCCACGGAAAGCTCTGCGCCATATGAATTCCCGGTATGTCGCCTTGTACGTGTGCAAGAACCGCTGCTGGTTCGATACTTCCAGCTCGCAGCCTCTGTGACGACTTCAATTTCACCGACCTCTTACGAAGCATGCTAGCAGGCGAAGATAGGGCGAAGCAATTGGTTAGGCGCAGGGGCACTCGAGTCGCGCTCCGACGAGCGATGCGTAGAAACAGGATTGGTACCCACGGGTCGGCTTGTGTGCGGGATGGAGGCTTGCCGCCAACTCGACGGGTTGATTGAGCTCGGCGATCCTGGCCACGGCCTTCAATCCTCACGTGTCAGCGCAAACTCGGGTCGACCTCCACCTGATACCCCGTTGCCAGTCGGTTCGTCTCGCTGGCCATTCCGATTACGGCCATCAACTCGTGGAGCATCTCGTCAGTCATGCCTCGCTTCCTGGCGGCAGCTGTGTGGGAGGCGATGCAGTACCCGCAGCCGTTCGAAACGCTGACAGCAATATAGAGCAGCTCCTTGGTGAGCGGATCAAGCGCCCCCGGCTGCATGATCTGCTTGAGGCTTTCCCATGTGCGCCTAAGCGTGGCAGGGTCGTTCGCAATGGTCTTCCAGAAGTTGTTTACCGCATCAACCTTGCGGGTCGTCATGATGTCGTCGTAGACAGCCCGAACCTCCGGGCTCGCGTCCTCATACTCAATCAGCCGTATTGCAGCCATTGGTCGCCTCCGGGACGATCATATCCGGAAAAGCCCGATAGCAACTCGGTCCCACGATTGCTCTCAAACTCCAATCTCGGAAGAAAGGAATTCACCGAATGCCGACCATTGTATGGTTCCTCACTATTGCAGCACTGGTCCTCGTCTGCCTTTTCATCCGCCATACTGTTGTCGCTTTCGGTGGTGTTCTGATCGCGGGCGCGGTTCTTGGCGCATGTGCAGGGGAAAGCTGGGCATTCCACCGGTATGGCTTTTGCCGAATGCCCAACATCATCTATTTGCTCATCCCTGCTGGGGTGATTCTGGTCTGGTGCTCGTCTCCTGGCTTTCACGAATCTTCGCGGGCTCCTTCTTTTCGGCTCGATTCTCGCTGCGCTCGCGGCGGCGGGCTGGGTGTTCAGCAGGGCTAACGCCGTTTGCCGGCCTTCTCCTGGTGTCTGGTTGATCCTACGAGGCTTCGGACGAATCCCGGAGGGGTCCTTGTTCAAGGCTTTGTGGTTCATCCGGCGTCCCTGATATTTCCGTTGGGGAGGCCTATATGGCGTCGGAAGCAGACCTGATCTAGATGCCGTTCAAAACTGTTCACCAGCTCCCCCTGCGCCCATAGCGGGGGCATTCGCTTTGCGCTCGGCCCTGCGTTCCGGGGCTTTTGCTTGCGTCACTCCTGACGCGGAGGCTCTACTGTGTCCACTTCGACCGTTCCCTCGCCGACCTTTGGCTATCTCTACCCGTCCACGTCGCTCTCTGGTATCACCTGCAGTTCGTCCCGATGGGAAGTGTTGAAGGCGTTTCTGGCCTCTTCCGACGGCGCCTCGTCAGCCGGCTCCGGGAACTCCCCACGGGCCTGTTCTTCATTACATCCATCCCCGGGCTGCGCTCATTCGGGAGCGATCTACTTCTATAGTTCGGTCCGGAGGGGCGTTCTTCATGCTGGACTGGGCAGGCCGCGACGATGACTTCGAAGCCGAGGAGTTCGATGTTCTGGTCGAAGCCTTCTCACTCGACCTCGCACTCGCTCCGGGCGCCTGCCCCGCTACCCGCCACCGCTCCCGCCGTCATGGACGGGACAGACAACACCGCCCGCGGAGCATAGGTGCGATGCGATCCATCCTGCCGCTCGCAGGTCGAGCACAGCAGCAAACGACATAAACACACTGCACCGAAAGGAGGACAGCCGATGTCTCCTCGCACTACGCTCACATCCGGGTGGGAACCGACAGCCTCCGCCCCGCGGCTTCTCTCGGTTGCCCCCGGATTGGCCAAGACGTATATGAAGCTCTTCGTGAATCGGCTGTCCTACTGCGAACAGTCTCCGTATGGGGACCATCGCTACCACCGGCCCAAACACCCGGAGCTTAAAACCCTTGCCGGCCGGAGAGCTGCAATGGAGATGCCCGGCCAGAAGTGGGGCAGCCTGCCCCACACTGACCGGACAAACGAGATTTACCTCGAACTCGTACGGGAGCGCAGACTCCCCAGCCCGTACCTTAGTCTCACAGAGAAGACAATCGAGCAGCACCTCGCCGGGCAGGTAACCGTCAATCTGTATGCGATCAATCCGGAAACCCAGTGCTGCAAATGGGTCGCAATTGACGCAGACTACGAGACGGAGCAAGCGAAAAGAGACCTGGCAAAGCTGCGAAAAGAACTGCTGCTGGAGAACGTCTACGCTGTTCAAGAGTATTCCCGGCGCGGTGGGCATCTGTGGATCTTCTGCAAGGAGCCGCTGCCAGCCCGGCAGTGTCGTCTTTTCGTCTACAACCTCGCACTTCGGCTGGGCGTGCCCATCAAGGGATCAGGGTTCTCCGGAGGAGGGGATCGAAATCTTCCCGAAGCAAGATTCCCTTGCCCCTGGGTGCGCTCGGCAATGGCATTCGTGCGCCGCTAGGCATCCATCGGAAGGACGACAACCGCTACTGGTTTGTGGACATCGGCCCGCTAACGCTCCAGGCTCAAATCGATGCGCTCTGCGCGCTCCCTAAATTAACGGCTGAGCAACTGAATGATCTAACGCACAAGATGGCACCTCCGCCACAATGGGAGGCAGTTGACGATCCGCCGCCTGCCTCAGCCGCGCGAAGCTTCACCGGAAACGGCGGCGGAGCGAAGAAGCCTTCGATATCTACGAGCACGTATCGTTGGCGAACAAGCGGCCAGTTGGGGGAAAGGACTACTTCGTGCAGTGCCCATCTTGTCGTCTCGCCGGTCGCGACACGAGCAAAGATAACCTAGGCGTTGCGAAACCGTACGGTCCTCGACACGGCTACTACCACTGTCACGCTGGCTGCTCCACGGATGACATTCGAAATGCCTTCGGGCATCCGCGTTCTCCGCACTTCAAGCGACGTTAGTAGATGTCTCCACCGATGTCGCTGAGTTGTGGAACCGGCCCGACAACATCGTCATCCAGTAGTTGCTTCCGTCGTTAGACTTTCCCAGGCCGTGCCTTCAAAGCGCGGCCATTCTTTCGCCCGAACGCGGCGAGCCACCAACTCCACCATCAAACCCGCCGCCCGAGGGACGGCAGCAAGGACACTTCTCACCATGGCAAAGAGCGTAAATCGCGTGACATTAATGGGCCACCTGGGCAGGGACCCGCAACTGAAACACACCAGCGGCGGCACCGCTGTGGCCAACTTCACGCTGGCAACCAACGACCGCTACAAAGACAAGGACGGCAACTGGCAGGACCGCACCGAGTGGCACAACATCACCTGCTGGGCGCGCCTCGCGGAGATCGCCAGCGAGTACCTCAAGAAGGGCCGGGCCGTTTACGTCGAGGGCAGCCTGCGCACGCACAGCTGGGACGACAAGCAGAGCGGGCAGAAGCGTTACCAGACCTACGTCAGCGCCACCGATCTGGTCCTGCTCGGCGGCGACCGTAGCGACGGCGCCAGCGGATCCCCGCGTGAGAGCGACAACGATCAGAACTTTCCCGGCGACGAGCCCGAGTTTGTCAGCGCCGGAGCCAGCGAGGATCCCTTCGAATTCTAGGGGGCGGCTGGATCGCCCCGCCGCGCTTGCCGCCCCCAGCACACCTGTTGTGTTGGAGGCTTTTCTATAACTCGAATCAGAAAAGGGAAGAAACTGCGTGTCTTCTGAAAACACTCCCAATCACAAGCACACCACTGACGAAATCAAAGCTCTTCTGGAGCTCCCTTTCCGTGCCGCCGAGATCACCTGGCGCGTTCTCGGAGACGGCGAGAGAGCAGAAGGCGAAGCCCGCATCATTCCTTATGCCTACCGCGCCGCATACATGAGGCGTCTCGACATCCTGTTCGGCCCTGGAGGATGGACCCAATCCTTCTCGATGACGACGGTAAGCAATATCCAGCGCTCGAAGAAGGTCAATAAGGCGTATGCGATGATCACCACCGGCAAGATTCTCGTCACCAGCACCATCACAATCGAGGGGTTCGGCACCAGGTCCAGCACCGGCGAGGGATGGGCGGACGACGAGAACGGCACCACGCGCGCGCAAGCCCAGGCCTTCCGCCGCGCCTGCGCCGAGTTCGGTTTTGGCCGATACCTTCGGGAGCTCGAGGGCTGGAATTGCAAGGTTCCCGTAAATGCGAAGGGCTATTTCAAGCGGCCGCATTTCTCGGTGCTTCCAGATTCCGCGATCCACCCTTCCGAACTCGCAGAGGCACAGGAAGCACGCTCTCACACTGCGAAATCATCCCGGAAGCCAGCTGCAGCAGCGACGGCTGCTCCGACTCGCAGCAGCAATCAACCTACCTGCGCCGTAGCATCGTCGGCGCAGGCAGCGCCCGCGGCGGCGACAACAACGCATGTTTCTGGTTTTGCGCCGCCCGCACATGCCGCTCAACAAGCGGCGGGTGCCGACGCAATCGAAACCCAGCTCGCTGTGTTGCGAACCCCGGAAGTGAAGCAGCGCCTCGCCGGCTACCTCGACCAGCTTTCCAAGTCCCTGATCACGTCCGTGGTCACCGGCGTTTCGGAACTGCACGCGAATGGGCGCATGAAGGGAAGCCTAATTAATGATGTGTTCTTCAACCTGGACAGGGCCGTGGACCTGATGGAAGGAATCAACAACATGGAGCCCATGCTGCCCAACGACAACACCCTGCCCAGCATCCTGCACTCCCACTCGGCTCGGACGTTATCTGATCTCCAAACTTTTGGAGATCTCAAGTCCGTAAGCCGCACAGTCACCACCATTTATCAGGCTGAGCAGGAACGACAGCATGGCACGGCGGCTGCCTGATTTGCTAACCAGGAGCGTCTCTGCGACGATGGCGCTCTTACTCACATCATCTCCCTGCAGCACACGAACCTACTCGTCTCTTGTGAGGTACACCCTATGTGCATACTTCTGCACTTTCCTTCTCCCGACGATCCGCGTCCGGAGCCACCTGCTCCTTCCATGTGCATGCCGCAGCCGGGGGAACCGGTCGTGACCAAAGCGGAATCCGTCCACGTTCTCCCATTGCCGTTGGAGAGCGTGCCCTTCTTCCCGACCTTAGCGTTGCGCGTGATTGCGTAGCCCAATATTCATCATGCCGCCGCCAGCTATCCCAGTTGGCGGCGGTGCAATGTTTGTCCAGGAGTGAATACCCTGGCCACGCAATAGAGCACCAACTTCTAAACATAGGCAATGCAGCGTTGCACAAATCTGTCGCCAATCGATTCAGTAATGCAATAGCTTTTTGCAACGCAATAACGCCGCGAAAATCAACGCCTGCCAATCTGTTGCAAAATCGATCGTTTGCGCAACGCCCTTAATGGTGTGAACGGCCATCATCCGCAGCCGCTCCGTCGAAGCTCGCGTCGCCGCCCCAAGCGAGGATTTGCGGCAATTATAATTTTTGGGTGCAAGTGGATTATTCTGGTGTCATGCCCTGCTCCTAGTACGACAAATTGAGTAACGATGCAGCGCGAGCACAATGCCGCCCGTGGCGTTGATCAGGGCATATTAGCGACGGAATGCGCATATCAGCGTGAGAGGTGTAAGGCGTACGGTCGAAGCAGAAGCAGTACGACTCATACGCAGACACTTCTAGGAGCGCCGCATGAATTGGCGCAAGATCGTAGGCAACATCGGGAGCCATGTTGAGGTTCAACCCGCTGCGTGCTTTCTTGATGCAAAGGGACATGCACTTCCGGATGCCGCCCGATAATTCTGTGCCGTCGGCGCGAAGTAGGTCATCTGGCAGGTTCCTCCCGGCGCAATGCCATTCGCAGTGACACAGTTATTGCTCTCCTGGAAGTCACCCGGGTTCAGCCCAGTCAACGCAATGCTGGCAAAAGATAGTGAAGCAGCGGTGCTGACGTTGGTCACGGTCACAGTTTGGGACGTGCTCACCGTGCCCACCAGTTGCGAAGAGAAGTTCAGCGCGCCCGAAGATAAATGTGCCGGGCTCACCGTGCCGGTAAGATTCACGGTTTGGGGATGTTGTTGGCATTGTCATTGACCGTCACACTGGCGGTGCGCGTTCCCGCAGCGCCAGGTGTGAAGGTCACATTCACTGTGCAGGATGCCTGCGGTTTGATCGGGCTGCCACTGACGCAATTGTCCGACTCAGCGTAATCCGTTGCATTGCTTCCGCTCACCGCCACACTGCCCACATTAAGCGAGATACTGCCCGTGTTCTCCACCGTAAAATCCTGCTCCGCTGCGGCCGTTCCCACCGCCGGGCTGACGAAAGAAAGGGTCCGCGTGGAAGCCCACGCCGCGGCCGGGCAGACCCGCGTTTTCAGAATAAGGGGAGATCTCGGGGCCTGACTAAAGTTAAACGCATCCGTAATGTCGTTGGCCTCCGCATCGCGCTCCGTCAGTGGAGGCAGCCCAAAAAGCTCTTCCACAAACTTCAGCACCGACGATAATTCGTACTGCGTGTGCGGACCACGCCGTTCAGCGCATAAGGCGAAATAACCAGCAGCGGAACCCGCATTCCCAAGCCGTACTGGTCCAAGCCAGGCGGCGGAACGTGATCGTAGAATCCTCCGAAATCGTCCCACGTCAAAAAGATCGCCGTCGAGGCCCAGTCCGGCCCGCTCATAATGGCATTGATCTGCTGCACCGTCCAGTTCTCTCCGCTGCAAGCGCTGGCTGGCGGATGTTCGCTGTAGCCGGTAATCAGCGGACACCGCCGGAAGAGTTCCATCCTTGGCGTCTTCGACAAAAAGACTCTGATTGCGGAAATTCGTCGTCCAGAGCGAGGAATTGCGAATGTGGTTGATCGCATCCAGGGCCACCCAGACATACCCACCCGAACCGTATGGCGGGCCATAATAGAACCACGGAACACCGGCCGCCTGTAGCGAATCGGGCAGCGTCGGGGCACATGAAAGCACGGATATTCGTTGGTGATCGAACCGTTCGTCCCCAGCACCTGAACCGCGAAGTTCGAAGGCGAATCGCAGCCCCACGCGGGCCCGAGTCCGGTGGACGGGTTGCTGATCGCCCCGCCGACTGTGCCGATATCGTGTAAAGATGATTCGGAAAACTTGGCCCTGAGAGCGATGAAAACATTTGTCGGCCAATACGAAATTGCTGGCATAGGCAAAGTAATTGGGAATGTCGCTCTGCCCGAGCTGCGAATAAGAAAGATAGTCTCCGTTAAGACTTCCGTTCGCCCGTCTCCGTGAATCAGATCGAACACATTCATCTGTCCGCCGTTAATCGCGAGATGCGAGCTGAACCAGTCGTGACCAATGTCGCGCGATAAGGCATCTGGCTCATGAATCAGCGGAATCACCTGCCCGTTCGAGGCCACGCCTGTGGTGGCCCCGTTAGCTCCGGGAAACGTGCCAAAGTAGCTGTCGAAGCTGCGGTTCTCTTTGATAACGAACACAACGTGTTTGATCACGTTCATGCCGGTAACAGGTGGGATGGAAGCGTCGGCTGAAGAGGTGCTGCCCGTGGAGCTTTGCGCCAGCAATGCCGCGCTGCACAAAACTACGAGAAGGAGCCAAGCACTTCATAAATCCTCCCCACTGCGTACCAAGAACCCAGATCGAAGAGACGATAGGCACAACCCGAAAAAGCGCAGCAGCGCGCCCGACGGTCTGGTCCCACAGCACTCATACAAAAAACAAAGGATGGCCGCTTCCCGGCAGTCGCAACGGCAATGCACCTGCTCCGGGGGAGGAGACGGATGGAGCACCGGAATCTTAGAACCCCAAGTTGGCAGAGAGTGTATCCGCACCTCTAATGTTGGTCAATGGCTAACTTGCAGGAAGGATCCAGGGTTTCAGGCAAGCGACTTTCATTTTCAAGGTTGCAAATTCTGTCATCTTGACACGCAACCGTCCCTCGTGGAGACTTTCTGGCCTGACTGGATCGCCTTGGCGGTGCGTTGCCAAATTCTGCGATGTTTGGCGAAGGAGCAAAATGCGGCGAAGGTGCTTCTCTAACTCGGTTTTCCATGTGGAAGCCGAAACCTTGCGAAGCCGGGCGCGATTGGCTCTGCTTATGGCTCTCAAGCGATGCGTC
>CAVRNL010000083.1:0-4677 GCA_963722485.1 uncultured Acidobacteriaceae bacterium
GGATGGCGAGTATATCGGCATGAGTGACGCCATTGAAGGCGCGATCGCGCAGGATGGTTTCGATTTGGCGGCGCTCGGCGGCGGTGCAGCGCTCGACGGCGTGAATCACGGCCATGGTGGCTTTGCCTTCACGCAGGTCGCTGGCCACGGGCTTGCCCAGCACACTCTCTGAGGCGGTGAGGTCGAGCACATCGTCCACAATCTGGAAGGCCATGCCGAGGTCGCGTCCGTACTGGCCCAGGCGTTCTTCCTGGGCCACGGTGGCGCCGCCTAGAATGCCGCCGACTCTCATGCACACCGAGAAGAGACACGCCGTTTTGCGATAGATCAGATCGAGATGCTCCTGCAGCGAAATCAGCTTGCCGAGCTTCTCCATCTGGAGCAGTTCGCCTTCAACCATCTGCTGAGTCAGGTCGATGAGCACGTCGACGATGCGGAAATTGCGCTCCTGCACCGCGATCTTGAACGCCTGCATGTAGAGCCAGTCGCCGGCGAGCACGCACATCGAATTACCCCACTGGGTGTTGGTGGAGGGACGGCCGCGGCGGATCTGGGCCTCGTCAATGATGTCGTCGTGGACCAGCGTCGCGGTGTGAATGATCTCGACCACCGACGCGAGCTTTACCGCGCCTTCGCCCTGGTAACCGAGGAGTTTGGCGGAGAGCAGCAGCAGCGCCGGCCGGATGCGCTTGCCTCCGCCGATGCGCAGGTACTCGCCGATCTCCGTGATGGCGGCGACATTCGAAACCGTGTCGCGCCCGAATTGCTCTTCAATCGCGACCACGTCGTCACGCAGAAGGTCGAAGATCTCTTTCCCGTTGATGGAAGTCGTGGTAGCCAAGCCCTTAGTTGCTCCGGTAATTCGTGAACTGCAGATCGATGCCAAAGTCCTGATGCTTGACCATCGCGATGATTTCCTGGAGCGTATCGCGATCCTTGCTGCTGATCCGGACGACATCGCCCTGGATGGAGGCCTGCGCTTTTTTTTTGGAGTTCTTGACCAGCTTCACGATTTCGCGCGCTTTTTCAATCGGGATCCCCTGCTGCAGGGTGATCTTTTGTTTCACCGTGCTTCCGGCGGCGGGCTCCAGCGGGCCGTAGGTCAAGCCTTTCAGGGGCACGCTGCGTTTGACCAGTTTCTGCTGGAAGACGTCGTTGACCGCCTTCATTTTGAATTCATCGGCGGAGTGAAGCATGATGGCGTCGGTGCCTTCCATCGCGATCTGCGACTTCGAGTCCTTGAGATCGAAGCGCGTGCTTACTTCCTTCATCGCCTGCTGGATGGCGTTGGAAACTTCCGCAAGATCGATCTTGCTGACGATATCGAAGCTGTTATCGGGCATGGATTGTCACCGTCAAAGCTGCCGTGAAAATCTACGACGGTCTTCTTAAATCTCCGGATTGTCACAGTGCGGGGTGCTCGCTCGAAATTCCGAGCCCCACCGATCGCACACCCCAAATATGTACTCCTGAGGGTAACAGAAGAGGCACTATCTGCGAAGGCGGGTTATGCGCGGACTTCCGGGTTTGCAGGTTCCGGTGCGAGTCCAAAGAACTTGTAGAAATTCTGCGCGGTTCGCGAGCCGATTTCTTCGGTGGACAGGTTGCGCAATTCGCCAATCTGGCGGGCTACCTCGCGCACAAACGCCGGTTCGTTGCGCTGGCCACGATGCGGGATCGGGGCGAGGTAGGGCGAGTCGGTTTCGATTAACATGCGGTCGAGCGGGACAATTTGAGCCGCGTCGCGGATGGGCTGCGCCTTGGGGAAGGTGATGTTGCCGGCAAAAGAAATCATGAAGCCCATGTCGAGAGCGCGCCGGGCGTGTTCGATGGTTCCGGTGAAGCAATGCAGAATGCCGCCCAACCCGCTGGCCGTCCAATGTTCGGCGATTGACGACAGGCAGTCGTCCCATGCGTTCTGGCTGTTGTCGGAGGGGCGGCAATGGATGATGATGGGCAACTTCGCCGTTCGGGCCAACTCCATCTGCTTTAGGAAAACGGCTTTCTGCGCTTCTCGCGGCGAGTGATCGTAAAAATAGTCGAGGCCAATTTCTCCCCAGGCGATCACTTTGGGATGACGCGCCCACTGCAACATTTGAGTGTCAGCGGCTGCGTTCGCGAGGGATGCTTCGTGAGGATGAATTCCCACGCTTGCCCAGATTCTGGGATATTCCGGCTTGCCGTCGTATTTCTCTGCCAGCCGAATCCCGCAGTCGGCTGTGTCCGGGCCGTCGCCGTTTCCGATGGCGAGATAGGCTTGGATGCCGTTTTGCTTCGCGCGCGCAAGAACCTCGTCGCGGTCGGTATCGTAACGCTTGCCTTCGAGATGAGCGTGAGAGTCGATGAACACAGTCGTTGGTCGATGATCGTTAGTCGTTCGCGAGATCGTGTGGGGACGGGCGCCTCGCCCGTCCAAGCGAAGCCAGCGTGCGCGCGGGAACCTCGGTCGTCCCTCCGGGACTTGTATTCTGATGCGCCTTCCACCGTGCGTCGAAACCCTAGTTCTTACGCACAAACAGCAGCGCTACTTCAGCCGCGTGCCGACGGGCACATCTTCCAGAAAGCTGGCCAGCACGGGTTTTCCGCCTTCGGGCGAGGCGGCGACTATCATGCCGTTTGATTCCAGTCCGCGCAGCTTGCGGGGCGCTAGATTCGCCACGATTACTACTTTGCGCCCGATCAGCGCTTCCGGTTCGTAGGCTTCGGCAATGCCGGCTACCAGTTGGCGCACTTCGGTTCCAAGATCGACTTCCAGGCGCAGCAATTTGTCGGCGCCTTTTACTCGCTCCGCGGTTTTCACCTGGGCCACGCGCAGCTCTACTTTCGCGAAGTCGTCGATGCTGATTTTGCCATCGGGAATCGCGGCGGCTGGCTTGGCTGCGGCCGCTTCCGGCTTAACTGGCGTTGCAGCGGGCTGCCTCGCTTCGCTCGGCTGGACGGGCGAGACGCCCGTCCCCACACTGGCACTCCCACTCGCACTTTGTTCTTCCACTTTCTGCATCCTCTCTACTGCCGATTTGTCCGCTCTTGGGAACACGGCTTGTACCTCGCCCAACTTTGTGCCGAGGTGGAGCTGGCCCCACTGCAGTCCGGTCAAATCGAATTTCTTGATATCTCCGAGGCCCATCTGGGCCCAGATCTTCGCAGTGGCGTCGGGAATTACCGGATGCGCTAGCGCGGTTACAATCCGCAGCGCTTCGGCGCTGGTGTAGAGCACGGTGGCCAGGCGCGAGCGGCTCTCCTCGTCCTTTTTTTCATCCGAGAGACCACGGTTCGTTTTCGACGATGTATTTGTCTACGACCGCAACGAGTCCCCAGGCGGTTTCTAGCGCTCGCGAGAACTGGTATTGGTCGAAGAACGCGCCACAGTCGGCGATCGCGTTTCTGGCGGCGTCCGCAATCGCGGTGTCCGCGGGAGTGTGCGCGTGCGAGGGATACGGCACCTCTCCCTTGAAATAGCGCGTGATCATAGTCAGAGTGCGGCTGGCGAGGTTGCCGAGCCCGTTGGCTAGATCGGAGTTGTAGCGCTGGACGAGCGCATCGAAACTAAACGAACCGTCCTGTCCGAAGACGACTTCGCGCAGCAGGAAATATCGCAGGGCATCAGTGCCGAGAACGTCGACGATGGTTTCGGCGCGCACGATGTTTCCACGCGACTTCGACATTTTGCTTTCTTCAAACAGCAGCCAGCCGTGCGCGGTGATGCCCTTGGGCAAGGGCAATCCGGCGGCCATCAGGAATGCCGGCCAGTAGACGCAATGGAAGCGCACGATCTCTTTGCCGATCATGTGCACGTCGGCTGGCCAGTATTTATCGAACTTGCTGGTGTCGCTGGAACCATAGCCGAGCGCGGTGATGTAATTGGCGAGCGCGTCGAGCCAGACGTAGACCACGTGTTTGGGATCGTCCGGCACCGGGATGCCCCAGGAAAACGTCGAGCGGCTGATGGAAAGATCGCGCAGGCCGCCACGCACGAAGGAAAGCACTTCATTGCGCCGCGTTTCGGGGCGGACGAAATCGGGCTGCTCGGTGTAGAGGCGGATCAACTGGTCCTGGAATGCCGAGAGCTTGAAGTAGTAGTTTTCTTCGTGGACGGTCTCGGTCGGGCGGCCACAATCGGGGCAGAGAGCGCCGGGGCCGACGGCGTCGACGTAAAGCTCATCGGAAACGCAGTATTGGCCGGTGTAGGTGCCCTTGTAGATGTATCCGTTATCGCGAATCTTGCGCCACAATGCCTGCACTCCCCGCTTGTGCCGATCGGAGGTGGTGCGGACGAAGTCGTCGTAGGTGAGGCCCATGCGATCCCAGAGGGCGCGGAATTCGGCGGAGATTTCGTCGGTGAACAGCTGCGGCGTTTTGCCCGCGGCCTGGGCGGCGCGCTCGATTTTTTGACCGTGCTCGTCGGTGCCGGTCAGGAACCAGGTGTCGTCGCGCAACATGCGATGGCGGCGAGCGACGGTGTCGCAGGCGATGGTGGTGTAAGCGTGTCCAATGTGGGGATGCGCGTTGACGTAGTAGATCGGGGTCGTGATGTAAAACTTTTTGGCCATTCCTGTGCCTTGGAGTCGAATTTTACCTCAGCGGCTAAAGCCGGCTCTAACAACAAGCCCGTTATCGCAGCGGTTAACCGCTGCGCCACCCAAAATCAAGTTTAGCGCCGACTCTTTCCGCAGACTC
>CAVRNL010000084.1:0-32761 GCA_963722485.1 uncultured Acidobacteriaceae bacterium
GGCCACCCACCCGTCGGAGAATCCTTCAACAACGAGGAGTGGGGCGTACGGCCCGTAGCTCGGCATTCCAGCATCGCAGCAGGACGCGCCCACTCCTCACTCCCTGGGACTTGACCCGACCGCCCCGCTAGGCTACACCGAGGGGAAGGCGTGCGGAGCCGGAGGGTCGCGAGAGATTCGGCGACCATACGACAATCCTTTTAAGGTTGAACAGGTTCCCGTATTCTGTACGGAATTCGTAACAACGGGTCGAATCGCCGTTTTTCAGGGAAATCGTGGAGGGAATAGATCCGAATCAGGGAAAAATTCCACGCTGCTGGCGGTCGTGGAATCCCACCCTTCAAAGGACGAAGGGTGGGGCACCCGCAGGGGAGTCGTGGAGGGAGCGGATCCGAGTCAGGGAAAAATCCCACGCTGCTGGCGGTCGTGGAATCCCACCCTTCAAAGGACGAAGGGTGGGGCACCCGCACACTTCGACAACCGTCACTCGCGCTCCGACAACTTTCTTACTGCTTTGGCAATTTCGGGCAGCTTGGCGTAGGCGGCGCAGCACTTCAACCACAGGCGGTGATCGATGGCGGGGGCTCCGCTGACCATGGCGCCGGCGGGAACGTCGTGGGGGATGCCGCTTTGCGCTATGGCGATGGCTCCGTCTCCGATTTTGACGTGGCCGCTGACGCCCACTTGTCCGGCCAGGATTACGTGGTTGCCTACGTCGGTGGTTCCGGCGAGGCCTACCTGGGCGCAGAGCAGAGTGTCGTGGCCTATGGTGCAACTGTGGCCTACGTGGACCAGGTTATCTAGTTTCGCGCCTCGTCCGATGCGGGTCTCGCCTATGCTGGCGCGATCGATGCAGGTGTTGGCCTGGAGTTCGGCGTCGCTCTCGATGACTACGTTGCCGGATTGGACGATTTTGTGCCAGTGGGCTTCGTCATCCTTTGCAAAGCCGAAGCCGTCGCTGCCTACCACTACTCCGTTTTGGAGCAGGACGTTGTCGCCTAGCTGGCAGAATTCTCTTACTACGGCATGGGCGTGCGCGAAGAAATTGTTGCCGACGGTTACTCCGCGATAGATGACTACGTGGGCCAGGAGGATGGCGTTGTCTCCGATGACGGCGTCTTCGCCGATTACTACATACGGGCCGAGGTGCGCATTCTTGCCGACTGTGGCCTTGGGATGAACTACCGCGGTGGGATGGATTCCGGGGGCGTAGCTTGGCGGGCGGTAGAAAAGTTCTATGGCTTTGGCCCAGGCTAGATATGGATTCTGGCTGCGCAGCATGCCAGTCGATAGGGCGGGGAAATCCTCGGCTACGATCACGGCTGAGGCTTTCGTCGTCTTCGCGGCGGCGTTGTACTTGGGATTCGACACGAAGGTGAGCTGTCCGGGACCGGCGTGCTCGATGCCGGCTACTCCGGTGATGTCGGTTTCGGGAGAGGCGTTGTCCAGGCGGGCGTTCAGGGCGGTGGCGATTTCGGCTAATTTCATAAGGGGTGTCCGGGAGAATTGTAGCGGAAGGCGTGCGCGGCGGATGGATAGCTCGCGGACTAGGGCCGAGCTGCGCTCGGCTGGGACGGACGAATGCGTCCGTCCCTACGTTTGCTACTGCTCAAACAGCGTTACCTGCCTCGTATCGGGTTGGCCACCTCTTCGGCGGCGGTTCGCTGCGCCTATGACGGCCAGCACGGTTACCGACGTCAACGCTTCGCGGGGTACGAAGACACGCTGCGTATTCGAGCGCAGGTCGGGAGGATTCATGAGGAATCCTTCGGCGGGATTTTGGGTTAGGTCGTTGGGCAGGATGCCTTCAATCACATCGCTGTCTTTGAACTTCAGGCGAACCCACAGGCCTTCGGTCCGCGGGCGGGTGGTGAAGGTCTTACGGAGCATTAAGTCGGTGTCGGAAAATTCACGAACAAAATAAACAGCTTTGATGTCGCGCAGGTCGATAGCGACGACGTTGCCGGAAGTGTTGAGCAGTTCGAGCTTGCCTTCCACCACGAAGTCGGCTGGCGCCACGAAGCCGCTGACTGAGTCGCGGTCATGTTTCCGCACGATCACTTTTTTGTGGGTCGAGGGCATGGGTTGCAAGCGAATCGGCAATCCCACTCATTCGCACAGAACGCGAATGAGTGGGGCACCCGGGGGCTCCAGATAGGATTCTCGCACTTTCCCGATGAATTCGGATAGTTTGTGCGTTCATAGTAGCCAAACGGTAAACCTTGTGTTATTTTCTGTAGTTTGCTGAAATCGTAAGTTTGCGGTATAAGTCTAATGTATAGAGGGAGTTAGATTCCGCCGACGGGCGACTTGGCAAATTTCGGTGGGCTTCCCTGTGGAAATCTTGTGAAAAACGCCCCGGTCGGGCCCCGCGACGGGCCACTGCACGGCGACTAGGAAGGCATGGCCGACTACATATACACGCTGGAAACCCGGCTCTCGCCGGATCAACAGAAGGCAGTCATCTCTCGTCCTAGATGCCGCTAAGGCGGCGGGGATGAACCTGTATCTTACCGGTGGCGCCATCCGCGACCTGATCACCGGCTTTCCCATACGCGATCTGGATTTCACGGTGCAGGGCAACGCGCTTAAGCTGCAGAAAGATCTGGAACGTGTGGGAGCGGTGGTGGGTGATGCCGACGACGAGACGCGGACCTTGCTGCTGACGCTGCCTGGCGGAGTGCGCGCCGAGATTGCCATGGCGCGCTCGGAGACCTACGACAAGCCGGGCAAAGCTCCGCAGATGGCTCCGGCCACAATCATTGAAGATCTTCGGCGCCGCGATTTCACGGTGAACGCGATGGCGCTGTCGCTGAACGAAGGATCGCGTGGGCTGTTGATGGATCCGTTCAACGGCGTGGCCGACATCGAAGCCAAGGTAATCCGCGTGCTGCATAACTACGCGTTTCTCGAAGACCCGTCAAGGATGATCCGCGCCACGCGCTTTAGCACGCGCTTCCACTGGCCGTTTGAAGAGCGGACCCAGGCGCGTTACGAGTCGGGCAAAGAGAATAACTACATTGAGAACATACGAAGTTCGAGCATCGGATACGAGATCGAACAATTGGCGTACGAGGACGATGCGCTCGGGGTGCTGAAGGCGTACGAAAAAGAGGGATGGCTGAAGGTGCTGAATCCGCGCTGGAGCACGGCCAAAGTGGACACGGCCGGATTGGGCGCGCTGATGAAGACCCGTCAGCAAATGAATGACCTTGGCTACACGCCAGAGGTCGCGCCGGCCGTGCTGCATTTCCTTACCGAGCGGCTGGGCGAAAAAGACATTGCGGATTTGCGCCGGGCGATTCCGCGCAAGGATCTGGTCGAGGCCTGGAAGGACTTGGATTCGAACGCCCACAGCCTGGCTAAGAAATTGACCGGCAAGGAAGCGGCCACGCCGTCGCGAACGTGGCAATTGCTGTCGTCGGCGCGTCCGGAGATGATTCTGTTTCTGGCGATCACGGCGCGGCAGCAGGCGGTGGCGCAGAAGATCAAGAACTTCTTTACCAAGTGGCGACAGGTACAGCAGAAGATTCCGTTGCCGGAGATGACGGAACTCCACATCACTCCGCAGATGCCGACGTATCCAAAGATCGCGAACGATGTGTTCTTACTTTTGTTGGATGGCAAGCTGCGTTCGCGGACGGAGACTCTGAAGTTCCTGAAACCACTGGCGCCTCCACCACCGCCTCCGCCGCCGCCGCCATCGGCCAAGCGGGGTAGAGGAGCTAAGGCAGCCGCCGCGGCCGCTGCTGCTGCTCCGGCAACGGCGACCGGCAAAGCGGGCGCTAAGGGGAAGGGGAAGGTTGTAGCGGCTTCGGCAACCCCGGTCTCACCGGTCAAAGAAAAACCCGCCCCGGCGGCGAAGCCTGGAGTGCCAGCAAAGACCGTGGCCGCTGAAAAGCCGGTGACTCCCGCCAAGCCTGCCCCGGCTGCCAAGGCGGCCAAGGCTCCTGCCGCCAAGAAGCCAAGCAAACCTGTCAAAACCACGAAGCCAGCCGCTAGAGCGAAGGCGAAGTCCAAGTCCAAGTCCAAGAAGAAGGGCAAATAGCCGAGGTTTCAGGGCGTGCTGCACCTCGGCCCGGGGCTTTATTCTCCCGTAGCCCAGCGCATTTTCTGTGCGAGCAAGCTGGTCAAACCGCGCTATAATGTGGCTATGCGGCGCTGGTTGTGGGTAGCGGCGTTTAGCCTGATTCTGTTCTCGCTGCCCGTGTGGGCGCAGCGGCACAGCGGCGGTGGTGGAGGCGCGCACTTCGCTTCAGGCGGCCGGGTTGCCGGACACTCCTCAGCGTCGTTTCACAGCGGAAGCAGTAGTCGCAGCTCCGGCGTTCGTCTGCAGAGCGGGAGCCCGCATTATCGTCGTTCAGCTTCTTACGGTCGCCGGTATTACTATCCTTACCGGGTCTACCCTTATGCGGGCTATTACGGCTGGTACTCTGATCCACTATATGACGCTGGGGATCAAGACTCGTATGCGGACGCTTATGCGCCGGCTCCGTACCGCGACGACAGCGGAGTGCAACGCGACCTCGACCAACTGAATGGAAAAGTCGACCGGCTGCAAGCCGATGTGGAAGCGCGCAATCGGCCGAAGGAAGAGCAGGAACCGGCAACGGCGCTGGTCTTCCGCGATCAGCATGTTGAAGAAGTGCGAAACTACGCGATCGCCGGTGGAACCCTCTGGGTGCTCAACGAGCAAGCCGCGAAGAAAATTCCGCTCGCCCAGCTTGATATTCCTGCCACGGTCAAGGTGAATGACGATCGGGGCGTGGATTTTCAGGTGCCGAAATAATAGAAGACCTCGTCCCGAGAAATTGCACCAGTTTCTGTCATTGCGCGATTTCCTCCAGCCGGTAGAATGAAACCGATCCGCTAGAACCGGTCTCATAAATAGTTCGCTGAGCAGGCTGTCGGCCCTCAGGGCTAAAGCCCGGATTTTTATTGGTTCTGGGCGGCACGGCTGAAGCCGTGCCCTACCCAAAACCGTGTATGCGCTCAGTTCTAAGAGCCGAGAACGTAGGAGCGAAAAGCTAAGAGCTAGAAGCTAAGTGCTGCCTTCATGACCCAAAACCAATTCGTCCACCTGCATCTGCATAGCGATTATTCTCTGCTCGACGGCGCTTGCGACGTCGAGAAACTGGTTGAGCGCGTCCATGAACTCGGCATGCCCGCGGTCGCCATGACCGACCACGGCAATATTTTTGGCGCGGTGCATTTTGTGAATGCCGCGCACAAGGCCGGCATTAAACCGATCGTGGGATGCGAACTCTACATCTGCAAGAAAGACGACCACGACATCGCGCGCACTCCGCCCGACGGCGACACTTACAACCACCTGCTGGTGCTGGCCGAAAACGAAGAAGGCTATCGCAACCTGGTGAAGATCACGTCCGAGGCCTCGCTGCACGGCTTCTACTACAAGCCGCGTGTGAGCAAGAAATTTCTGGCCGAACATTCCAAGGGGCTGATTGGTCTTTCCGGATGCCTGAAGGGCGAAGTGGCGGAGCGGTTGACGGAAGGGAACTACGACGCGGCGCGTTCGGCCGCCGGATTCTACCGTGATCTGTTCGGCAAAGAAAATTTCTTTCTCGAGATTCAGGACCAGGGTCTGGAGATGGAGCACCGCATCCATTCGGGGTTGTTCCAGTTGGAAAAGGATCTCGCGCTGCCCATGGTCGCTACCAACGACAGCCACTATCTTTGCGAAGATGATGCGCACGCCCAGGATGTGATGTTGTGCATTCAGATGGGCAAGTCGATTCAAGACACGAACCGCATGAAGTTCGAAGGAACGCAGTTCTACGTCAAGAACGGCGACGAGATGTTGCGCGTGTTCAAGGACGCGCCCCAGGTGCTTTCGCGCACGCTCGATATCGCCGAGCGTTGCAACCTTCGAATGGAGAAAGTTCCCAGCCCGTTTCCCCGCTTCGATGTTCCCGATGGATTTAATGCCGACAGTTATTTTGAGCACATCACGCGGCAAGGATTCGCGCGGCGCATGGAGAACCTGCGGACTGCGTCGGCGAACGGGCGGCTCAAGCATTCGCTGGCGGACTACGAACAGAGACTGGCGCGCGAGATCGCCATTATTCAGCAGATGAAGTTCTCGGGATATTTCCTGATCGTCTGGGACTTCATCCGCTACGCCCGCGAACGCGGCATTCCCGTGGGTCCGGGGCGCGGATCGGCCGCGGGCGCGGTGGTCGCGTATTCGCTGGGAATTACCGACATCGATCCGCTGCAGCATGAACTTCTGTTCGAGCGCTTCCTGAACCCGGAACGCATTTCCATGCCGGATATCGATATCGATTTCTGCATGAACCGGCGCGGCGAAGTGATCGAATACGTCACTCATAAGTACGGGCGGGAAAATGTGGCGCAGATCATCACGTTCGGCACGATGGCCGCCAAGGCCGCGATCAAAGATGTTGGCCGCGCCATGGATATGCCGTACAGCGACGTCGACCGCATCGCGAAGATGGTGCCGACCACGCTGAACATCAAACTGGACGACGCGCTCGCGGAGTCGGTAGGGCTGCAGGAGGCGTACCAGAAAGATCCGCAGGTGCGGCAATTGCTCGACACGGCGCGGAAGCTCGAAGGCCTGGTGCGAAATTCCGGCGTACATGCCGCGGGGGTGGTGATTTCGCCGCGTCCGCTGATCGAGTTGGTGCCGCTGCACAAGACCAAGAACGACGAAATCGTCACCGCCTTCGACATGGTGGCCATCGAAAAGATGGGCCTGCTGAAGATGGATTTTCTCGGGCTGACGACACTCACCATTCTCGACGACGCGTTGAAACTGATCGCGCAGAAAGGGACGAATCTCAAGCTGGACGATATTCCGCTGGAGGACGAGGAGACTTATAGGAAAGTTTTCCATAAGGGGCTGACCTCTGGCGTGTTCCAGTTTGAATCCTCGGGCATGAGAGACGTGCTGCGGCGTTACCAGCCAAATTCGATCGAACACCTGACAGCGCTCAATGCGCTCTATCGTCCCGGCCCGATCGGGCGGATGATCGACGATTTCATCGAGCGCAAACATGGCCGCCGCAAAATCGAATACGAACTGCCCGAATTGAAAGAAATTCTGCAGGAGACGCTCGGCGTCTTCGTCTACCAGGAACAGGTAATGCAGGCGGCCAACAAACTTGCGGGCTACTCCCTGGGAGAGGCCGATTTGCTGCGGCGCGCGATGGGCAAGAAAGAAGCCGGAGGAAATGGCGGCGCAACGCGAGCGCTTTGTGCAGGGGGCGACGCAGCGCGGATTTCCTCCGAGGAAGATCGAAAAGATTTTCGATCTGATGGCGCAATTTGCCGGATACGGATTCAATAAGTCGCACTCGGCGGCGTACGCGCTGCTCGCCTATCACACGGCGTATTTGAAGACGCACCATCCGCTCGACTTCATGGCGGCGCTGCTGACTTCGGTGACCGGCAGCACCGATGACGTGGTGAAGTACATCAACGAATGCCGCGAGATGGGAATCGCGGTTGAGCCGCCCGATATCAACGTCAGCGACGCGAACTTTACTCCGCATGGGCAGGCGATTCGCTTTGGGCTGGCCGCGGTCAAGAACGTTGGCGGAAACGCGATCGAATCCATCGTCGCGGCGCGGAAGAAGCTGGGCCGAAATTTCAAGTCGTTTTACGAATTCTGCGAAGAAGTGGACCTGCGGCTGTTGAACAAGCGCGTGCTGGAGTCGCTGATCAAGAGCGGCGCGATGGATTGTTTCGGGCGCCGGGCGCAGCTCATGCAGGCGCTCGACTACGGCGATGGAACAGGCGCAGAAGGCGCAGCGGGACGCGGAATCGGGACAGCACGGGCTGTTTGGCGTGTTTGCGGATGAGACCGCCGAGCAGGCGAACGACGCGCTCCCCAACGTGCCCGACTGGGATGAACAAACGCGGCTGTCGGCGGAAAAAGAGATTCTCGGATTTTTTATTACCGGGCATCCGATGGAAAAGTACAAGGAGAAGCTTGCCGATCTGAATGCGCTTTCCACGCGAAGATATTGCCGCGATGAAGAAATCCACCGGCAAGGATGAGAACATCACGACCGCGGGTTTGATTTCGGGGTTGCGGGTGGCGAAATCAAGAAGAGGCGAGCTGTGGGCGCAAGCGGCGCTTGAAGATATGTGTGGGAAGGTGGAATTGCTGGTTTTTCCCGAGGCCTACAAGAAAGCTCGCGGAGAAAGTGAAGCTCGAGGTTCCGGTGCTGATTCGCGGCGGCGTGCGCATTGAAGAGGGCGCGAATCCGAAAGTCACGGCCAACGAGATCACTCCGCTGGACGAAGCGCGCGTGCCGTTGCCTAAGGCGCTCCGCATACGGATTCCTTTGGGGAGCGCGACCGGCAGCACGGTCGATGCGCTGTACGCGCTCTTCAGCGAACGCAAGGGCGAGGCGAAAGTGCTCTTCGACGTGGAGCGGGATGGCGATTTCATGGTGGTGATGGAAGCCGAAGGCTATAATGTGATGCCGGACCGCAGTTTCCTGGGCCGCGTGGAAGAGTTGTGCGGGCGGGGCAGCGTGCGCGTCATCGGCTGATGAATATGGTGGAGCGGGCGTCTCGCCCATTTAGCAGTATCGTGGCCGGGCGGGGACGCCCGGCTCTCCGCTGGCGAGGTTAGTATCTGCGGCCGATGAAACGAGCGAAAATAAAACGGGCAGAAAAGCCGGATGGTAGCGCGAACGACAGCGCGAGTGACGGCGCGAAGAATGGCGTCATCGCGGGCACCGATTTTATGCTCTCGATTGTGGAAGCACATCATACGCGGAAGAATGGGAATGTCATCAAAATGGATTCTGCATTGAAAGCGCAGCAGGAATTGGCAAGAATCGAAGAGCAGATCACGCGGCTGCAGGCGCTGGAGGGGCAGAACGCCGAAACCCTCCGCCAGGTGCAGCAATTGAGCGCGCGCGTGGACGATCTGCGCCGCGAAATTTCTTCAGGCCTGAACGCATGGGAGCACACGGAACTGGCGCGTCATCCGCAGCGTCCTTACACGCTGGATTATGTGGAGCGCATCTTCACCGATTGGAGCGAGATTCACGGCGACCGCGGCTTCCGCGACGATCCGGCGATCGTTTGCGGAATGGCGCGCTTTCACGGCCAGGAAGTCGTTATTGTCGGCCAGCAGAAAGCTCGCGACGCGAAACAGCGGGTGTATCGAAACTTCGGCATGTCGCATCCGGAAGGATATCGAAAAGCGCTGCGGGTGATGAAGATTGCCGAGAAATTCAAGCGTCCGATTCTCACCTTCGTCGACACCGACGGTGCTTATCCCGGGCTGCACGCCGAAGAGCGCGGTCAGGGAGAAGCTATCGCCCGCAACCTGCTGGAGATGGCGCGGCTGGAAGTGCCGATCATTGCGACCGTGATTGGCGTCGGCGGCAGCGGAGGGGCGCTGGCGATTGCCGTGGCCGACCGCGTGCTGATGATGGAGAACTCGGTTTACTCCGTAATTTCGCCGGAGGGCTGCGCGTCGATCATGTGGCGCGATGCCAGCAAGAAAGATCTGGCGGCGGAGGCCATGAAGATCACCGCGAAAGATCTGATTGAACTGGGTTGCGTCGATGGCATCATCCCGGAACCTCCCGGAGGCGCTCATACGGACCACGCGCAGGCAGCGGAGCTGCTGGATGCCGCGCTGCAGCAGCATCTGGCCGCGTTAAAGAAGCTGCCGGTCGCCGATTTACTGGAAAGCCGCTACCAGAAGTTCCGCAACATGGCGCAGTTCTTCCAGGTGGAAGCTTAAGAATTTGCGAAGTGCAGAGAGAACATCGAGAGTTAAGTCTCGCGGATTGCGTCCCTCGAAAGAAGATATTCTCCGCCGCGTTGCGCAGGAAGAAGCGCTTCCGGCCGGTGGGTTGGGCAGTGAAATCGCAGGCTTGTTCGCGAAGGTCGGGCTCGAAACCGAAATTCCCGAGCTGCGTGGGGGCGATTGCTTAAGGGCGGCGGGCGAGGGCGCCCGTCACTCCACCGGCAACCCTTCTACAAAATCGGCAAATGCAAACAGGGCTGCACCAGGAAATCGAGCGAGTTGATTTGCTGTAATGCGTGGTCCACCAGCGACGCCTTGCATTCTTCCAGCGTAATCAGAAAGGGCAGATGCGGTTTTGGGCAGCCCGGCTTCTGCAACACGGAGTCGATGTTGATGCCGCAATGGGAGAGAATTGTAGCGAGGCTGGCGATGATGCCGGGCCGGTCCTTCACCAGAAAGCGCAGGTAGTGCTTGGTGTTGAAATCGGAGGTGACGACGGGCGTTTTCTCGATGAGCTGCGCGGCGTAACTCATCCGGCATTGCCGGGCGCGAGCGATGGCCAGAATGTCGGAGACGACCGCGACGGCGGTTGGATGTCCGCCTGCGCCGTGGCCTCCAAACACAGTCTCGCCACCGTACGTTCCGGTCGCCACGACCAGGTTCTTGCTGCCTTCGACGCGCGCCAGGGGCGATGAGAGTTCGACCAGTGCCGGCTGGACTGCGGCAAACAAAATGTCACCTTTCGACTTTGCGTTGGACTCGGTCTTCAACTCTGCCCAGGAAATCTGGCGAATGGTGCAACCAAGCTGGTTGGCGTATTGAAAATCGACCGCGTCGATCGCTGAAATCGAGCGCGCCACGATGCTCGTGGCTTTGACATCGCAGTGCAGTCCGACGCGCGCGAGGATGGCGAGCTTGGCGCGCGCGTCGAGGCCGTCGATGTCTTCGGTCGGATCGGCCTCGGCGAAGCCCAACTTCTGCGCCTCCCGCAGCGCGGTGGCGAAGGGCACGCCGTTGGTCTCGATCTGGCTGAGAATGTAGTTGCAGGTGCCGTTGAGGATGCCGCAAATCTTGAACAGTTCGTCGCCGGCCAATCCCTCATGCAATCCGGAAATCACCGGCACGCCGCCCGCTACCGAGGCGCCAAACTGGATCTGCTGTTTCATCTGGCGGGCCAGAGCAATCAACTCAGGGCCGCAGTGCGCGATCAACTGCTTGTTCGCGGTGACCACGGATTTGCCCGAGGCCAGCACGCGCCGGATCCAGTCTTCGGTGGGTTGAAGGCCGCCCATTACCTCGACCACGACATCCACGTCGGAGGATAAGACGTCGTCGATGTTCTCCGTCCATTGCACCGAAGAGGGAAGCCAGTCTACTTTCTTGCGCGCCACGTTGCGATTGAGGACGTGCGTCAGGCGCAGGTGGGTGTTCGAGCGCTCGCAAAGAATTCGCGCCACCGAATTTCCGACCGTGCCGAAGCCAACCAGGGCCACGTTGCAGTTTTGTGCGCTGACGTTCTGTGCGCCATCGTCTTGTGCGCCAGCGGCAGCGCTGCTGCCGGTGGAATCGAGCTTAGAGGTCATTCCATCTCCCGTGATTTGGACTCTGGCTGGGACGGGCCGCAGCCGCGTTTGAGCCTCGCGGGCCGCAAGCCCGTTTTTTCCAGCCTCGCTCTATTATCACCGAAGGCTCAACCTGGCGCAGTTTTTCGAAGGGCAGGGGATTTGCCGCTGGGTTCGTTGAAGTTTCGCCACTGACTGCCGACCTTCACGCATGACGTCAAAGTGTGTCGTGCGGCGTTGCGACTCCGGTCTCGGGGTCCAACGGAGAAAAGCCGCCGAACCTCAGCATGACCGCGACGCGGCAGTCCTGCACGCGAACGACGTTCCCCACACCCCAATAGGGAAGCGGCTTGTCGGCTTCGTGTTCGACTCTGAATTCGCAGGTCACCTGATCGCCCACCTCAAGTTGAACCGGTGCTTCGAAGTGCAGCAGCACACCGCCTGCACTCATATTTACTGTAATTGCATGGATGGTCTGGCCGTTCTTGCTCACCTCGACGGTCGCTCCGGCTTCGATCAGAAAACGCAATTCTCTTTGTTTCGGCCTCTGCTCCATCGGTTTCGGCGTTTGCTCCAGAGGATCGGGTTCCATGACTCATTGCCCCTATTCGAGGTCAGCCCCTTCCAGCCGGGGCTCCTCTTTGCGGCGTTGTTGGAGCGCTCAGCGCTTCATCGGATTGTCGCGGTTCACTGTGTGTTATCGGCAGCGCGCCGAATATCCTTTACCTTTACCTTGCCCGCCCGCTTGACAGGGCCATGCGTGGCCCTGCGTCGGCGCTCTGGCCTTCGCTTGAACTCTCGTTTACAATCCATTGTTTGATGGTTCCATCTGATTCGGCAGTTCTGCCGGTCATAATTCGATGATTTATCCGAAAAAAGGAGGATCCAATGTTCCTCTCCCGTAAACTTTTCTACGTTAGTTGCGTTGCCGTGCTCCTGGTACCTTTTCTCAGTTGCGGTTCCGCGCACGACTCCGACGAATATTACGTTTTCGTAGCGGCCAACCTGCAGGTTCCTTATTGGCAGGCGGCGCACGCGGGTTTTTCCAAGGCGGCGGAGGCGTCGCGGATTCGGGTTGATTTCGTGGGTCCCCAGACCTATGACCCCAAGGCGGAGCGCGATGCTGTGGATCAGGCGGTGCAAAAGAAAGCCACGGGCATTCTATTGGCCGTTACCGATCAGGGTCTGCTCAAAGACAGCATTGACAAGGCCGTGGCAGCAGGCATCCCGGTAATCACGCTCGACTCGGACGCACCGGCCAGCAAGCGGCTCTTTTTCATCGGCACCAACAACTACCAGGTGGGCTTCACCGGAGGACAACGTCTGGCCCAGGAACTCAAGGGCAAAGGCAACGTTGTCATTTTCACCATGCCCCAACCTAATCTGGAGGATCGGCAACACGGCTACAAAGACGCGCTCGAGCACTTCCCCAACATCAAGATCACGCGCGTGGTCGACATTCAGGGCGATCCTCGCATCACGTTCGATACCACCACCGAGATCATCGGTAAGGAAAAAGACAAGGTCGACGCCTTTGTCTGCCTCGAAGCGCAATCGGGCAAAGAGGTCGCCGGATTGCTCGACCGCTACCACGTGACCGGCAAGGTGGTCATGGCGATGGATACGGATCCGGAGACGCTGGACTGGATTCAGAAGGGGGTAATCGCCGCCACGATCGCGCAGAAGCCTTACACCATGGCCTACGTGGGTATGCAGATGCTCGACACTCTTCATCATAACAAGCCGGCTTCGCTGGAGAGCGACTGGGCAAAGGACATTTATGCGCCCGTCCCCAGCTTTGTGGATACCGGTTCCGGCTTGATCGACAAGACGAACCTGGATTCCTTTCTGCAAGCCGGAAAGAGCCTGGCCTCGGCGCCGCGGTGAGTCATCGGTAGCACTCCGTACACCTCTTGTATCAGGTGGAGGGCCGGCGCATTAGTATCGGCATGATCTGGCACACGGCACAGCGTAGAGACGTGTAGAGTCCCTACTGCCCACGAACTGAAGGTGAAGAAGTGAGGCTGGCCCTCCGCCCACTCATTCGCAAAGCACGCGAATGAGTGCAGCACACAGATCGCTATCTCCGGCAACGAAGAGCTACCCATGAGTTCCGGTGATCAGCGCCTCCGCTCCTTGCCTGCCTGTATAATAAGGGGTTTTCACTTCCGCGGGACTTCCGGGCGACGGGGTTTGCCCGGTCAATACTTTGCACGATTAAGACAAGGAAGGCACAGGGATGGCCACATCGGATGTCGTGCCCCAGGAATCGTCCGGTCAACTGGGGCAAGAGCGTGTCGTCGTTATTAATGACATGAGCATTCAGGTCGCGACCGTGAATGGCTCGGGGTCGCAGAGTTCCAACACAGTTTTGTTGCGCAGCATTTTCCAGATGGGCGTGCCGGTTTCGGGGAAGAACCTGTTTCCTTCGAACATCGCGGGGCTGCCGACCTGGTTCACGATTCGCGCCAGCAAAGACGGATACATCGCGCGTAAGAAGGAAATCGATTTGCTCATCGCGATGAATGCGGAGACGGCGCAGGACGATGTCAAGACGCTCGGGGCGGGCGCGGCGGTGCTCTACGACGAGCCGCTGGCGCTCGATAAGGTGCGCGACGATCTGATTTATTACGCGGTGCCTTACGACAAGCTGGCGGCGTCGGTGGGCGCGGAAGCCAAGCTGCGCAAGCTGATCAAGAACATGATCTACGTCGGGGCCGCGGCGCAATTGCTGGAAATCGATTTTGCCGAGGTCGAGCAGGCGATCCGCAAGCAGTTCTCGACCAAAGTGAAAGCGGCGACTTTGAATCTGGCGGCGGCCAAGGCGGGCTTCGATTATGCCGTGGCTAATTTGAAGAAGCGCGATCCGTTCTACATCCGGCGCATGGACAAGACGAAAGGCAAGATCATCGTGGACGGCAATTCCGCGGCGGCCATGGGATGCATGTTTGCCGGATGTACCGTGGTCACCTGGTACCCGATCACGCCGTCGTCGTCGCTGGTCGAGACCATGATTGATTACATGAAGGAATACCGCGTCGGACCCGATGGCAAGGCGACTTTTGCCATCGTGCAAGCCGAAGACGAACTGGCGGCGATTGGCATGGTGATTGGGGCAGCGTGGGCGGGGGCGCGTTCGATGACGGCGACTGCTGGGCCGGGCATCTCGCTGATGGCGGAGTTCACAGGTCTGGCGTATTACGTGGAAGTTCCGGCGGTTATCTGGAATATTCAGCGGGTCGGGCCATCGACCGGCCTGCCCACGCGTACGGCGCAAGGCGACGTGCTTTCGACGGCATTTCTCAGTCACGGCGACACCAAGCACATCATGCTGTTTCCGGATTCGGTCAGCGAGTGTTTCACGATGGCGCAGGATGCTTTTGATCTGGCGGAGCGATTTCAGACGCCGGTGTTTGTCATGTCGGACCTTGACCTGGGGATGAATAACTGGATGTCAGATCCGTTCCCTTATCCCGACAAGCCCATCAATCGTGGAAAAGTTTTGAGTAAGGCTGATCTCGAGAAAGCTGGCGGCTTTGCGCGCTATAAGGATGTGGATGGCGATGGCGTCGGCTATCGCACGCTGCCGGGTACGGATCATCCGGCGGCGGCATATTTTGCGCGCGGCAGCGGACACAACGAAAAGGCGCAGTACAGTGAGCGTCCCGACGATTTCGAACGCAACATGGAGCGGATCAATAAGAAGTTCGAGACCGCTCGGTTGTTTGTGCCGCGGCCGGAGCTCAGGGGCGGCGGCAAGGCGAAGATCGGCGTTATCGCTTACGGCACGTCGCACTGGGCGATCATCGAGGCGCGCGATCAATTATCGAAAGAACACGAACTGGAGACGGATTATCTTCGCGTGCTGTCGTATCCGTTTACACGCGAGGTGCACGACTTTATTGAGCGGCACGACCGCGTGTATGTAGTGGAGCAGAACCGCGACGGGCAGATGGCCAGCCTGCTTAAGCTCGACCTCAAGCCGGAATTGACGCCGCGGCTGCGGTCGATCTGCCATATTCATGGATTGCCGATCGACGCACGGTCTGTAACTGACGAGCTCGTGATGATGGAGGGGAAGTGATATGGGGAACACGCCCACTAATACACCTGCACCCGCTTTGACTCCAGTTGTTACTCCTAAGACTAACCGCATTGGACTGCAGGTTATCGACTATAGGGGCGGGAAGACTACGCTTTGCGCCGGTTGCGGGCATAACGCGATTTCCGAACGCATCATTGACGCGATGTATGAAATGGGCGTGAAGCCCGAGCGCGTGGCGAAGTTCAGCGGCATCGGCTGCTCGTCGAAGAGCCCGGCTTACTTCATGAACCGGTCGCACAGCTTTAACTCCGTGCATGGACGCATGCCTTCCGTGGCTACCGGGGCGATGCTGGCGAATAAGAACCTGATCGCGCTCGGTGTGACCGGCGATGGCGACACGGTTTCGATTGGCGCGGGGCAGTTTGTTCATCTGATGCGGCGCAATCTGCCGATCATCTACATCATCGAAGATAACGGGTGCTACGGACTGACGAAGGGCCAGTTCTCGGCGACCGCCGATTTGGGGTCGACGCTAAAGAGTGGCGTGGTGAACGATTTGCCTCCGGTCGATACTTGCGCCATGGCGATTCAACTGGGAGCTACGTTTGTGGGGCGGTCGTTTTCCGGCGACAAGCGGCAGCTTCACACCATGCTCAAGGCGGCCATCGCACACAATGGCACGGTGATGCTGGATGTGGTTTCGCCGTGCGTTACTTTCAATGATCATGAGGGCTCGACTAAGTCCTATAAGTACATGCAGGCGCATGACGAACCGCTGCATGAAGTCAGCTTTGTGCCGGCGTTTGAGGAGATCAACGTCGACTACGATCCGGGGACGACCTTTGAAGTTACGATGCACGACGGATCGAGCTTGCGGTTGCGGAAGCTGGAGCAGGCGTACGATCCGACGGATAAGATTCAGGCGGTGCGGCGATTGATGGAGTCGCACGAGAAAGGCGAAGTGCTAACGGGCGTTTTTTATATCAACGCCAAGGCGCCTAGCTTTATCGATATGCTGAACGTCACCGATCAGCCGCTGGCGACTTTGCCGGAATCGGCGACACGGCCGAGCCGGGAAGCGCTGGCGAAGTGCATGGAAGAGCTGCAGTAGGGTTTTCGCTAAAGATAGCGACGTTGGAGCCTGCCCCACTCGGGACCGGCTCAAGTGGCGGCCGGGCGGGGACGCCCGGCTCTCCACTAACTGGTTTTCTTCAACTCCCCCTCGAAGGAGTGTTCGGGGCTGTGGCCGGGCTCGGGGAAATCGCTATCGGCGCCGTCTTGCATGGGGTCGGGGTTGCGGTGCCCAAGCTGGTCCCGCATGGAGTTGTTGCCGGTCTGGTTGCGTTCGTCGGGTTCGAGAGAACCCTTGCCGCGGTCGGCATCATTGTGAAGATGGTCGCTGACACTTTTCGGCATGGTCGGCCTTTCTGGGTGCGTGCGCTATAAATGAGAATGATTACAGGACTAGGTTACGCCGAAAGCTGGCGGCGAGCAATGTTCGCGTGTGGCTTGCGATCGTGCTTGGCGTGTCCGCTTGTCAGCTCCGTAAGGACATGTCTAACCGAACGAGCGAGTTGTTGTGATCACCACGATGTGTAAATTTAATCGTCGATTAACCTGATCTTGAATCTACAATAGAACATGACCGTTAAACATAGGAAGCAGTATCTGTTCGCCAGCGATTTCGATCAGACGTTGACCTTCAACGATACGGGTTACGTTCTGAGCGAGTTGCTCGGCATTTCTGTTGAGGAATTCGAGCGCAAAGCCAAGGGCATGGCGAAGCTGAACCTGGTTCAGCAGGGCGCCGAACTTTCTTATCTGCTTTTGCACGATCCCGAGTTCCGCACACGCGTCCGGCGCGACGATCTGATCGAAGCGGGCAAGCGCATTCGCCTCAAGGAAAACATCAAGCAGATTTACGAGATCCTCGACCGGCGAATCGAGGGATTCCACTTTGATTTTTACGTGATCTCGGCGTCGCCGGTGGAGGTGATCCAGTCGGCGCTGGAGGGAATCGTGCCGGCGGATCATATTTTTGGCACCGAGTTCAAGTACAAAGCCTCGGGCGAGATCGAAAGCCTGGTGCGCGCCACGGCCGGTTATGGAAAAGTCACGCGCCTGGAGCAGCTCGAAGCAGAGCTCGGCATTCCGGCCGACCATATCGTCTATGTTGGCGATGGCAGTTCCGACATTCACGTCATGCTGCATGTGAACCGGCGCGATGGCTTCACCATTGCCGTGTCGGAATCGAAACTGGTGGCGCAGATCGCGAAGCGTACGGTGCTCGGCGACAATGCCCTGGCCACGCTGGTGCCGATTCTGGAAGACATTGCCGGTTGGCAGCGGCCGCAGATCCGCCAACTGTTCGAATCGTACGGCTTTCTGATTCAGGGATGGGATCGGGTGCAGACCGATTGGGTCACGCTGCGGCCCAGTATGTCGGCAGAAAAGGCGACGGTGGCGGAAGTAAAGTAAACATCAGGCCAAATCACCACAGAGACGCCGAGGGCGCGGAGGAATCTGGATCGCTTCTTTTGCGCTCTTGCTTTACTCCGCGGTTAGCTTTTTGTGGGTGACAAAATCCCACTCATCGCAAAAAACGCGATGAGTGGGGCACCCAGCGAAGAGTGGGGCACGCAGCAGCTTCACTGCATTAGTATGAGAGTCAGTGAGCTTCGATATCTATCTTCAATGTATCGCTGGCGAGCCGCCGGGAATTTCTCGAGCCGCGGTTCGGGCGCTCTTCCCGGTTGTGGAGGAGAGTTCCGAGCCGGATTATTGGAGCGTCCGCTACGACCGTGCGAATTCGTGCACGATTCGTGTCACTCCGGCAAAGTCCAATCGCGATCTGATCACGTCGCTGGGCGTGAACCGGCCGTGCGGCGATGTACGGTTCTGGGAGTCTGTGCTCGCCATTCTCCGGATGGGTCCGGTGATTCTGTACTGGCCGGGCGGGGGGCCGCTGGTGGGCAGCGATCTGGTGGCGGCTGAATTTCCGCCAGAGATCGCGGAGTCGTTGGGCCAGCCCAGATGCGTGGGTTCGGCGCAGGAGATCATGGACGCCATTCGCGAGAGCTGAGCAGGAATGCTGGCAGGTCAGGGCATCAGTTCCCTGAAGTAGGCGTAAGAATCGCTTTCGCCGACCACCATCCAGCCGCCGCCAAACTTCGTCGACATGCGGAAATAGCGAACCGGGCGGCCGTCCGGCGGAGGACCTCCATCCACTGTGATTTCCGCTCGAACCACAGTCATTCGGCCATCCATCTTGCCGCGCGCTGCAATCGACGTAAACTCCACGTCGCGCTGAACCAGCGGCTGCACGGGTTCGACCGGCGCGCCTGCGCGAGCCTCCTCGACTATACGCGCGACATCCTTTGGGCCGCGCCCAGAGTACTCGTTGAGCAGTTCCGCGCGCACGGCGTCTCGCATCGCATCGTCCACGGATTGGACGTGGAGGTACATCTCGATGCCCCAAAACCCGAGCACAACTGCGAGAGCGACGAGAGCTTGCCAGCCTCGGAACTGGAAGTTGTATTCGGGCATCTATCAACCTTCCGCGCAAGCGATGACCAGGTGCACAGCTATTCTACTGCCGTTGAGCCCTTGCGCGGTCTAACGCAATCGCGGGGGATCATACAACTAATCTTCAGGGGCCGGGTTCTTACTTGCCTGAGGGGTTCTCGCTCACGGTTTGGGCAGGAACTCGTCTAACGCTTGCTTCCAAAATATTGGGGCGCTCTTTATGAGTATGAGGTTGTCGCGCATTATTCTTGTAGTCTCGACCGTCATTTCCGCCATCACATTGACCTTGGCGCAGTCGCCGCACGAGTCGATTCCACAGGGGATTGAGGCTTTGCGGAAGACCGCGTCCTCGAAAACCGAGTTCACGCTGGACCACTCCATGCTGGTATTTGCGTCGAAGATGGATCCGGACAACGCCGATCTGCAGCGCGTGATTGCGGGCGTGAATGGGGTCTCGGTGCACAGCTACCGGTTCTCGGGACACTCGACTTACGACCCGGCGGCTCTGAGTTCGGTGAAGGAGGAGTACCAGGCGGCGGGCTGGAAGCAACTGATGAACAAAGAGGAAAAGGATGGGAGCCCGGGTGTGACTGATGTTTGGATACGCTTGGAGAATAATGCGATCAGCAACGTCGCGATTCTCCAGGCCAGGTCGAATGAGGTCGACTTTATCGTGGTTTCGGGGTCCATCAGTCCGCTCGACCTCGCGCATCTCGGCGGGCACTTTGGCATCCCGAAGATTGAAGGCGGAGTGGTGGTGCCCAATACTGCGCACCGGCCGTGACGAGTGTCCGCTCCACACACGACTAGTGGCTTTTTGGTGCCGCTCCCACCTTGCGCAATCTTTCACGGGCTTGCGTGGCTTCGTTGGTGCGCGGATAGCGCTGGATGACGTGCTTTAATTCTTGCGTGCCCTCGTCTTCTTTTCCGAGTTCGAGGAGCGCGAATCCCTTCTTGAGTTGCGCGGCGGCAGCTTTGTTTCCGCTGGGGAAATTCTGCAGGACTAAATCATAGTTCGCGATAGCTTTCGGGTAATCGCCGGCCTTGAACTCGATTTCGGCCAGATAGAAATATGCGTTCCCGGCCAGATCGGTGTTGGGATAGAACTTGATATAGTCGCCGAACTCCTGCGTGGCCAAATCGTTCTTGGCGCCGTTGTAGTCGCGCAGGGCGTTGTTGTAGAGCACGTCGGGCGGCGGGGCCTGCGCCATCGCCTGCGCCTGCTGCTGCGCTTGCGCCTGCTGCGCGGCCAGGGACTGCTGTGCCGATTGCATGTCCTCGAATTGCTTGCTCAGCTTGGCGAGGCGGACCTTGAGCTCGTCCATGGTGTCGTTGAGCGCCTGAATCTGGCCGGAGATCTGGTCGACCTGGCTGGCGCGATCCTGCTGCTGTTTATTGATGGAAGTCTGCAGTTCGTTGATCGCGGCGGTCACTTTGTTGGCCGCGTCGGTATTTTGCTCGAGCAGATTCTTCATGATGCCCATGCGCTCGTCAAAAGATTGCTTCATCTGGGTCATCTGCTGCTGTAACTGGGTGACCTGGGTTTGCAGTTCGATGAGGTCCTTGTTGGCGCCGTAGGCGGGAGCGATGGCGATAGCGACGAACAGCGCGAGAACGAGCGGGATACGATTGGATTTCATAGTTACCCTATTGGATGTCAAAAGCCTGCTGAGCGTCCAGCGTGATGGAACCCGCTCCGGTACAGGCTGACCAGAGGCCCACGTCTCGAAAATCGCGAGACGTGGGGCACCCTGGCTAGAAAAGCAAGGACAAGGACGGGCGAGACGCCCGTCCCTCCACTTCCGCTGCTTACTTTTCGTATACGAAGTGGCCGCGTCGATTCTGCTGCCAGCAATCTTCGTTCGACTCGGTGCAGAACGGCTTCTCTTTGCCGTAGCTGATGGTCTTGATGCGATCGCCACCAACTCCAGCTTGAATGAGCGCATTCTTCACCGCGTCGGCGCGATTGGTGCCGAGGGCAAGGTTATATTCGGTCGAGCCGCGCTCGTCGCAGTGGCCCTCGATGGTGATGTGAATGTTGGGATGCTGCTGCAGGAACTGGGCATCGCCCTGCAAGGAGCCCTGGTCGGCCGCGCGCACATCGTATTTGTCGTAATCGAAGTAGATGTCTTTCACGTTTTGCGCGAAGAGTTCCTCTTCCGTAATCGTCGGCGGCGGCGGTGGTGGTGGCGGTGGCGGAATGTTGACGGTCACGCGCGCGGTGGCATCCTGAGTGCCGCCGGCGCCTTTGGCGATGAGATGGTAGGTGGTGGAGTCGGTCGGAGTTACCTGACGCGAGCCGCTTGTGTTCACCGGGCCGATGCCGTCGATGCTGATGTCGGTGGCGTTCGTGGTCTGCCAAGTCAGGGTTGTCGATTGGCCCTGGTTAATAGTATTGGGGTTGGCCGACAGCGAGGCCGTGGGAGCGGGTGGCGGTGGTGGTGGCGGTGGTGGCGGCGGCGCGACCTTCTTCGCGCACGCGCCCAGGAACATAATCAGGCCGAGTGCGAATACCAGGGTCGACCATCTCTTCATCGTAATTGTTATTCTCATTGCTTGCTTCACTGAATTCCTCCTCTTTCTGTGCGCCCGCGTTGTGGCGTGCCATTTGCAGATTCACGGCAGGGCGCACTCTGGGCCAGCCGCAAAACCGTTTTTTTCATTTTCTTAACAGCCCGTAGTGAAACTCTAATTTCCGTCCTCAGCGCCTGAAGGCGCTTTCATGACTTAACTCCTACGGCGCGCCTGAAGGCGTGCCCTGATTCGAAACTTACCTGCGCCACATTCTCTCAACCAATCTACTTCCAACTCCAATTGGGTTGCGTGTTGCTGCCCTTGAAAGTCAACTGCTTCGCATTGGTGCCGTCCGCCAGCATGGACCAGATCTGGTCGCTGCCCGAACGGTGCGACTGAAACACGATGTGGCGTCCGTCCGGCGACCAGCAGGGAAAATCGTTGCGCCCCGCGTCGTGCGTGAGTTGCACCCACTGCTTGCTGGCCACATCCATCAAATATAGATCGTTGGAACCCGGCTCTCCCGGCCCATACTTGCGCATCCAGGAAAAAGTCAGAAATTGTCCGTTCGGCGACCAGTTGGGAGATACGGCATAGCCTTGATCGGTGACCCGCTGCACATTGGTACCGTCCGCTTCCATGGTATAGATCTGCGGCAGGCCCGTGCGTCCGCTGACGAAAGCGATCTGCGAGCCGGTCTTGCGATTCCATGTCGGCGAAACGTCGGGTCCCTGATCGTTGGTCAGGCGGAGCGATTTTCCTCCAGACGCGTCCACCACGAAAATGTTGGGGTAGCCGTTACGCGAGGACGAGAAAGCGATCTTGCCATCGGGTGACCAGGAGGGCGAAAGATTCATTCCTCCAAAACGCGGGAAGCTGACCATGCGATTGAGATCGAATGAGTACATCATGATCTCCCACCCGCCCTTGCTGATCGAACTGAACGCCAGGCGCGAGCCATCGGGCGAAACGCGCGGCGACAGGGAAATGCTGCCCAGGTGCGTGATCTGCTGCTGGTTGGCGCCGTCGTAGTCCATCATCCATATTTCTTTGTGGCCGCTGCGCTCGCTGACGAAATAGATCTTGCTTTCAGCGATGCCGGCGATGCCTCCGCCGAGGCGGAAGATGATTTCGTCAGCGAATTTGTGCGCGATTACGCGCGCCGCGTCGGGCGTTGCATTGTCAACGTACTGCTTGCCGAGCACCTGCGGCGACTTCTCGTTCTTGATGTCGTAAAGCCAGCCTTGCACCGTGACCTTGCCAGCGGCCGCGCCCAGGTTGCCGAACGCCAGCATGGAGGTGTTCGGCGGCGGAGAATCCCACGCCGAGAAGTTGACCTCGGACGGCTGCCCTGGGACTTCGAGGGGATAAAAACTCTTGGAGACGAGATCGAAGATTCCCGCGTTGTCGAGATCGTTCCAGAGCGTGTCGTTGAAGGTCTTCAACAGGTCGGTGTTGGTGGCGTCGGTGGTCGAAGGCTTGAAGTCGGACGCAGCCAGGCGCACGCGCTCGACGCCGAGCCCGGTGCCGCCGCGGACCCAGTCTTGGGCTGCCCCTGAGGCCAACAAAATGAACGGAAGAAACCAGTATAAGAAACGCTTCATACGCCTCTATTTCTTGCTGTAATCGAACCACCACTCCACTGAAATCTTATTTCCTGAATAGTCCGACGGCAGAGGACCAAAGGTATCAATGCGCTGGATCGCCCGAACTGCTGATTGGTCGAGCGAAGGCACACTGCTAGACTGTTCCACCTGAACGTTGGTGGGGTGTCCGTCGCGCATGACATCAAAAATCAAGTAGACTCGGTGCGCTTCGGTGATACGCGGATCCACTTCGTACTTTAACCAGTTGTCTTGAACCTTCTGCTGAATCACATGCACATACCAAGCATAGCGTGTACCGAAATCTCCACCGCTTCCCGGGAATTCAAATGCACCCGTGGCGCCGCCCGCGCTCATGCTGTACAGCTTACTGACCGGACCGCCCTCGCCATACGGAATCTGATTCGACTCGGTTGGTTCTGGTTCGGCCTTGCGCTGTGTCGCGCTCGGCGCGGGTTTCATTTTTGTCTTGGCGTTCTTGTCGGGAATCGGAATCGCTTCCGGTTCCTTCTCCTGCACCGTGGGTTGCGATTTTGACAACCCCTTGGATTCCGTTGCCACCACATTCGTTGTCTCGGCGGGATTGGCGGGCAAGGGGACCGCACTCACCAGCGTCGCTCCCATGGCATCTCCACCGCCGCCGCTGCCCCATCCTTCGCCACGGATGCTGTGAATGAACATGGCATAAAGCACGACGAACGCCGCGAATGCGACGTGCAGGCCAAAGGACCAAGCCAGCGGCCGTCCCAACTGCCCGTGTTCGGAATAGATATCGATATCGTACATATCACTATCAGCGATGGCCGCCATGGCTATCCATGGGCTGCGTCACGATGCTCACGTTGCTGATGCCTGCCTGCTTGATGGCGTCCATCACGGTGGCGAAGGCGCCAAACGGAACATCTTCGTCGGAGCGCAAGAATATCGACTGGTGTTGCGGATCGCGAATTCTCCGCTTCAGGGTCGCTCCGATCTGGTTGATGTTGATGGGGTCGTTGCCGAGATAAACTCTCTGCGATTTGTCGATGCTGATCACCAGGCGCTCCTCGGTGATCTCTTTGACGGTGCGGGTGTGGGGCACGTTGACTTCGATTCCGGACTGCAGGATGGGCGCGGTCACCATGAAAATGATGAGCAGCACGAGCACTACATCCACCAGCGGCGTGATGTTGATGTCGGAGAGCGCGGTCTGGGTGCGTCCGTTCGCGGAAGTGAAGGCCATCAGCGGCGCGCCTCGTTATTCGGCAACCCACTCGGCAACCCATGGAGCGGCGGCGCCGGTTGATGCTCGGGCATTTGACGTTCGACCAGATTGAGCATCTCCAGGATGAAGTCGTCGTTGCGCGTGGCCATTTCACGAATGGAGCCAATGATGAGGTTGTAGGCAATCACCGCCGGAATGGCCGCAGCCAGGCCAGCGGCGGTCGTAATCAGGGCTTCGGAAATTCCGGGAGCAACGGCGCGCAAAGTTGCGGCGCCAGCCGTACCCAGTCCGTGGAAGGCGTCGATAATTCCCCAGACGGTTCCGAACAGTCCAATGAACGGCGTGACCGCGCCCGTAATTGCCAGCCATGGGACATTGCGCTCGAGGCGGGTGATCTCCTCGGAAGACGCGACCTGCATGGCGCGCTGAATGGCGACGAGATTGTGAATGCCGCCCGTCATTCCCATCTGGCGTTTGAATTCCGCGAGGGCGCCTTCAAAGACTCCGACCAGCGGGCTGGGACGGAACTGATCGGCGACCGGGGCGATGTCCTGCAGGCGCTGCGCCTTGCGGAAGGCGCGGACGAAGCGTCCGCTCTGCTCGCGGGCGCGGCGGATGAGCCGCCACTTGGAAAGAATCACCGCCCAGGAAAGCACGCTGAAGGCGAGGAGCAGGAGAAGCACTGACTTGGCGACCGGACCGGTCTGCAGGACGAGATCGACGATTTCGCCGCCGACAAAAAACAGGAGGACGGAAGAAACTTGCATCGGTTTAGGGAAAACCCCTGTTTAAGATTATAGACCAGGGGAATGGCTTACTCCGCAAGGTGCCGTATCGGTCAATGCGGTCGTTTGCTTGCCCGGCATTTGCGCTGGGCCTCGACGGCTACGAACTCGGAATCACGGCCTCGACTTCGTTGGAATACGCGCTTTGCTGACCTTGGGCGTCCACCGCAGTGGTGACGTAATAGTAGGTCGTCCCGCAGACCACGGTAGAGTCGGTGTAGCTGGTCGAAGCATCAAGCGTGCTGTTGATCATCGAAAACGGGCCTGCCTGGGCGGTACCGCGGTACACGTTGTACCCCACCGGGCTCCCGCTTGCAGCCTCCCAGGAGAGATTCACGCTATAGGAGGTCTGAGCCACGCCCGTGCCGGTCACCGGTTCGACGGTTAGTGAGTTCGCTGCATTGCTGATGAATCCCACTTTGGAAGAGGCTGTGCCGGAGGCGCTGGGCGTGAATTGAATGGTGACGCCAAGGCTCTGTCCAGGCTGAATCGTTACTGGCAGATTCAGTCCGACGATGGCAAACTCCGAACTGGCCGAGCGGTCCGACGAGATAGTGACGGCGGCGTTCGAGGCCGTGAGGGTAGCTTGCAGGCTGGCGCTCGATGCTACCGTGACATTCCCGAAATTCAGTGTTGCCGGCGTTACTCGCAGTTCCGGGCTATTGGGGATGAAACCGGTCCCGCGGACACTGATGGTAAGAGGGGACTTTGGGTCGTTACTAGCGAGCGTGATAATGCCGTGGCTGTAGCCCTTGGCAGTCGGCGTGAAAGTAAAGGGCAACGCGATGCTCGCCCCGGGCTTGAGCCTCACCGGCACCGGGAAACTGCCGAGCGAGAACTCGCCTCCCTGTTCCGCCTTGGAAGTGATCTTCAGCGTTCTTGTGCCCGTGTTCAAGAGTTCGATCGACGCGGAAACAGTATCGCCGACCTGGACCTCGCCGAAGCCATGAGCGCAAGGTTTACATTCAAGTTGCTGCGCCCAAGAGGAGACAGGCGCCAGCCAAGAGAGCAGCAGTGCGACTGCGAATAGGGGGAAGGCTCGCATATATCGATCTTCCCGAATCGGCTGCTTTCAAGGCAAAATCGGAAGTGCATTGGTCACAAACTTTAGTGCCATTTTGGGATGGGCCGCTGATTTAGCGCAGCCCGGAGGGGTGGTCCGTGCTATGCTGCGCGTAAATTGGCGAACGTCGTTAGGTGGCGTTGTTGACTAAAGATGGTCACCATTTGAAGATCGCAGGAACCTTGTGCTGGCCGAACTTCGACTCGAAAATTACGCGGTGATCGACAATGTCGCGATTGAATTCGCGGCGGGTCTGAACCTTCTGACCGGCGAAACCGGGGCGGGGAAGTCGATCCTGATTGACGCGCTGGGATTGCTGCTAGGGGAAAAAGCTTCGTCCGACGTAATCCGCACGGGAGCGGAACGGGCCGTGGTCGCGGCGGTGTTTGAGAGCGAGGGAGCGGCGGCGCGTGCCATCGAAAGCATCCTCGAAACCAATGGTCTGGACGCGGAGAATGGCTCGCTGATTCTGCGGCGCGAGATCGCTCCCGGCGGCAAGGGACGCGTCTTCATTAATAATCAGCCGGCGATCGTGGCTGTGCTCAAGCAGCTTGCGCCGCACTTGGCGGTGATCCACGCGCAGAATGAATCCATCGTGAACTTCGATGCCGCGGCGCGGCAGGAACTGCTCGACGCTTACGCGGGAGTCGAGTTGAAGGATGTCTCCGCTGCGTTCGAACACTGGAAGCAGATTCGCGGACGCATTGCCGAGCTCGAACGGGACGAGCAGGATCGCATGCGGCTCCTCGACCTGTGGAACTTCCAATGCCATGAGATCGAAGAGGCGCGGCTGCGGGCGGGCGAAGACGAACAACTGGAAGCCGAGAAGCGCGTCTTGGCCAATGCCGAGAAGATTTACGGCGCTGCCATCAATGCTTTCGACCTGCTGTATGAAGGCAACGCTTCAACATCGTCGAGCCTGCGAGCCGCGCAGAAGCACTTGGAAGAACTGGCTCGTTATGAGCCGAAGTTTCAGGAAGCGCTCGCGGCGCTCGACTCGGCGCGCATCAGCGTCGAAGATGTGGGAGCGACGCTACGCGATTATGCGGGAGGAATCCAGGCGTCTCCCGAGCGTTTGGCGGAGATCGAAGAGCGGCTGGCGCTGCTTGATCGTCTCAAGCGCAAGTACGGGCCGACGCTCGACCAGACCATCGCCTTCGGTGAGGATATTCGCCGCAAATTGTTGGAGATGGAGAATAAAGATCAAGTGTTGCTTGAACTGCGGGCAATGCTGGCCGTGGGGGGCGGAGAATATCGCAAAGCCGCTCGCGCCGTCTCGCGCAAACGAACCGAGGCGGGACGGAAACTGGAGAAGCTGGTCGAGGGCGAGATCAACGACCTCGCCATGCGCGCCAGTTTTCGCATTGCCGTCGAGGAGAACGACGACGAAGCGCATTGGACTTCTTCGGGCATCAACCAGGTCGTTTATTTTATATCGACGAATACGGGAGAGACGATGCGCCCGCTGGAGCAGATCGCTTCGGGCGGCGAACTTTCGCGCGTCATGCTGGCGCTGAAGGCGACGGTCGAGGCGGGGACGAATGCGGCGGGCGATCCAACGAAAAAGAAAAAGTCGGCCGCCGCGCAGCGGACGTTAGTGTTCGACGAGATCGATACCGGCATCGGAGGCCGCGCTGCCGAGGCCGTGGGCAGGAAATTGAAGGCGCTCTCCAAGGGCAATCAGGTGCTCTGCGTTACACACTTGCCGCAGATCGCAACTTTTGCCGATCATCATTACTTGATTGAAAAGCGCGAAACTGGCGGGCGCGCCAAGACTACCGTCCGGCAGATTACTGGCGAAGAACGGACTGAGGAAGTGGCGCGGATGCTGTCTGGGGCCAAGCTGACGGAGACTTCTCGGAAGCATGCGGAGCAGATGATTCGGGCGAATGGGTAAGCCCAGATTTGGAACGAGATCACCGCTTGGCCCCCCACCCCCCCACCCCCCCACCCCCCCTACCCCCCCACCCCCTCCGTATGGTCCCTGGAATCATGGGGTTGGGGACGCCTCCTGCTAAAGATTTGAGGACAAAGGACTTATTGTCAAAGTATTCAGGAATAAGGAGTTAGCTTTAGGCTTCTGGCTGCGACGTCTAATGGGGGTCGTTTCGGCTCGGGGAAAAATAGTTTTCTGCCTATTAGAATCATTGACTTAGCGGGAAATTTCCACCAGATCTTTGAGTCTAAAAGACTTATTCGCAAAATATTATGGAATAAGGACTTAGCAGGATTTATCGCATTCTTCGACCGTCGCTTATTTGGCGAGGCTGGTGAGCTTCGGGCGCGAGATGGCGGGGCCGGAACTCGGCTATTTTGTCTTCGGCTATTTTGTCAAAGATCGAATGCGGGGCACTGCAAACGCCTGGTTTGCTATGAGTCTATTTTAACATTTTGTGTCAAGCGCCAATTGTGGGCGGCCTATCGCGCGGAGGAGAACATCGGGCGCTCCTACCAAAAGGCTTGACCACAGAGGGCACGGGATCGCACGGGGGAAGAGATGGCGACGTATATACCCTAGCGTCGGGCAGGATGTTCGTATGGGACCCCCGGCGCGCGAAGGAGAAAAGATTGCGATCGAAATGGGAGTTTGCCCTATAATTAGCGTGTGCTCACGGATGAAGATAAACAGTGGATTAGTGAACGGTTAGAGGAGGTCGAAACCACCTTGCTGACCGAGTTTCACAAGTGGGCGTCCCCGGTCGAATTGCGTCAGCGAAGCCACGCCGCGGCGCTTCGCGCGCTGGATGCCGAAGTTGAGTCTCTGTCAGACCGGCTCAAGAATCTCGAAGGCCGCTGATCGATCCCTCGTCGGAGTAGCTTTTAAGCCTTGAAGGCGGAGTCACGGGGTGACTTGCCCGTCTTGAAAGGGCAGCGCCGTTCGGCGCGGGGGAAGTCAAAGTCCCCGCCCAAGCAAAGCTTGAGCGGGGCACCCCGAGTGATCTAGGCCCGGCCGGTCGCCTCGTTTTCATATTCTTGTGAGCGCCTTCTTTATCACTTCTGCAACAGTCTCACGACTAATACCGCGTCGTTTGCAATATGCAGACTCTAACCATAACTCAAGTGGCTTTACGCCTTTACTAGAATTACAGGAACGGCAGCAAAGTGAAATGTTCTCACTGGTGACTATCCGAGCATCATTCACGATATGTTCCCAAGTAGGACGATTTCCTGTGCGCTCATCAGATAATCCGAAAACGATGCCGCAATAGACACAAGACATGTCACGCCGTATGATCTCTTGCTCAAGCCAAGCAGGAATATTCCAGCGGTTCATCGGCCTTTGTCCATTAGAAGTCTGATGACAGCATCCTCGGACGAGGAATAGTCCCGCGCAGTTTCCTCACTTTGGTGCTAGGGAAATTCAACATGTTCATAGATTTGTTCGTTGGTCAGATCGACCTTTGAGCCGTCCGATACGATCAGCGGGAGCTGCACTCTCTTGGGACGCGGGCGCTGGCCTTTCAGGACTACGCTCTTAATCCCTGCGAGAATCAGTCCTCGAACCGAGCGCCCGCTCGCTGCAGCTTGCGCTTCCAGCTTTCGGTATAGCGGTGTCGGAATATCGACGGTTGTGCGGACGGAATCCGATTTCATGGTCTGATTATCCCATGCGTTTCGGATGTGAAAGCCGGTAAAATGAGACACGGCAACAGTCACGATCCGCAAGGCAAAGGCAGATCTTTCGCGGTTGATTGCGAGGGCTTGCCGGGGCGGGGAGATTGTTATCTCTCGCGGGAAGATGCCGGTCGTGCGCTTGATCGCGCTTCGGGACGAGCGGGGGAATCGCAAGCCGGGAGCTTGGAAAGGCAAGGCTTTCTATACGGCGGACGCTTTTGCGCCGCTGACGGATCGCGAACTGAAGGATCTGGGATTCGAGTAGTAAGTTGGCGGCTAGTCCATGTGCGCGGAAGCTCGGTCGTCCCTCCGGGACTTAAGTCATCTCTTCACTTTTCCCAGCGCTGAAGCGCTGGGCTAAGATGGTTCGTCCCTCCGGGACTTGAATCAGTTCGTTTACTTTTCCCAGCGCTGAAGCGCTGGGCTGAGATCGGTCGCCCCTCCGGGGCTTGCTTTTGATGGTCCAGGGCTTGTTCTCGATGCCGCAAACTAATGTGGGCTACTCCCTGGGGTGCTCTCCCGTTCGCCCGCCAGTTTTCCCTGCCCGGTGCTAATCCTCACTGCCTCAAAGGCTTACATTGACCTGAGGGTGCATCTTTCGGTACTCTTACGGCATCTGCTAGAAGGAAGACGTGTACCCTATGTGGGTGGGGGAGCGAACTTGTCTGACAACGGGAATTTGCACACGAAGAGTTTATTGCTATTGAAGCCGCGGGGATTCTGCGCTGGCGTGGTGCGCGCGATCGACATTGTACGGATTGCGCTCGAGGCCTTTGGGCGGCCGATTTATGTGCGCAAGGAAATTGTCCACAACCGCTTCGTGGTGGAAGAGCTGCAGCAAAAGGGCGCAATCTTTGTCGATAGCGTCGACGAAGTGCCTGAGGGCGAACGCGTGATCTATAGCGCCCACGGCGTTTCTCCGGAGGTGCGCGAGCATAGCAAACTGCGAAAGCTGCGCGTGATCGATGCTACGTGCCCACTGGTCACCAAGGTGCACGTGGAGGCGGTGAAATTTGCGAAGGAAGGTTATTCGCTGATCCTGATTGGCCATCGCGATCATGACGAAGTGATTGGCACGCTTGGCGAGGCGCCCACGGTGACTCAGGTGGTCGGGTCGCCGGCGGAAGTGGCGTCGGTGACGTTGCCCGACCCCAACCGGGTGGCGTACCTGACGCAGACGACGCTCAGTCTGGATGAGACGCGCGACATTATTGGCGCGCTGCGCAAGCGGTTCCCGAACATTAAGGGTCCGGCGGCGCAGGATATATGCTATGCTACTGAAAACAGGCAGGTTGCGGTGAAGCACGTGGCTTCGGATGCGGATTTGCTGCTGGTGGTTGGCTCCGACAATAGTTCGAATTCCAAGCGGTTGGTGGAGGTGGCTCGCAGTTTGGGGACTCCGGCGCATCTAATTGATGACTGCCGCAACATACGGCCGCAGTGGCTGAATGACGTGCAGACGGTGGCGCTGACGGCGGGAGCGTCGGCTCCTGAGCATCTGGTGCAGGAAGTGGTCGCGTATTTGGCGGGAAAGGGCTTTGGCGACGTGCAGGAACTCGAAATCATGCCGGAAAATGTGCGTTTTGGATTGCCGCCGGAAATCGTCGAAACGATCGCCGCGGCGCCGGCCGTAGCCGTGTCATAGTTCAGAGCAGCGGTTCGGAGCGGCGGTTGAAGCCGCAGTCTGGAGTTATGGATGGAAGAATCCTCCCCTTTTAATTCGGCCTCGGTGCCGCAGATGCGATTTGGAAAGATTGACGACCTGGAGAGCCGGGTCGCGGTCGCGGTCGATGCGGCTCGCAACTATCTTTTCTCTCAGCAATACGAAGAGGGTTACTGGTGCGGAGAACTCGAAGCCGATACCACCCTCGAATCCGATTACATCCTACTTCATACGCTGCTCGGCACCGGCAGCCAGGAGCGTTTTGACAAGGCTGCGCGCTACATTCTGAATCACCAGAATGAGGACGGTGGCTGGAGCATCTACGCCGCCGGGCCGTCCAACATCAGTGCTTCGGTGAAAGCTTACTTCGGGCTGAAGCTGGCGGGATTCACGGCCGATCATCCGGCGCTGGCGCGCGCGCGCAAAAAGATTCTCGAAATGGGCGGCGTCACCGAAGTCAATACATTTACCAAGATCTATCTTTGTTTCTTTGGGCAATACGATTACGATGCGGTGCCGGCGGTGCCGCCGGAGATCGTGCTCTTTCCCAACTGGTTCTGGTTCAATATCTACGAAATTTCTTCCTGGTCGCGCGCGATTCTTGTGCCGCTTGCGATCTGCTATGCCAAGAAGCCATTCAAGAAGATTCCTGACGAAATGGGAGTGGAAGAACTCTTTGTTGGCGGGCGCGACAAGTCGCGGATGCATCTGCACTGGGCCAAGGAGCGGATTTCGTGGCGGAACTTCTTCTTGGTGCTGGATCGCCTTACTCACTGGGCGGAACGTTTATATATCCGCCCGCTGCGTTCGATTGCGCTGAGGCAGGCGGAGAAGTGGATGCTGGAGCGCTTCGAAATGAGCGATGGCCTGGGCGCGATTTATCCTTCGATGATGAACGCGATTATCGCGCTGCGCTGCCTGGGATATTCGGTGGACGATCCGCAGTTCATACGCGCCATGGACGAGTTCGAGAAGCTGGGGATCGAGGAGGGCGACACTTTTCGCATGCAGCCTTGCATGTCTCCGGTGTGGGACACGGCGTACGCGTTGTTTGCGCTGGGCGAGGCGGGAGTTCCGGCGAACGATCCGCGGCTGGTGAAGTGCGCGGACTGGATACTGCAGAAGCAGGTGCGCAAGCCGGGAGACTGGAAGATCAAGAATCCGAAAGGCGAACCGGGCGGCTGGTATTTTGAGTTCAACAATGAGTTCTATCCCGACGTGGACGACAGTGCGATGGTGTGCCTGGCGCTGAGCCGGGTCGAACATCCGAACGGGCGCTATCAGGCGGAGTCGGTGCAGCGAGCGATCGATTGGATCTTGTCGATGCAGTGCAAAGATGGGGGCTGGGCCTCGTTCGACAAAGACAACGACCGCATGGTGTTCCAGTACGTGCCCTTCGCCGATCACAACGCCATACT
>CAVRNL010000085.1:0-16327 GCA_963722485.1 uncultured Acidobacteriaceae bacterium
ATTCGCCCAGCAACAGAACCTTGATGAACGGGCTGTCGCGTCCATACGCCTTGATCATCTCCCGCGCCCATTTCAACGGAACGCGACCTTGACCTCATCGGGCTGTCGGGATCGCCGTTGATGACGATCACCTTCCACAGCCCCTTTTGCTTCACGCAGAGCCTCGTTTAGAGCGCGTCCGTCGAGCGAGTTGGTGTTGCCTGCCTGAATGATGTGCGCTCTCCTTCGCGCCCAGAACACGCCTTCCGCGCTCGCCATGATCGCCGTCGGCATGGCCCCGCTCTTGTCCATGATCGCCATCACGTATTCCGAGTGCAGACCCGCCAGCGTGTTGCCGAGTTTGCCCTTGTCCGCCGTCTGCGACGCTTATGACCGGGCCGACATGAACCACGTCGCCGGATGCGCCTTTGCAGAAAATCCGCTCGGTCTGCCACTCGAACAGCTCTGGAGCTTCCGGAGCTTGTTCCGCCAGTATGCGCATCCCTTTCCAGGTTGTCACGCAGGTTCGCCCCACTGATCGACGTGGCCGATATGTTCGGGTGCGGGCGCGTCAGCAGGAAGTTCCACGCCAGCCACGCCAGGACGGTGGACTTGCCCGGCCCCTTCGAGGCCTTCATTGCAATACGCGATGTCGTCGGGAAACTCTCTAGCGCGTCTTCCTGCCACGGGTCAGGCTCGGCGCCGAACAACTCCCGGACCATCGTGGCCGGCGACGCTCGCCAGCGGGCTATCTGGGCGGCCTTGTGGGGTCTCAGCCATACGCACCTTTGATCGGCAGGACAAAGCGCGTTCGCATGACGATCACAGGCGCGACACGGGCGTCAACGATTGGAATGGTGCGAAAGTAGGCCAGCGCCTGGCGCGGCAATTCCTCGGCCACCCAATATCGCGGGTTATAAGCCGCATTCACGCTTCCAGGCTCTGTGCTGAAGGTCATGGCCACGCCCTACCAGTGGTCTTCCGCGTCCGTGAAGATGCCCGCCGCGCGAACCAGGCCATCGACGCTCCCCATGCGAGCGCCGCGATCCCGATAAGCAGCATCGCCATCATACGTTCCCGTAGTCGATGATCCGCGCCACGTCGTGCCAGGCGTAGGGATCGCGCGGCGCAGCGCCCCGTTCCATCATGGCGAGTGGATCGCGGTAGGCGCCGAGCACACGCTCGCGGCGTTGGGCGCCCGGTCGCGAACAAGCATCACGCGCTCGCCAACGTGGCCGGCCAACTCTTGCGGCGTCATCATCCCGCCCTGTCCTTTCGCGGCTTGCCAAGCCAATTGAGAACCCAACCCTCCAGCCCAGTTCGATTTCGGTGTTGATTCGCCTCGCGACAGGCAGCCCTTCCTCGCGGTTGAGCGCCGCGACGGTCGCCGAAATGCGCGACGGAGGTGCAACCTCCGGGTCGAACGCATGGATGATCAGGTTTTCGACCAGGGCCTCGATGCGCGTGGCCTTGGCCAAAGCCTTCGCCGCCCGGATTTCCGGCGGCAGGTTGTGCGCGTGCTCCGGGTGTGCCGGTGCTTGCACCTGGTTGCCGTCGCCGGGACTGTTCGCCGCACCGCCCCATCCCGCGCCGCTCTTGTCGTCCCGCGTCGAGCGAGGTGGTCCGCCACGAGCGGGCTTGTGGTTTCGCGCCTTGGCCGCCGCCAGTTCCTTGGCGCCTTGCTCGGGCGTGAAAACGTGCTTCGCCCGTGGGGAGCGGAACCACGTTGTCGCCGTCGGGAGGGGCGTGCGCTTTGGCATGACCAGCGCATAGCACGGCTTCCACGCCGTGAAAAGCCCGGCGCGGGGAATGCGCCTGGGGGCTGTGGGTTCGCGTCGCTAGGCGGGCCTAGCACTCGCCGTAGATCACCTTCTACCATCGCCAATCTCCAATGTTATCCCAGTAGCATTGAATTACTGAGGCGGCAGGGTTGCGTCCCCGTGCGATATAAAAGGCTTCGCGCATCAGAGATTCGCCGCCGCTCTTGTGAAGTTCACGGCCGAGAGTTCTGCATTCATGTTGTTGTGATTTTGGGATATCTTCGTGCGCGGTCCACCGCTTTGTCAGTTCGCATAGTTGCTCGATAGTCTCGGCGATTGTCATGACGACCTCGCTGCCCGCATTCTGCGCAAAGCGTTCCAAATTTGGAGGTCAGTAACCACGCTTGGATGGAAAACACCCTCCGCGCATACAGGCGCGGACTTACGCGCCCTGATGGATTGATCGAACCTAGGATCGCACGAAGATCACCATTTTTGCGTTGCCCCAATAGGCGAGCCAGTTTAATTTCTTGGGAGTTCATGCCTTCACCCATACCGGCTTGCGGTGTTTGGGTCGAGGTCGGATGCGGGAAACTGGCGGGTCATCTGCGGTCTCTCCGTTGTTGATGGCTCGATAAACCAGTTTATCGACTGCGCCGTCAACTGGTTTATCGAATTATTTTCGGGCCAAAATCCGGGCCGCTGAAGCCCGTCGCGCATCAAGCTATCCCTCCGGTGTCCCAAACCACGCAATCGGCCTCCAGCGCGCCCTAATCGCCACTGCGTGGCTTTCTGGCCGAAAGCCTGCCCGCGCACTCCACGACAGCCGCGCTGATCGCCGCGTTGGCGCTCATGCCGCTCGCCGTGAAGCTTGTCCAGCGCCTGGCACGCCTCGGGATCGAGCATCACCGTCAGCCGACGCCAGCCCTGCGACATCAGCCGGGCGACGCGGCCATCTGTTCGGGCTGGGCATCAGGCGGCCTCGCAGACCATCATGCGGCCCTTGCCGTGGTTCTTTCCGCCGCAAGCACACTCGCAATTCATGGTCCGCCCCGTGGCGTTCAGGCAGCGCGCGTCGCATTCGTGCTGCGGCCGAAAGGACCTCATGCGGACCATGCGGTCAACCTTGATCCAACCTTCGCCCTCGACATAGCCACGAATGTTCTTCGCGGATTGATAATCGATCCCGCGAGCGGCGATGACTTGGCCATTCCGCACGGTATCGGACCATTCGATGGTCGAGCCATCGGCGCGGTCAGCGAAGTAGCGGTGAAAGGCCATGTCGTCCTCCGTGGTGATGCGGCCATAAACCGTATGACCGGCGAGGGTGTCAACTGGTTTATTTCGGGCTGGGTGGGAAACGGGGGCGCGCGTCTTCGGCGGGCTGAGCGGGACGGGTCATTTGTTTGCTTATCCGCTCGCGCGGAGCAGTTCTCTCGCGCCGGTGGATGAGATTTACATGCGTGTGCTCGCAACGCGGGTGACCTTCGAGACACTCCCAAAAGGCGGAGTGTCCCGTCATGCCACGCTCGGGCTATAATTTTGGCTCAGTGGTCATGCCCAGTTACGCGTTGGTGTCATACGTCCGCAATCCGGTTGGCGAGTTCGTGGAAAAACTGCGCCGGGAACTCCACCCGACCATGGCTCACATGGCCGCCCATCTCACCATTCTTCCTCCCCGGGAGTTGACGGGAACCGAAGAAGGAGCGCTGGAATTCCTGGAAGAGGCCTGTGGCCGCGTCGTTCCGTTCCGAGTCGACTTCGGAGACGTGGAAACCTTTCTGCCTACGACGCCGACGGTATTCATCGAAGTCACGGAGGGTGCTCCGCGGATGCGCGAACTGCACGATCAAGCCTGTGGGAATGGACTGCGCTGCGAGGAGAGTTGGCCCTATATTCCGCATCTCACGATTTTGAAAACGGAGAGGGATGAGCAGGCGCGTGCGGCGTACGTGGTGGCGCGGGAGCGATGGGCGCAGTTTCCCGGCAAACGGCAGGTTCACGTGGAAGAGCTGGTGTTCGTCCGCGAGACGGACGGTTGCTGGCGGGACGTGGCGAGGGTACCGCTGGGACACGGCCAATTGTCGTCAAAATCATAGTCCGAGAAGTCTACGAAAAGAGTCCGCAACGCGATCCCAAACCAGCCCCCCAGTAACCCTTGAAAACCCTTAATTAGCGGGCAGTTTCACGGATCTTCGGTACATGTACTTTCCGCCCGTTGCCAACTCCATTGGCTGGATTACCATAGATTCAACGGGCTGCAACCCGAGCGCCGGATCCCAGGCTGCGGGCTTGATCGAAACTCTAATTCGGAACTTCGATCGGAAGAGTGCATATGCAAATTGGGGTTTATGGATCCGGCTACCTCGCAACTGTCATCTCCGCCTGCCTCGCCGACTTCGGCACGCCGGTCTGCTGCTGTCACGCCGATGGCTCGCGCATCATGGACGTTGCCAAAGGCAACATACCTTTCTTCGAAAAAAATCTTCAGGAAGTAATTCGGCGCAACGTTCGTTCGGGACGCCTGGTGTATTCGGCCGATCCGGAAGACTTGGCGCGCAAGGCACAGGTAATTTTTCTCGCCGAAGATTTCGCGGAGGGACTGGAAGAACTCGTGATGCGACTGGCGGCCGCGGCGGGCCGCTTTCAGGTGCTGTCGATCGTCACGCCGGTTCGGGTGGGTTCGACCACGAAGATTGAAAAAATGCTGAAGGAGAAAGGGCTGAAGAGCCTGCTGGTGTGCCAACCGATGTTCTTCACCAATGGATGCGCGGTCGAAGACTTCAATTGGCCCGACCGAATCATTCTAGGAACGCCTTCGAGCGAAGCCGTCTCTTCGTTGAAACAGATTTTTCATCCGCTGGTGATGCGCGGCGTTCCGGTGCTGGTTACGAATTACGAAACGGCGGAGTTGGCGCGCGAAGCGACTACAGCATTTGTGGCGACCAAGATTTCATTCATCAACGAAATTGCGAGCCTCTGCGAACACGTGAACGCCGACGCGGTCAGCCTGTCGCTCGCGCTGGGGTTGGACAAGAAGATCGCCCCGCGCTGCCTGCAACCCGGCGCTGGCATGGGTGGGATTTTCGCCGAGACTGACATGGAATCGCTGACCGGGCTGGCGCGGGAGAACCGTGTCGACCTGAAAGTGCTGAATGCCGCTCGCTCGGTGAATCTGGACCTGGCGAACCGGCTCATGCAGAAAGTGGCCGACGCGATCGACAGCGTGCAGAACAAAGATGTCGGCATTCTGGGCCTGGCTTTCAAGCCGAACACCAACTCGGTTGCGGGATCGGCGTCTCTTCAACTGGCGCAGAACTTGCTGGCCGGGGGGGCGCGCGTGCGGACTTACGATCCGGTGGCGATGCCCGATGCGCGGCTGCAATTGAACGGCATGGTGAAATATTGCGAGTCAGCCTACGGAGTCGCCGAAGGAGTCGATGCCCTGATTGTCGCGACCGGCTGGCCGGAGTTCCGGACACTCGATTTCGCCAGGATCCGCCATCTGGTGAAACGGCCGATCATCATCGACACCAAGAATCTGCTCGACTCGTCGCGTCTGCGCGCCATGGGATTCCAGTACATGGGCGTGGGCAGACCGTAACTGCCGGACCTGCAATTCTTGATCTCAATGTCATTCGTGCGCCCTCGACTGCGCCGCTTCCTTGGTCGTTCCACGAACCGTTGATTCAAGTGCTGCCTGGCCAATAGAGTGGTCGTGAGCAAACTCGCAGAGCTTCCAGCTCCCACAACGGGACTTGCCGGGCGACACCCCTTGCCTTGGCTCGTTCGTGTAGTGTGCAATATGGAACAGACAACGCATCTGGAAACTTTCTAGGATTGCTGTAACAAAGACCCATCGGGCCGCCATTTCTGCCAACCTTGCGCCTTTGCGATTGAAAGAAAGGCGCTGGCCCACCCCAGACCCTTAAGGAAGGAAATCCCATGCGGGGCATAGTTCTCTCGCTTTCGCACCTTTCTTCGATGGTGTCGGTCAGCTTGTTGGTGCTTTCCACACACGTCCTGTGGGCGCAGAGAACGTCGACACTTGAGGAGAGCGCTGTCCAACTTCCTGATGCCCCATCACGGGTCGCAATGGTTTTGGAAGCCCAAACACATCTTCATCTCACCCACAAAGGATTACTCTCGAGCTTCAAGCAAAATCAGGGCCAGCTCGAGTGGCGGATTAGATTCTTTCCCGATCACACAGGCTACGATCGTCTGTCTATCAATACCAATGCCGCGCTAAACCAGGACACGGGAACGGCTGAATTCTGGGGCAAAAACAAGTACTTCATGGGCAGCGCTCCGACCAGGTGGATGACGTTTGCTCCCACCTTCGGCCACGTCCATCAGGAGACGATCCGAGGCGCCAACGACTTGGAGTACTATGGCCACCACATCCCATGGGCTGGCTCCGTCATCCTGCGAATCGGTAAGCAGGCCAAAGCTCACCCGCATGTCACAAGTGTACTCAGCACAGTCCATCCACGATTCTGATTGTTCGCCCGTTCATCGCATACTAATCTGAATGGTCTGGCGGATGGCCACTCTCGTCTGACCGGCAGTTCTGCGCTTGTGCCGGCGCCCCCAGGCGAACCAAGGCCCCATCGTTAGTCGTGGGATGCTGAGCGCTTTCTTGGCCCCAGCAGGGCACGGCCAGGGAACACATCCGGCACGATCTTGCCCTCGTCGACGACTGCGGTTCCTGCTACCAACAAGTAGCGCACGCCTACACTTGGCTCCATCGGCTTCTCGAAGGTGGAGCGGTCGCTGATGGTATTGGCATCGAAGACCACGATGTCGGCGTCGGCGCCCTCTTGCACTCTGCCTTTTCGCTGGGCATCGGGACTCGAACGCTCCAGCATCTCCGCCGGCATGAGAGTCATTTTGCGGAGCGCGTCCATGAGCGTGAGCGTTCCCTTTTCGCGGACGTATTGCGCCAGCACGCGCGAGTAGGTTCCGGCGTTGCGGGGATGGCCTTCGGCACCATCGCTGGCGATCATTACCAGGGGGTGGGGAATCACTTTGTCCACCACTTCCTGCGTACTGGCGTAGGTCAGCACCCATTGCGTCGTCGTCGAATTATGCAGCTCGTCGAAACGCTGCTTGGTGAGATGCTCGCCGGTGCCGGGAATCACGAGGTCTCCGTAGCCGATGCCCAGCTTCTCCTGCCAACCGGGGTTGAATAACGCCGAGTTCACGGCGGTCATGCCCGCGATGTAGGGGTATGCTTCGGTAGTGACGTCCAAGCCGCGGGCGCGCGCTCCTTCCACCATGGAGAGACACTCCAGTGAGTCGCGCAGGCAAGTGCTGTTGATGTGCACGATGTGCAGCGAAGCGCCTGTGATGGCGGCCGCTCCGATTACTTCGCCGACGGCCTCGATGGCGGAGCCGGGCTCGCCGCGGCCGGCGCTGCGCATGTGGGTGTAGACCGGCACTCTCCGCGCGGCGGCGAGACGGAACATGTCAATCACTTCCAGCCGAGTCGCTCCGGGCGTGTACTGGATGCCCATGCCGATGGCCAAGCCGCCGGCGTCAAGCTCCGCGCGCAGGCGCTCGCGAATGCTCTCGATTTGTTCGGGAGTAGCCGGCTGATCGGTCGCGGGTCCGCTCTTGGGCAGGATGGTTCCCTCCGGCAGCGGCGCGCCGAAGACCAGAGCCCGCGCCGCTACGTGGCTGGCCGAGGTGCCATAGTGGATCAGCGAGCGGCCTTCCTTGGCTTGCAAGAACTGCGCGACGTCAGGGGCGCCGATTTCCAATTCCAGTGCCGTAGTTACACCGTCCAGCGCCTTGACGCGCTGGCTCTCCAGGTTCTGGGCGTGCTGGTGGAGATCGATGAATCCGGGAGCGACGACGAGCCCTGTGGCATGAACTACGCGCCGTCCGCTCAGCGCCTCGGAGGAGATGCGGGCGATCTTGCCGTCGCGAATGCCGACGTTGCGCACGGCATCCAGGCCAGTTTCGGGATCCATGACGCGCCCGCCCTCGAGCACAAGATCGTATTGCTGCGCGGCTGCTATGGTTGAAAACACTAGAAGACAGAGAGAGAGAGTCAGCTTGCGCATGGTTGCTCCGATGAGATAGCGATGATAGCAGGCCGACTCCGATTCGAGTTCGCCTGACCCGGTCGAAGGGTCCGGCCGGGCGGGACGCCCGGCTCTCCGCTAGCACGCTCGATACGCCCTTCCCTCCGCCGTTACCCGGCAGTTGCTATAATTACTACTTGTGGTGGGAGTAGCTCAATTTGGTAGAGCATCGGACTGTGGCTCCGACGGTTGTGGGTTCAATTCCCATCTCCCACCCCAAGGATCTGCGTGGCTGGCTCCTAGCTCTTGGCTTCTAGCTAAAGGCCGTAGGGTTCGCGCTACGAGCCAAGAGCAGTTTGCCCCTGTGCCTCCGCGGCTGGAGATGAATCCGGCAAGTTCGGCGGTACCCCGATCTAATCTCGTATTCTGAATACATAGAGTCAAGAAGGCGTGGCCCAACGGTCGCGCTTTTTCGATTTGTGGATTCGTTCATTTGGCGCTCAGTGAAATGGGGAACCTCGAAATGACATGTGACCTGCAAAAATGTTGAACTTGACTAACGACGATTGGAGACCGGAGGAATATGGATCCCCAGTGGCTGGTGTGGGCGAAGAGGTTGCAGGCCATTGCGCAAACTGGACTGACCTACGCCAAAGATCCTTTCGACGTTGAGCGCTACCAATCGATCCGGTTGGTGGCAGCCGAGATGATGGCTGCGGGTTCAGGGGAGGGCAGTGCGGATTTCTTTGTCAAACTTCTCAGCGCAGATGTTGGATACGCAACACCCAAGGTCGATGTGCGAGCCGCTGTCTTCCGCGACGGACGTTTGCTTCTGGTCAGGGAAAAGGAAGATGGCTGCTGGACATTGCCGGGAGGATGGGCAGACATTGGAGATTCCCCCAGCACGGCTGTTGTCCGAGAAGTCAAGGAGGAATCCGGTTACGATGTAAAGGCCCGGAAACTTCTGGCATTGCTGGACCGCAACCTTCACGGCCACCCTCCGATTCCATACCACGCCTATAAGCTGTTTTTCCTGTGCGATATTGTTGGTGGGAACGCCCGTGCAGAACAGGAAACAGACGCTGTCGGTTTTTTCGCCAGCGACGAGATTCCACCCCTGTCTCTCACGCGGGTGACACCAGTCCAAATCGCGCGGCTTTTCGAGCACTTCTTTCACCCGGAATGGCCGACTGAATTCGACTGATCCCGCACTCGATTGGTCCCGCATTCGACTGATCCCGCCCAAGCGGAGCTTGGACGGGGCACCCTCTAGGGCTTAGACGACCGCTTCTTTTTCTCTGGCGGCGTAGTGGGACTCGACGTAATCGTCGAGAATCTTGATGAACTCGGGGACGATCTTGTCGCCTTTGAGCGTGGTGAACAGGCGGCCGTCGACGTAGACGGGGGCCTTTGGTTCTTCCGCGGTTCCAGGAAGAGAAATTCCCAGGCTTGCGTGCTTCGATTCTCCGGGGCCGTTTACGACGCAGCCCATCACGGCTACTTTCATTTCTTCCACGCCAGTGTGAGTTTCCTTCCAGACGGGCATCTGCTCGCGCAGGTAGGTTTGGATCTGTTCGGCCATTTCTTGGAAGAAGGTGCTGGTGGTGCGGCCGCAGCCGGGGCACGCGGTGACTTGCGGGGTGAAGCTGCGAATTCCAAGCGATTGCAAAATCTGCTGCGCCACTCGGACTTCTTCGGCGCGATCGCCTCCGGGAGCGGGAGTGAGCGAAACTCGGATGGTGTCGCCGATGCCTTCCTGCAGCAGCACAGCCATCGCCGCGCTTGATGCCACGATGCCTTTGGCTCCCATGCCGGCTTCGGTTAGTCCAAGATGAAGCGGGTATTCGCAGCGGCTGGCCAACATGCGGTACACATCGATTAGATCCTGCACACCGCTGACTTTTGCGCTCAGGATGATCTGATCGGGGCGGAGGCCGTGCTGCTCGGCCAGCTTCGCTGAAGTAAGAGCGCTGGCTACGATCGCTTCCATGGTTACTTCGCGGGCGCCTTTCGGCTCCGGGAGACGCGAGTTTTCGTCCATCATCTTCGTTAGCAGCGACTGATCGAGCGATCCCCAGTTCACGCCGATGCGCACCGGCCTCTGGTACTTCACGGCCACCTCGATCATGGTGCGGAAGTTGTCGTCGTTCTTGCGCCCGATGCTGGCGTTGCCAGGATTGATGCGGTACTTGGCCAGGCCCTCGGCGCAGGCGGGGTATTTTGTCAGCAGGAGGTGTCCGTTGTAATGGAAATCGCCGACGATGGGCGTGCGCAGGCCCTGCTTTTCCAGGCCTTCCACGATGTGAGGGATGGCCTTGGCGGCATCGTCATTGTTGACGGTTACGCGGACGACTTCGCTGCCGGCTCGCGCCAGCGCGGCTATTTGTTTCACGGTGCCGGGGATGTCCGCGGTGTCGGTATTGGTCATGGACTGCACCATAACCGGTGCATTGCTGCCCACGCGGACGCCGCCAATGGTGGCAGTGTAGGTTTTTCTACGGTGAATTTCGGCCATAGGAAGTTTCCATTTTAGCAGGTCGCGGAGTTTCACTTTGAATTGCGATGAGACTGGACATGAGGCCCAGGACGAATATAAAGCGCACACACGTTGGTGGCGGCGCGGGCACGCGGGCGAGGGTGCCCGCGCCACACTCCTACGGCATCCGTGTCAGTCCCGGCAGGGTCTTGACGAGGTCGTTGTAGATCACCATCACGGCGAAGAGCACGAGAAAGACGAAAGCGGCCTGGTAGATGCGTTCCTTGATGGGCAGGCTGATTTCTTTCTGCATCAGGCTCTCGATGAAAAGGAGCAGGATTACGCCGCCGTCCAGGATGGGGATCGGAAGCAGGTTCATGATGCCCAGGTTCAAGCTGATGGCGGCGCTGATTAAGAGCAGCGGAGTCCAGCCCTCTTCGCGGGCGGCTTGGCCAACCGCGCTGCCGATTCCGATCGGGCCATCCACCTGACGCATGGATACTTTGCGCTGCACCATCTTTTGCAGCAACTCCAGGATCAGGAAAGAGCTCTTCTTGTTGTCCGACAGGGAACGCTGCAGCGCATCCGGGAAATTGAGCTTTACGACCTTGAGGGGGACGCTGGCGACGCCGATCCGGTAGGCAGGCTCCTGCCCAGGGCCTCCGGGGTCGAGCATCGGTTTCACGGTGAAGGTCAGTTTCTGGCCGTTGCGGAGGACCACAATCTCCAACGGCTGATCCTTGGTGCGGGTCAACATCTGGATGAGCGCTTCCACGGCGGGAATGTCCTGCCCGTTGGCGGTGAGGATGCGGTCCCCAACCTTGATGCCTGCCTTTTGCGCGGGCATCCCAGGTTCGACGATGGTCAAGGTGACGCTGGATTCTTGCGGCGACCAACCTACGGCTCCGTATTGATTGGGTCCGAACGGCAGCGGAACCAGAGTCTTCTCCATGACTTTGCCGTCGCGCTCGATGCCGAACTTCAAAGGCTGATTCGGGCTGAGGGCGTCCTTGACGTCGACCTGCTCCCAATTCGGATTCTCAATGTCCTCGACCCGGACAATCTTGTCGCCCCTCTGGATGCCTGCCTTTTCCGCGGGAGTGTTGGGATGCACCCATCCCACAACGGCGGGATCATCGAGAAAGGCGGGATATTCGTAATGCACCATGTACACGCCGGTGAGCAGGGCGATGGCGAGCATGATGTTCATCGCTGGTCCGGCCAAAGCGATGAGGAAGCGCTGCCAGCGTGGATGGGACAGAAACTCGCCGGGATCGCCGGTGCGGTCGTCCATGGGGTTCTCGCCCGACATTTTCACGTAGCCGCCGAGCGGAATGGCGCTGATGCGATAGTCGGTACCGCCTTTGGTGACGCCGAACAGGCGCTTGCCGAAGCCGATGGAAAACACTTCCACCCGGACGCCGAAATATTTGGCCACGGCGAAGTGGCCGAACTCATGAATCAGGATCATGAATCCGAGGACGATCCCCATGATAAAGATGGTGTGAAGGATGGACAAAAGCTGCGGCATTATCTCCTCAGATTACTCCAAAATTCCGGTTACGAAATGGCCCCGATGGGCAATCCTTTTCGGTGGCGCTGCTGCACTTTCTTTTGAACCATTTTTCTTGCCAAGAGGCGGGCCTCGGTGTCGAGAGCAAGCACTGTGTGTATAGATTCCAGATTTCCGACTGGAGTTGCAGACATTACCTCTTCGACGATTCCCGAAATTTCCTCGAATCCGATCTGTTCTTCCAGAAACGCAGCCACTGCGACTTCGTCGGCGGCGTTCAAGGCGATGGTCTTTGCGCCTCCGGCGGCCGCCGCTGCGTAAGCTAAACCTAGACAAGGGAATTTAGCCATATCCGGAGGGCAGAAATCCAGATGCCTTAGGTCACCAACCGAGAAGCGCAGCTCCGAAGGGATGCGCTCCGGATAGGTCAGCGCATACAAAATCGGCAGACGCATGTCGGTCACAGAAATCTGAGCAAGTATGCTGCCATCCACGAATTCAACCATGGAATGGATCGTAGACTGCGGATGCACAACGACTTGCACCCGGTCGGGAGGCACATTGAACAAGCGGCAGGCCTCGATGACCTCGAACCCCTTGTTCATTAAGGTTGCGGAGTCGATGGTGATTCTTTTTCCCATTTTCCAGGTAGGATGATTGAGCGCCTGTTGCACCGTTATTGATGCAAACTCCGACTTAGGCGTCTTCAGGAACGGCCCGCCGGAAGCGGTCAACCAGATGCGCTCGACCTCATTCATTCGGCCGCCGCGCAGACACTGGTGGATGGCGTTGTGTTCGCTGTCGATCGGCAGCAGCGGCTTGCCCTGTTTGCGCGCCTCGGCGGTGATCAGTTCGCCCGCCACCACGAGACATTCTTTGTTGGCCAGGCCAACGGACTTTCCGGCACGGACCGCTTCGTAGGTCGCCTCCAGGCCGGAGACGCCAACGATGGCGCTGACCACGAAATCCACCTCAGGATGGGTCGCTACACGAACCGTGCCGGCGGCGCCATGCGCGACTTCAATTTCGGAGAGGCCCTCGCGGCGGAGTTTTGCGCGGAGCGCTTCGGCATCCTGCTCCTTGGCCAACGAGAGGACGCCGGGCTTCCAGCGCAGCGCTTGCTCAAAGGCGAGTTCGGCATTGTTGCCCGCGGCTAATGTTGCGACCTGAAAGCGGTCGGGATAGCTTTCGACCACACTCAATGTGCTGCGGCCGATGGAGCCGGTCGAACCGAGGATGGCGATGCGTTTCATGCGACCTTCTTATTGTATGGGAGGGGACTGGTTGTCGGACACCCGGCATCCGGCAGCGTGAGCGTTTACTCCCTACCTCTCAGAATCGCGGCCATGATACGGGGACTGCGGCGTCCGTGTATAACGGCGACAAACCACAAGGGTTTTTCCTCGGGCGCGTAGGCAATCAGGTATTCACGTACAAGAGTGAACCGCAAAAACCGCGAACTGAGGTCGGGGCGTCGGTGACCCTGGTAAAGAAACGGCACAAGCCCGCGAATGGTGTCAAAAATCTCCGACATGAGCCGGTCGGCTGCGTCGGGGTTTCCCTGTGCGATGTAATCGCGTATATCGTCGAGATCGGCGAGGGCTTGCGGGTGGAGAGCGTAGCCGCTGCTGCTCATGCTTCGCGGTTGCGCTGTGCGTCGGTTTTCGCTTTCAGGCGGGCAAAGGCTTCTTCACCGTCGATGGGATTCACCCGGCCGCTCTTCAGTTCGTCATAGCGGTTGTCGAGCATGTCCCGGGTCTGGACCAGTTCGTCAAAATATGCGGCGAACGCGTCCTGCAAAAGCTCGTCCGCCCCGCGTCCGCTCTGCGCTGCGAGGTCGTTGAGCTTCTTTTCAACGTCGGGGGTGAAATGGACTTCCATGGGCTTCAATATAGGGAAAAGGCTTGCTCGTGGCAAGTTGCCGCTCCTACTGCATCAGCCGCCAAGCCCCATATGCCCACACTACCGGCACTGCGAAGAGCATGGCGTCGATGCGATCGAGCATGCCGCCGTGGCCGGGGAGGATGGCGCCGGAATCTTTTACTCCGGCGCCGCGCTTGATGAGGGATTCGACCAAGTCGCCTAATTGCGCGGCGATGTTAACCACCGCCGACAGCAGAATGATGGGCCACAGTTGCGGCTGCTCCAGACCGAACATGCCATCGCGACGGTCAATCAATCCGATCCGCAGAAGAGCGGAACTGATTCCGGGCGCGTGCTGCATCCACAGCGTGCCTACGATCACGCTGGCCAGGATCGATGCCGCCGCGCCTTCCCAGGTTTTCTTCGGGCTGATCTGCGGCGACATGCGGTGGCGGCCCAGCGATTTGCCGACGAAGTAGGCGAAGATATCGCCCGCCCAGACGGCGAGCAGCGTGTAGATGGTCCAGATCGCTCCGGCCGGCTGCTGGCGGATCTCGACCAGCAGCGCCATTGGGATCGCAATGTATCCGAAGGCGAATGCCGAAGCGGCGGCTGTGGGATAGCCGCTGGTCAAGTCGGATCGACGCATGGCGACCGTCAGGAATACAAAAGGCGCTAACGCTGCGGCTACGGCCAGTCCGTAGAGAACGGCGGTCGTCTCCATCAGCGGTGTGCGGTTAGTTGAGGCGACGATTACATAGGCAAAGAAGAGTGCGACGAAGGCGTAGGTCGTTAGTGGCAACGGTTGAACTGCGTAGTGGGTTATGAGTTTCAAGAACTCGGCGATGGCCAGAAGGGCGATTGCTCCGGCCACGATGGCTAGCACGTAGAGCGGAGCTTTCAGCACCAGCAGCAGAACGAGGGGAATTAGAACGACGGCGGTGGCGATGCGCTTGATCATGGGATCACGCTACGGATCACGCTGCGGCCGCCGCAAATCAAGAGTGGCTTTGATCGCCGGCAGTTGTCGAGCTGCGCTCGGCTTGGACGGTCGGGGACGGCCGTCCCTACACAACCTGGACGGGCGACAACGCCCGTCTCTCCACGAGCCGCTCTCATCAACGCTTGGCCTCAGCGTGGGCCCGCGGCGTATGCTGCGGAGCGTGCCCATCCGGCCCCAGGCCGCCGTAGCGGCGGTCGCGCGTCTGGTACTCTTCGATTCCCTCCAGCAGCTGCACGCCGCGGAAGTCGGGCCACAGCGTCGGCGTTACATAGATCTCGGCGTAGGCCAGTTGCCAGAGCAGGAAGTTACTCAGCCGCATCTCGCCGCTGGTGCGAATTACCAAGTCGGGATCGGGCAGACCCCGGGTGTAGAGATGATCGCTGATCGCTTGCTCGTCGACTTGCATGTGATCTATGCCGCCATTGCGCGCCGCAGCCTCCGCCAGCGAGCGAAACGCGTCGACGATCTCGCTGCGCGCGCTGTAATTCAGCGCCAGCGTCAGCAGCATCCCTGTGTTCTTCGAGGTAGCATCGCTTGCTTCTTCCATTTCGCGCTGCACCGACTCCGGTAACTCATGCTGGCGTCCGATATATTTCAAGCGGATATTGTTTTCGTTGAGCGTTTTGATTTCCGCTTTAAGAAAGTGACACAACAGGCGCATCAGGAAATCGACTTCCGTCTTCGGACGTTTTTTCCAGTTTTCTTCGGAGAAGGCGTAGAGCGTCAACGCCGGAATTTTTATGCGCGCCGCAGTTTCGACCGTCGAACGCACGGCGGCTACACCGGCGCGATGTCCGGCTACACGCGGCATGTGTCGGCGCCGGGCCCAGCGCCCGTTTCCGTCCATGATGATGGCGATATGCTGGGGAAGACGCGCCGGATCGAGCCGCAGGTAAACGTCAGTTTCCTTGCGCTCCATCCCAGCCGGAACCGTGTGTCGCAAGCGGAACTCTCCGAATCGAAGCTAACACACGAAATCGTGTGTGTGCAACGCGATAGGAGCGTCCGAGACGGGACGGGCGAGACGCCCGTCGCTCCGCTATTGCACCGCTTCTTCGGGAAAGATCGGCAGAATCAGGCGATCAGTGTGGCGAATGACCGTCAAAGCGCAGCGCGTGCCGACTTGAGCGTCGGTCAGCAGACGATGCAGGTCGTCGACGCCAGCCACCGGCTTCTCATCGAGTGCCACGATGATGTCGCCCTCACGCAAGCCTGCTCTCCGCGCCGGGCTGCGATCCTCGATGCCGACTACTACCACGCCGGTCTCCCGCGCCAAGCCATAGAAGCGCACCACCCGTCGATGAATGGGAACCGTCTGCGCCGAAACTCCGATGTAGCTGCGCCGGATGCGCCCGTCACGCAACAGTCGGCTGGCAACGAATTTTGCGGTGTTGATCCCGATGGCGAAACAGATTCCCTGGGCCGGCAGAATCGTCGCCGTGTTGACTCCGATCACCTGGCCTCGCGAATCCACCAGCGGGCCTCCGGAATTTCCAGGGTTCAAAGCGGCGTCGGTTTGAATGACATCCTCGATCAAGCGTCCCGAGTGCGAGCGCAGCGAACGCCCAGCGCGCTGATCACGCCCGCCGTCACGGTGGACTGAAACCCGTATGGATTGCCGATCGCAATCGCCATCTGGCCCGGCCGCAGTTGCTGCGAATCTCCCAGGGGAACGGCCTGCAATCCAGAAACGTCGATTCGAAT
>CAVRNL010000086.1:0-5704 GCA_963722485.1 uncultured Acidobacteriaceae bacterium
CAGGTTGAACACGTACTTGTAAAGAAAGAACAAGAGCGGCGACCCGGGCAGCCAAAAAAAATGACGCCGCAGCCATCTGCGACGCTGCGCTTGCGTTCCCCACAGAGAAGGCTGAATCTCCTCGTCATTTCTATTGCGGTTGCCATCAAGCCAAACGCGCGCTTCCCAATTCGAGTACTCGTTGTGCTTCTGGATGTAACGAGACAGGGACTCGACGTTGTGATGGATGAGCGGGTGAATCAGTTTGCGCGTCACGCCGTTCACCATGACGTGCTCGTGCACTTCCATGTCGGCCATGCTGGCGTCCTGATCTCGAAGGCGGCATTCGAAACGCCCGAGGCCTTTACGGAATAGAGACAGCTTCCACAACTTTCCTCCGCTACGTCGCAGCCGCCGTCCCAGAAAATGCATCTGCAAAGCAATGTAATAGCCATTCGTATGCGGGTCCTGAATCGCTGTTCGGATCTCATCCGCGAGCTCGGGTGTCAGAACCTCGTCGGCATCAAGCAGCAGGATCCAGTTGTAAGCCAGAGGCAACTCATCCATCGCCCACTGGCGTTTCTTCGGCCAGCCGCCTGCATACTGGAACTGGACCACCTTGGCGCCATGCGACTGGGCAATGGCAGCAGTGTCATCGGTACTTTGCGAATCGATGACATAAACTTCCCCGGCGGACTTCAGCGATTCCAAACAGCGGGGAAGGTTACGTGCCTCATTGCGGACTGGGATAATCACGCTCAGGGGAAGCGATGCCGAGGCTGTCCCCGAACTCGACACCTCAGTTTCCGACTTGGTCTCAATCACGGCTGTCCCGTTGGAAAGGTTCTACTATCTTAGCCTCCAGCGCCCGGTTTTCACAAAGAACGCTGTGCTAGTATCGCTTTTGAAACTATGCCGCAAGCCTCGCCCGTCCCCGGATTCGGCGGGACTGCCAGAGTGTGGAACCACGCCCGATCAGTAGGTGTATGGGGTTGAACTTCCGCTCCATAGAGTTTGTATCCCGCAGCGTGCAACAACTCCGTGATTTCTGCGGAGTTCTCAGGCGAGACCTCGCACCAAATTGTTGGCCGGATTTCCTTCAATAGCCGTGCGGCTCCTTTCAAAACACTCACCTCGTGAGTCTCCACGTCGATCTTCACCACTGACGGAGCGGGAAAATAATCCAACAGGAAGTCCAAGGTGAGCGAAACGGTGGGTTGAATGCACCGCATTCCACTTGCCTGGGTCGAGCCCAACGTTCCGACCAAATGATTTGAGGCTCTTGCTCTTTCCGCTATTTCAAGACTTGAAACGCGGTTTGAACCTGAAATTGACGCACACAGAACTTGCACCTTCGAACATGGATAGTGCGCAATTTCCCGGCAGGAACGGGTGATCAAATGTGCAAGCCACACATCCGGCTCGATTGACAAAACGAAGCCGGATTGACCGGAGATCGCGGCCGCACACAAGCTGAAAAGCCCCACGTTGGCGCCCACGTCCCAAACCGCGGAGCCCGGTTTCACAAGTTCTTCTGCCATGTTATAGAGTACGGAATCAACTCGTGACATGGCCGACCAGTATCGCAGACCCGCCTCCGGCGTCACATAGATTGGGAGACGCCCAAACCTTGCGGGAAGGCGTCGGCGCAACACCACTCCCCTACTCAAGTGCTCTATCAATCTGCGAATAGTCATGAGGGCCCACAACTACAAAACGCAATTTTTGAGGCATCAGGCCTCCGAAAATGGGATCAGATTACCACTCCACCTGGGCGGTTAGGTAATCGGCCAGCCATTCATGCGATGGCTTCGCGGTAAATTCTGGCCAGATGTTCTGCCTGATGCGATAGCGTCAGCTTTTCGAGGACTGTCTGGCGCGCCGCGATCCCTATGCGCGCGCGCAATTCGGACGACCCGAGTAACACGGCAAGCCCCTGCACAAGCTGTTCGAGTCCGTCCACCGGGATGAGCCAACCATTCTCGCCGTGCTCGATCACTTCATCGATACCCTGCCCGCAACAGGCAATCACCGGCTTGTCGCAAGACATGGCTTCCAGGTACGCGCATCCCAGGCCCTCGTTCCGGCTGGGCAACACGAACACGGAGCAGCGTCGCATGGCCTCTGCGACCTCGGTACGGCTCTGCCGCCCGACAAACTGAACCTGCTGCTCAATGCCCAAGTCGCTCGCCAGCGCTTCAAATTGGGCGCGGTCCGGCCCTTCTCCGATGACGCGGCATCGAAGCCGGGGAAAGGAAGGTCTGAGATTTCCGAGCGCAAGCCGGGGTCGCGGTAAGTTTGATCGCGGATTCCATTCGCACCAGAGCGCCAGCACAAACACCGTTTAGAAACGCGAACATGTTGCGAGTCTCGTACACGGCACATCATTCGCAAAACGAATGGACGTTTATGTTCGCAGCATCGCTTGGAGACGCCGACGTCTGCGCGCCCAGGCTGCGTCAACCATGCCCGAGTACATGAACCGGTATAGCGCATCGGAATAGTAGGCTTCGATCTCGGTCCGCCAAATCAGGTGCGGCGAGTCCTTGGAGTAATTGGTCGTTCCGGGGCAGGGCGAAAAACAGAAGCGATGCGTTTTCCGAATCCAACCCCATGCTTCCCGGTCGATCGCGTTCCACGAATACGGCCAGGCAAAAGCTTCCACGCTTTTCTGTGTCCAGGATGAGATTTTCGCGGCACTGGTAGAGATCTGGCGCTCCAGATCGAACGGGGAAAGCCCCGCGAGACTTACGTGCGACAGAGTATGGTTCCCGATGGAATGTCCGCGCCGGGTAAGGTCGGCGAGTTGATCGGAATTCATGGGCGTCCATTGCTCGGCGGATTCGGATGGCGGCAAGCCGCGGGGATCGATCCGCGAATAGTAGAAGTCGCGAGCCTTCTGCCCCGTCAGCCCCACAAACTCTGGCACCACAAAAAACAGGCCGCGCGTCCCCATGGATTCAAGCATGGGCGCAGCCACGGTATAGTTGCTTGCGCGGCCATCGTCAAAAGTAAACACCACAGCGGGATTGAACCAGCTGGGCCGAGTCCGTGTGCGATCCCATAGCCTAAAGAAAGTTTCGGGAGAGATGAGCGCAAAACGTTCGGCCACCCATTCCAGTTGGCGCTGAAGCTGAGCGGCATCACGGCAAAGAGTTTCGTGCATCTCAACCACCAGCACGAGAGGAGCACCGTGCGACGCCCGCCAGCGCTGGCACCGAAACATCACTTCATCCAAGTGAAGGCCAGCGACCGCATGCATCGCACTCGCCCGCAGGAAGCGCCTCAAAGCAAAACTCCTCTCGCCGTGATCGTCATGTTACAGATGTTAGATGTCAGGCTGGGGTCTTCTCGGAGCTCTGCCACTCCGCAATTGCCCCCTTCTCAAATCAGCCAATCGCCGTCGGCAGGGACCATATACCAGTTTCGAGTTGGCATGGTACCAGACCTGTCCACGAACCAGCCATTGGGCGCATCGAACTGGCGACGCATGAAACCAAGGCGACCAAACAAATCCTGCCGCGCTTCATCTAGGCCGCGCAGCACAATGGCATCCACTGCGCCGCGATAGCGTTCGGCCAAACCAGCGACGATCGACACACATACTTCGGGGGCCACCGCGGGAAAAATATCCAGCAAATTCAGGGTGTTGATCTGTCCGCGATATCCACGCGGTCGGCGATTCACGGTCACCAGTACTTCAGCGCCGCTGCGTTTGTTGCGAAAAGCGAAGACGGCAATCGTTGCATCTTGCCTCGAAAAGTACCGCCAACGGATGTACTCCAAATCGCGGTTTGCGGTCATCTCGGACTGGGATCCTTGCATGGGCAGCCGCATGACATCCTCGGCCGAAGCCAGAGGGACCAAATCGTCCAGGCTCCCGCCATCGAGCTTGAGTCGCCGGAAGGGGCGCACAAAAAGCCCGGCGGGGCCGCTGGCGGTTCGCGCTGCCAGGTTCGGCACTCCACGACGGACGAGCCCTTCTTCAATCACGCCTTGCCACCGAAGCACGCCCAACAATTCGTGATCGGTATACGGAATCGGAACCGCTCTTCGCGATCTCCAAAACACTGCTGCCACGGGGTTGGCGGAGTTGGTGAAAATCGGCCATTTGTTCCCTAACTCCATAAACTTGCGGAAGAGCACGACACCACCGTTGCCGCGATAACGCGCCTCAACATAGAGTGAGCTCGCCAAAATCACCGGAAATGTTTGCTGTTGAAAGCGGAAAATTTGCGGGACATGCAGCATGCAACCGACCAACTCGCCTTGGGGTGAGCGTAATCCACAACCGAGGGAGAGGGCCGGGTCGCGCGCCGGGTTCTCAAGCAGGAACCAGCGCAGATGGCTTTCGACGGCAGCCGGCTCGCGTCCCGATTGCGACGCGATGAATTGCGCGAGTTCGACGATTTCGTTCGCGGCAATTGTAACCGGCCTGGCGGTAACAAATAGGGACTTCATAACGGTTGGCTGCCTCCTCGAATGGCATCGCAATAAATCTGCGCCAGGCGCTGCGCCTGGTGGGACAACGTCAGCCCGTTGAGGACCGTCTCACGCGCCGACGCACCCAAACGCAAGCAGAGATCAGGAGACCGTAGCAACGTCGAGAGTCCCTGCCCCAGTTCGTCCAGACCATCCACCGGTATCAGCCAGCCATTTTTCCCGTGCTGGACGATTTCATCGATTCCCTGCCCGCGACAGGCAATCACCGCCTTGCCGCAAGCCATGGCCTCCAGATACACGCACCCCAACCCTTCGTAGCGGCTGGGGAGCACGAATAGCGAGCAAGCCCGCATGGCGTCCGCCACTTCCGCGCGGCTCTTTCTGCCTTCGAACCGTACTCGCTTCGCAATTCCCAATTCGCGGGCCGCAGCGCGACCTTAATCCGGAAGGCTATTACACGGACCCCGCCTACAGCATCGTAGACCCCGAAAAATTCAAGCGCTACCAGGCCGCGACAAAAAACCCGAGCGATTTCGTGTTGAAGATTGCCCAGTTCGCCGATGCATGGTTATGCAGTAAGCCGCCGCAGCCGGCCGTGGCGGCCTGCGCGCTGACGTGGCTCGACGGCTGGGCAAAGGGCGAGGCCATGCTCGGTGTCCTGAACGAGAACGGCGAGCATCAGCGGAAATGGGTCTGTTCGGGCGTAGCCTTGGCTTATCTGAAGCTTCGCGAGGCGCCCGGCCTCGACCAGGCCGCCAAAGTTCGTGTCGAGCAGTGGTTCGTCCGAATGGCGCAAGCAAGCCTCGCCTATTACGGGACATATCGCCGCAGCCGCTACAACAACCATATATGGTGGGCAGCCTTGGCCGCAGGCGCCGCCGGCGTTGCGTCGAACAACCGGCCCGTATTCGACCGGGCAATTTACCGCCGGGTTGCGCTCAGGAGCGAAGGTGCTATTGAACACGGTGGCGGTCAATCTCGGGGATTGTCCGCCGTTCGCCTCGGCCACCAACCTCAACCTGACGCCTGCGGACCGGGCGCAGTGCGAGCAGAATCTGGCCGGTGCGCAACAGGCGGCCGCCGCCGGCGATTTTGCGACGGCAGCTCTTCGCTGCGCCGCCGCCGCGCAAGAGGAACCTCATTCCGCCGCGCTCCAATATCTTTGGGGCGAAAGCCTGCTGCGGCAAAACGATTTCCAGCCGCCCGCCAACACCTGCAACTGGCCTGCGACGATGATGCCCTGCCCTTCCGCACCGATTCGCGACTCAACAAGAAGCGATAC
>CAVRNL010000087.1:0-4091 GCA_963722485.1 uncultured Acidobacteriaceae bacterium
AAGTATCCTTCATCTGCGCTCGCGACTCATGCCGAGGGCGCAGTGCAAATCGAAGCCACCGTCGACAAACAGGGCAATGTCACGAATCTGAAGGTGCTCAGTGGACAGACCGTTCTTGCCCGCGCCGCGCTGGAAGCGGTTCGCCAGTGGAGATACAAGCCGTATTATCTCAATGGCCAGCCCGTAGAAATTCAGACGCAGATCACGGTCAACTTCAAAGCGAACTAGGGGAGATCAGTTCTCGGTTCCCGGTTCTCAGTTCTAGAGGTCGTTCAAAGACCTGCGAACACTAGCCGCACGAGACGAGCGATATTTTGCAACAATTCAACAGTTGACACCGTAGCAGTCTGAGGACTGGGAACTAGCGCTAGTTCAACTGTTCGCCTAGAGGCCGGTGCCGCGGACGTCCCGGATGCGCGCTGATGCTGCGGAATTTGTGGTAGAGTCCGTGCAAGTCTTCGCTCAAGAGCCGCACGATCTGCATGCAGTAATCGCAGTGTTCCTGCAGAAATTCCAGAAACTTCTCGCGCGGAATGAAAGCCGCCGTCGTTTCGCCGCCCGCTTCCGCAGTGATTCGATACTCTTCCCCGGTCATGCTCTCGCTTAGTCCAAGTACAGCCCCAGGGCCGACGACCTCCAAAAGTTGCTCTTCACTCTGACCGGCAGGCAGCAGGACGCGCACCTCCCCGCTTTCCACCACGTAAACGCCCGTGACCGCGGAACCCTGCTGAAACAGCGTGGCGCCGGTGGGGAAGGTTTGAACCGACTCGATTCCGCGCAGGGCTTGCAACAGATCGGGACTCAACTTTCCGGGCATAGGCTGCGACGACACAATATACTTGTTGTCGCCTTATGTTAATCCTATCGTGCCCTCACCCGGAAATCGCGGCTTGTGATTTGGATCACGGCTTTAAGTGATAGGAAGGCAATCGCCGCTTCCAGACTATCCCACCTGAGGCAGGGCTGGCTGGCTTACTGCCGTTCGAGAACCTCGTCGATTGCGGCCTTGCCGCCCTTGTCGACGCTGACCACTTTGTGGACCGGTTTGAAACCAGTGAGCGTGACATCCACGATGTAATTCCCCGGTCCCAGCATGACTTCGACGGGCGACATCTTATCGAGGACCCGCTGGTTGATCGCAATCTGTGCGCCCTTGGGCTGGGTGTGAACACTGATGGAACCCATGCCCGCCGTGCTGTCTCCGCCGCGTCCAAACAGCTTGTTGAACTTGCCGACGGTCTTCATGTCTTCCGTATTGCCCAGAGCTCTGAGCGCCGGCGAGTACTGGAAATTCTGCGCCGGACCGAGATCGGCAGTGACGGTCTCGTCGAGATACCCCTGTTTGCGCAGCAGAACTGTATGGCTGCCTTTTTCGACCGCGAACTGTGACGGGGTTACTCGTCCGGTCGTCTTGCCGTCGATGACGATCTCAGCGCCCGGCGGCGTGCTCCCGACCACCACCAGCGCATTCATCGGCGACAAATGAAGCGTCAGAGAAATTTTGCCGCCAGCCGCCACCTCGACCGAGCGTATCTCGGACGAATAGCCGGACTTGCTTACAGATATGATGTGCTTCCCGGGGCTTAGGCCGATCAAGCTAAACGGCGTAACCCACGACGGATCGCTTTTCCCATCGACCTGAAACTGCGCGCCCTGTGGGCTGGAATCGACCAGCGCTTGGCCCGGGATCACGGCCGGCGCCGGTGCCGCAACCGGAGCGGGCGCCCGGCGAGCGTTTTTCGCGTTGCGCTTTTCCACTTGACGTACCGAAACGCTGGGTTGAGCTTCCTCAAAGGGCGCAACCGGTGCAGTGGGTGTCTCGACTTGCTGAGCCGGAGTCTGTGCACCCGGCTGGGTTGAAGTTTTGCTTACGGCTTTCGTCGGTCGCGGAGCGGCAGTCGAGCCATCGTCTTCCGAGCGCACATGCAAATAGAGCGCGATCGCAATCACGAGGATCAACCCCAGAGCGCCCAGAATCGAATAGATCATCAACCGCGGCGGAATCGTGGAGATTTCCTTGATTGCCTTCTCCGCCACTTCCCGCGGCTGAATTCTCGGTTTCTCTTCCTTCCGCGTTGGGCTCTGCGCCACCGTAAGCGTCGGCTCCACCGGCTCCGGAATTGACGGCGCGAAAACCGGTTCCTGGAGCGGAGGCATCTCCGCCATGTCGGAAAAGCTCGTGCTGGATGAGTCCGCCGCCGCTTCCGACATCATTGGATCCACGGCCACGCGGGGCGAATGCGGCTCGCACTCTGGCTCTGCCACCGCCGCCGACAGCACCGGACTGGGCGCAGCGTGGGCATCGGGAGCACTGACGTTAAATTCGCCAAGGACTGGCGCGCCAGACTTCGACTCGGACTTAAAATCAGACCTGAAATCAAGTTTCGCAGCCGGCTTTGCATCTGGTGTGCGCGCGGCGCTCAGTCCGGTCGCCGCGCCGGCAGCCGCCACCGCGGCCCTGGTTCCGGCCGCTGGCGTATCCGCCTTCGCCGGCACCGGCGCGTCGATTCGAGGCGCAACGTGAGAAACGGGCTTGGGCGAAACCGATGGAACCGGCACAGCGGGAGCCTGGGGCTTCACCACGCTGGACGCTGCCGAAACAAACTTACTGGCCGCCGCTGCACGCGCTTCGGGACTCACGGCAACACTCGGCTTCGCGGTCGTCTTCCTGGCATCCGTGCCCTTCTTGCCGCTTTCCTTGCACTTCTCCAGGTCGTCCACCAGTTCGCGCGCGCTCTGGTAGCGCTCCGCCGGATCTTTCGCCAGCGCTTTCATAATCAGCGCGCTCACCGCCGGATGAATCTTGCCATTCACCGAAGACGGGTTCGCGGGCATCTCATTCTCGATCTGACTGAGCAGCGCGACCGGATCCTCGGCATCGAATGCCTTCCGCCCCACCACCATTTCGTAGAGGATCGCGCCCAAGGTAAACAGGTTCGAACGCAGATCGATGACTTCTCCGCGGATCTGTTCGGGAGCGCAGTAAGGCATGAGCCGCCCCAAGCCGTTACCCGATTCCGCTTGGATGAGGCTCATGTTGGAGATGCCGTAGCCGAGAATTTTGACCATCCCGTCCCACTGCACCATGATCTTGGCGGGCTCCAGCGAACAATGCGCGACGCCCTTCGCCGCGGCCTGCTCCAATCCAGCGCAAACCTGGCGCGTAATGTCGAGCAGATCCCAGATGGAGAAGCCTTCTTTGCGCGCCAACATGGTGGCCACGCTGTTGCCCTGTATGTACTCCATCGCGGCGCAGAATTGCCCGTCGATCTCGCCCGCTCCATAGAGCAGCACGATGTTCTGGCCGACCAGATCGCGCGTGCTTTCGCCTTCGGCGATCAGCGTCTCCACAAACGCTTCCGCGCGGTCGCCCAGCGGCTCCAGACTCTGCGTCTTGAGCGCCACAACCTGGTTGGTCTCCGTGTCCATCGCCTTATAAATCAAGGCGGTCTCAGACTTCGAAAGCTCACTCTGAATTTCGAAACGGCCAAACATTGTCGCCATTACAATCGTCCTCGCGGCGATAAGCCGCACCACACCCTGAAAATGAATTCGTCTAAGAACAGGGGGAGAAACAACCCTAGAATACCGCCGTCAATGGCCCAACTGAGAGTTACGAAAGTACTGAAAAACGGGAAGAGGACTATCGTGAGTCGAACCGCTGAGGCGGGCTGGAAGGTGTCCAGCTATCTGGGAAACGACCCGGTATTCGTTCCGGATTTTGGTAAGTTGTAAAATCGCTGTTAACAACAGTCGTCCGAACCGGCATTGATGTCTAATCAAAGTATGCGATTTTCAGGCCTTATCTTTCTGGTGGCGCTAGCACTTCTGCTGTCGGCGCAGGCCGCACGTGCCACACTCACCTGCGCCTGCCTCTGCGACGGAAGCGATTACGGGAAAGTCGGAGCAGTCTGTCTAACTGACGAACAGATGCTCGAACATGTAAAGCACGTCGAAATGCAAGCGGATAGGATGGGCAATCATACGAACGCGAAGGGAGTTGCGATTTTCAGACTCGCTTTTGACGAACACGGTCGCGTCGATTGTGCCGAGACAGTTTAGCAATACGTAATCCAACCAAGGCACGCAAA
>CAVRNL010000088.1:0-99545 GCA_963722485.1 uncultured Acidobacteriaceae bacterium
CTCGATAAGAGCGAAGGCGGTGTCAAGGACAAAGTTATCCTGTGCCGTGCCGAAGCACCGCTTGCTGTGCCAGAGAGGTTGAGGACCAAGACTCTGGAAATCTCACGTGAATCATTTTCCGGTGGAAGATCATTCCACCAACCATCGATACGGCCCGAACCTCGACCATGATTCTTCTATGCGAACATCCCGCCGCAGTCGCCGGGCCGGTGCGAAAGTGGAAAACATCTTTTTCGTTTTCCAAGGCGCGTCGTTTGCGCCGTCTTTTGCACGGGCCCTTCGCGGGATGCGAGAGCGCCCAATCAACTCAGCGGTCTAGCTCGCGCTGACCAGGGCCACCCGCGGGCTGCTCTCGATGCGAACGATCTCTGGATACGCTTTCTCGGTGCGCAGCATCCAGTAGAGTCGTACGGCTAATCTCCGCGCCGCTGCCACCTTGGCCACTCCTTTCGGCTTTTGGTGACAGCGATGCAAATACTGTTTCTTCATCCCAGGATCCAACCGCACTGCGATCTGCGCCGCTGCCACCAGCAACGACCGCACCAGCCGGTTGCCTTGCTTCGTGATCGCGCCCAGCTTCTGCCGTCCGCCCGAACTTTCCTCGCGCGGAATCAGCCCCAGATAACTTGCCACCTGCTTGCCCCGTGGAAACCGGCTGACATCGCCCATGGTCAGCACGAACGCCAGCGCCGTGTTCGGACCGACCCCCGGCTGCGTCATCAGCAACCGCGCCTGCGGATGTTCGTCGGCCGCTTGCTGCACCGCCTCATCCAACTTCCCGATCTGCTCGTTCAACATGCCGAGCAACCCGAGTAAGTCTTCCCGCCGGCATGTCGCCCACGGTTGCAACGGCAACTCGCGCAACAGCTTCTGTCCTGCCTGACTCCACAGCTTGGCCTTGCGCTGCATCCCCTTGTTCAGAGAAAGATGCTGCAGTTCGTTCTTCACCCGGCTGCGAATCTCCACCAGTTTGTGCCGATGCAAAACCAACTGCCGCAGATCGCGTTGCTCCTGGTCCGGAGTCCACAACTTCGGAAACCGCCCCTCCACCACCAGCTTCAGAATGTGGGCCGCATCCCGCCTGTCCGTCTTCTGCTTGCGCACGTAACTGGCCCGGATCTGCGCCGCATCCCCGATCCAGATCTGGTGTCCCAGTTCCTGCGCCAGCTCCACAAACCACTGACTGTTCCCCGTGGCCTCCATGCCAATTAGCGCCGGTCCAGGCACCTGCGCGTAATACCTCTTGGCGTCTCCGGAGGCGTGAACTAACTTCTGCTCCCCGGTTTCCCCCGTCTCCGTATTCAACCATGCAATTTGCTGCCAGCTGGGATGAAAATCACATCCTATAATCATCATCTGCGAAGGCTCCTTTCTTCCCAGCGTCTTTGATCCTCAAATCAAGACTACCGGGTACATCGAGCCTTCGCTCTTATCCAATCAACTCATTCGCAGAGAACGCGAATGAGTGGGGCACCCGATGATCGACTTCCTGCCGCCGACTCCGCCGCCGTTTCCGGAGCAATACCTCCTATTACTTGACAAGGTGCAGGTCTTCCCCAAATCTCCGCTGATTATCTGTGTCCAGTATCTTGTGATCTAAGTCCTATCCGAGAACGCATCAATCGTGCATACTTCAGGCGCGCTTTTATACCGGAGGCTCTTGCCCATTATGGCTTCTCGTATTTCGTATGCTGCCGCAATTTTGCTAGCCTCGTTTCCTCCTCTTTCTCTTTACGCCGCCGATACTCCGGTCCCTGGTCCTAACTCCGATCCGACATACCAGCAACTTCGCAACCTGACGCTGTCCGGCGAAGCGGTGGGCGTCACCGACCTCACTTTGAAGCGCGACGCCGGCACATTCCATTTGCACTCGGGAACGGTGTGCTTCGTGACGCCGGTAGAGGGCGTGGTCACAGGAGCAGTTTTCGTGGGCGAAGGCCACTTTGTCCTTGACCCGCCGCTCGAATCCGAGCGCAAGAGTTTGAAGCTGCTCACCAAAGAGGACGAGTTCAGCGAGAGTTTCAATCAGGCGGTCCTGCGCTTTACGGACTCGACCTATGACGAGATTAAGAAAGCGGGCAGCCCGGCGTCGGCTGGTTGCGATGCGGGTTTGCTGAAAGAGAGTCAGAATACGACCCGCCACAAGCTCAAATACAATCTCGAAGCGCGCATCCTGGCGGAAGTGCTGAGTCCCGCACCGAGAGGGCTGTTCGTAGCTTTCATCCACGGCAAACACTACAACGGCAAGGAGCGTTACCAGATCGATCCCGACTCAGGTTCGGAGCAGGTCGGCTTCATGACCTACGACGAAAACAAAATGGGCGACTGGGCGGCCTTCAATATTTCCGGCGAGCACTCACCAGGCGCGGTCGGCAAGCCGTTTCGCATTGAGCACCAGCAACTGGACGCGACCTTCGAAAAGAGCGGCAAGTTAGTGGGCAAAGCCACTACAGATCTCGTGGTGCAACGCAAGGGATTGCGAGTCGTGGGTTTCGACTTGTTCATGCCTCTGCGGGTGCAGAGTGTGACGGCAAACGGCCAGGCTCTGTCTTTTATTCAGGAGGACAAGAACGAAGATGGCGATTTCGCCGTGATCTTGCCCAAGGTTCTTGCCGATGGAGAGAAGATCTCGATTACGACGGTGTACGAAGGGAAAGACGCGGTCGTTAACACCGGCAACGGAAACTATTATCCGGTCGCCCGGGAAGATTGGTATCCCAATAATCCAGACGTAGGCTTCGGAGAATATGTGCTGTATGACATGACTCTCCGCATTCCGAAGGGAATGAAGATGGCGGCGACGGGCGCACTCGTTTCCGAGAGCAATGAGGGCGGTCAGAATGTAACTGTGTGGAAAAGTGAGAATCCGCAGACGGTGGCGGGATTCAGCTTCGGACGCTTCAAGGAGGAGCAAGCCAAGCTCACCAAGCCCGAATACTTCATCCAGTCCTATGCCAATGAAGAGTCCCCAGACTGGGTCAATTCACTGCAGCGCTCCGTCAACAACGAGTTGCCCGCACGAGATGTCCATGCGGGAGAAGTGGCACTGGGCACGATGAGCACCGTTTCGCTGAACAAGAAAGCGCTGGCGGAAGGCGTAATGGCCGTACAACTCTACACCGATTATTTCGGTCCTTCGCTGTTCAAGCACTTGCAACTCACGCAGCAGACAGCGTGCGGGGCCGGACAATCGTGGCCGGAAGTGGTGTGGATTCCGATCTGCTATTACTTCGACACGACCGTGCGCCACTCGCTTGGTCTGGACCAAGCCGATCGCGGATACTGGAAAGCGGTCACGCCGCACGAAGTAGCGCACCAATGGTGGGGAAATACGGTCGGCTTCGCTTCCGGCCGCGACCAGTGGATGAGCGAGGGCTTCGCCGAAATGTCCGCGTCCCTTTACCTCAGCATGATCGAGAAGAACCCGAAAAAATTCACCGATTTCTGGAACGACGAGCGCGAGCTGTTGTTGGAGCGCAACGCCCAAGGGTTTCGCGCCATCGACGCCGGCCCTTTAACCATGGGATATCGGGCCAGTAACTCGCGTACAGGATTTGACGTAACTCGGCGCCTCATCTATCCCAAGGCGCATACATACTGCACATGATCCGCATGATGATGTGGGAAAACAAAACGGGCGATCAGAATTTCAAGACCGCCATGCAGGATTTTGTGAAGACTTATTCCGGCAAAGCGGCCACCACCGAAGACTTCAAGGCGATGATGGAAAAACACATGACTCCGGAGATGGATCTGGAAGGCAATCATCGGCTCGACTGGTTCTTCAACGAATACGTCTACGGCACCGCCCTGCCCACCTACAAGTTCGACTCCACCTTCGACAAGGACGCAAACGGCGATGTTGTATTCGGCTTCAAAGTCACGCAGTCGGGCGTGGACGATAAGTTCCGGATGCTCGTGCCCATCTACCTCGAACTGGCGGATGGCCACACCGTGAACCTGGGCCGGGCGCGCCTGACCGGGAACACCACGGTAGATCAGAAAATCCCGCTAAAGGGATTGAAAGACATGCCCAAACGAGCGCTCCTGAATTACAACGACGACGTGCTGGCGTCGAACTAGCAGGCGGCGGAAAAGCTAAGGTTCACATCATGGTTCGCCCCTGCTCACACCGGATCGCTAAGTTCCAAGCGTGTTCCCTTGGCGAGCCGCCCTAGAACGGTCTTCGACTGCAGGAACACTTTGGTCTCGAAATACCGCGGGTAAAGGATGCGCATGAGGCTAAGCCTCGAATCCAGACGAGTCGATCTCGTACCCTCCGTCGTCAGCGGGTAGCCGAACTCCTCCAAACCGTCTCCGATCAAGGCCTCCAGCGCGGCGATCTCCGCTGGAGAGAGTTTGCTTTTCCACCGCTCGACCGGACTGAAGCTCTCCGCGCTCGATTCCTCGTTCCACACCGTGTTCGGAGAAGCCACGCGCCCGATGCCGGCCTTCTGAATGCGGTCGTAGTCGAGGTCGTGGTCCAGAAACTCTCCCAACACAGTCAAGGTTTTCTCGGGATGGCAAACCAGATCTTCGTAGCGCACTTCGATGTAGTCGGCGGGAAACTTCTGCCCGTAGCGTCTTCCTTTCCGCACCGTCCACTGCCAAAGCAGCGCCCACGCGAAAAGTCCTCGTTCTTGCGCCCACAACAGAGGACGCCCACCGTGTTGCTTCTTCATCGACAACGCGGCGTCCCGCCCATCACGGACCACATGCACAAACAGAGCGTCGGGAACCTCCCGCTTGACCGCCGGCATATACATGATGTTGTCGCAATCGTAGACAGCCCAGCGCTGGACGCCGGCGCGGCGAGCGACTTCTCCCAGCGTAATTCGCAAAAAGTCGCCGCCACTTTTGCATTCTTGCAGAATCTTCGAGCGCAGGTCCCCGGCGTCGAGGCCAGTCCGCCGGAAGGCTTTACTTCGCAGCCAGATTTTCAGCAACTTCTCACGATTCCTACGAACCGACGGGTCCCCACACATCGGGAGCAACTGCGTGTGCACATAGGGAGCAGCGTGATAAAGGGGAAATCCGCCGGCGGAGAGCAGGCTATCGTAAAGCAGAGCGGTACCAGACCGGTGGCAGCCAATCACGAACACGGGTGAATGTTTTCGTGCTGTCATCGCTATTTCATTCTCGATTCCTTGCCGCTTTCCCGCCGCCGTCTCCCGGCCAGCAGAGAACAGTCCTTCCATGGCGTGCCAGAATCTGCCTTCCCTTCTGGTCGCGCCGCCTTAAGCGCGGCCACGTCATTTCATCGAAATTTAACGGAAGGTTCATCACTCCATAACACTATCAGATTCTCTATTAATGTCTATAGATATGCTAGACTTTATGCATGGAGCCGTTTCCCCGCGGAATGACAAGCTATATCCATGAAGTGCAAATCGTTGCACTTCGCGGCTCAGGATGCAGAGGGCGTCCGGCAAATAAGTTATTTATTCACATTCCCGTAACAAAAGCTCGCGAAATGGCCCCCGTCTTGCAGCAACTTGTCTTTTATGTCTATCACATTAGTAGAGTTACTAGGAAACTGCCGTCAGTCGTGGGATCCTCCGTTCCCTCCCACCGCGTTTTCATGGCCGACGGCAACGGCGGAATAGCGCATTCCTTGATGTTTTGCCTTTTGTAGCAGATTCACAGCGAGAACGGCGGACAATCGCGGTTCCGGAGCCCGAAGAGAGAGAACGAACATGGGAAAGCTGATTTTGGTCAGACATGGACACACTCCACTGAATAGTCCCGGAAGGGACGAGAGACTTCGCTCTTGGCTGGACGTGCCCCTAGACGACAAGGGACTGGAGGAGGCCGTGAGGACGGCGGACCGCCTCACCATCTACCCTATTGATGTCGTTTATTGCTCGGACCTGCGCCGGGCCCGGCAGACGGCCGAAGTCCTGCGCCGCCGTGTCAAGGCTCCTGTCGTGGCAACCAGCGAACTGCGCCCGTGGAATCTGGGCGCATTTGGTGGCCAGAGGGTGAGCGATGTACTGCCATTCTTGAATCTACTCAACCAACGCCCGGATCTCGCTGCCCCCAGCGGCGAGTCGTTTTATCAGTTCTACGGGCGCTACTCCTACCGCCTGACTCAGTTGCTGAACCTGGCGGAGTCCTCGGAGGGCTGCGTACTGGCAGTGACGCACGTCCGGAATCTGCTCGCGGCCACCACCATCATCGAAGGCGGCGACAGAAACAAAGTGCCTGTGAAGGGCGGCCCAAGCACCGGTACCATCAGCATTGTGGAGAAAATCGACGGCAGATGGAGGATCCTTCGGGACAATGGCCGCCAAATCGTTCAGCCGTCCAGGTTCTCTTCGGAGGACGCGGCACTGATGCCGGATCCGTCCGTTGTCATGGCCTCCGCTCACAGCGCAACAAGCTGTCCTTAATGGTCTTCATTAAGGGCTGGCGGAGACACCACGTCGGGTCAGCCTTGCGATTTTCTTTGAGTCTTTCAGGAAGGCTAGACGTTCCCGCCACCCCCAAAAGATGTCGCTCTAGCGTAACCCCCAGTGGGTTCTTGCATCCAAGTTAACAGGCGCTTTCGCATGTTATACTGCGTCAGATGGGGTGGCTGGGTCCCTCCACGTCCCTGCCCGAAGGATTTCCAAACATGGCTGGTAGCTCTCGCCGTTCACTCTTCCTGATAGTTTTTGTTCTTGCCACGTTCGGTTTGCTCGGAATGCTGTTCGCCCAGAAGATCAGCCCGGCCGCCACGCCCAGCAGCGACTCCGACGTCCGCGACAGCTTGAAGCAGTTCACCGACGTGTATGACACGATCGAGCAGAACTATGCCGACCCGGTGAATCCCGACAAAGCGATTTACAACGGCGCCATCCCCAGCATGTTGCACCAGCTCGATCCGCACTCGAATTTTTTCGATCCGAAGTCTTATTCTGCCCTCAGGGAAGAGCAGCGCGGCAAGTATTACGGCGTGGGCATGACGGTCGGCCCGCGCAATAACAAGGTCATCGTCATCGCGCCCTTCGTCGGCACCCCGGCCTATCGCGCCGGCATCCGCCCCGGCGACATCATCGCCGCCATCGATGGCAAGCCGACCGACAACATGAGCACCTCCGACGTCGCCGATCTGCTCAAGGGACCGAAAGGCACCACCGTCCGCATCACCATGTTGCGCGAAGGCTCCGACAAGCCGCTCGAATTTGCCGTGGTCCGCGACGAGATTCCGCGCTACAGCGTGGACCTGCACTTCATGATCAAGCCCGGCATCGGATACATGCACGTTTCCGGATTCCAGGAAACCACCGAGCATGAAGTCGCCGAAGCTCTCGATCAGATGGGCGATCTGAAAGGCCTGATCCTCGATCTGCGTCAGAATCCCGGAGGCCTGCTCAGTGAAGGCGTTGGCGTAGCGGACAAATTTCTGAAGAAGGGACAGCTCATCGTCTCGCACCACGGCCGGTCATCGCCGGAAAAGCGGTACGTAGCCGCCCGCGGCAACGGTGGCAAAGAATATCCGCTGGTGGTGCTGGTCAACCGCGGCACGGCGTCCGCCGCCGAGATCGTAGCCGGAGCCATTCAAGATCACGATCGCGGCTTGATCGTCGGCGAAGTAACTTTCGGCAAAGGCCTGGTGCAAACCGTGTATCCGCTCGCCGAAAACACCGGCCTGGCCCTGACCACCGCCAAGTATTACACCCCCAGCGGACGCTTGATTCAGCGCGATTACTCCAATCTCTCGCTCTATGATTACTACTACAATCGGGAGAGCGAAGAGAATAACGCCAGTCATGAAGTGAAGCTTACGGATGGCGGGCGCACGGTTTATGGGGGCGGCGGAATTACTCCCGACGTGAAGCTGACGCCTTACAAGTCCACCAAGTTCCAGGACTCGCTGCTGCAGCACTATGCTCTGTTTAATTTTGCCAAGCACTACGCGCTCACGCACAAGATCACGCAGACGTCGGAAGTGGACGATGCGCTGCTGCAGGACTTCCGCAAGTTCCTTGATGAGGAGAAGATTCCTTACACGGAAACGGAGATGATCGAGAGCAACGACTGGCTGCGCGCCAACCTCAAGAGCGAACTGTTTGTGGATGCCTTCGGGCAGGAAGAAGGCCTGAAGGTGCGGGCAGAAACCGATCCGGATGTGATCAAGGCTTTGGACCTGCTGCCGCAGGCGCGCGCGCTGGCGGACAATGCCAAGAAAGTGGTTGCGGAACGGAACTCGGCGCCGGTCACGCGCTAGGTATACCTTATTTCGATTCCTACTTAAGGCCTGGGCAACCGGGCCTTTTACTTTGCGGCGGGTTTCGCGACGCCAGGTTCGTTCTCGCGGCTAGACGGGGCAAGCCCCGTCTCCACGGGCACCTTGCCGAAATGCCTCTTGAGTGTGGACTGGGAAAGCCCTAAAGTACAAGGGGAGAAACACGAGGAGGCGACTGGTCTGCCAGCGGTGATCATGCTTGAATTTGGGCCCCGAATTTTCGCTCCCTCGATTTTCGGTCCCTGGATTCCCGCGATAGTGGTGGCGATCGTTGCTGGAGTTCTGGATTGGCGCTACCGGCGGATTCCGAACTGGCTCACGGTATCGGGCTTCGCGGCCGGGGTCGTGGTCAACACGATTCTCCTTCACTGGCCGGGACTGGAAACTGCGTTGCTGGGGACAGTGGTGGGCCTTGGGCTGCTGCTGCCGTTCGTGCTGGTCCGCAGCCTCGGAGCCGGCGATATGAAACTGGCTGGCGCATTGGGAGCTTGTCTGGGCTGGCGGCAACTGCTCTCCGTGCTCGTGGGTACGATTCTGGTGGCGGGAGCGATGGCGTTGGCCTTGGTCATCTGGAAAGGACGGCTGAAGCAGACGCTCCTGAATATCGCGCATTTGGTGGCGGCGTTATTGAGCCTGCGGACGCCCGGGTCTGCGGTGTCGCTCGACGATCCGCGGTCAACGAAAATTCCGTTCGGCGTGGCCATGGCGATTGCGGTTCTGGTTTATGGGATGGGAAGAGCGATGGGGAAATTGTGATTTGTGATTTCATTTTACGATCTGTCATTTTGAGCGAAGCGAAAGACCTATGCCTTCGGGCGCATTTAAATCCATAGGTCCTTCGCTTCGCTCAGGATGACAAAATCATAAGATGACAAAATCATAAGATGATGAGATGACAGACATAATGGGGTCATGAACTGCATGAAGGTCGAACGCATCGCACGGCAACTCGCAAGCACTGACGGCGCGGAGATCGCCGAGGCCGCGCTGGTGCTGCCGCTGGTGTTCATGCTTCTGCTGGGCATCGTGTGGTTTGGACGCGCCTTCAACATTTACTCGACCATCCAGCAGGCGGCGCAGCAGGGAGCGATCACGGCGGCGCGCTCGTCGTGCGTTACTTGCGGAAATGCTCCTAACGGTAACGTGTACAACACGATTGTAGCGGTGATGCAGGCGTCCAATCTCGATCCGGGGCAAATCGTTAGTCCCGGTGCCACGCCCACGGGATGCACGAACTCTGGCAACATCACAATCTGCCAACAAGTGCTGCTGAATCCGACGTCGAATCCAACACAGATTCAGACCTGCGGATATCCAGCCCCCAGCCCATCGCAAATCTGTGGAGCGCTCGTCAGCTTTCAATATCCGTTTCAGTTCTACCTGCCTTTCACTTCGCTCAACATGCAGAAGATTATCCTGTCGGCGCAGGCGCAGAGCAGGATGGAGAACTAGATGGTCGGCTTCCGCTGGTTCCGGGAACTTGTTTTGAAAGGGCGCGGCTTCAGCCGCGCCGTAAATGCGGCAAAATCGATGGCGGCTTTAGCCGCCGAGGGCAGTCGCAGTCTGTTGCGAAACGATCGCGGTTCGGCACTGCTGGAGTTTGCCATCACCCTGCCGCTGCTGGTGGTGTTCGTCGTCGGCATCTACGATTTCAGCGGTGCTTTTAACCAGAAGCAGAAGATCGCGCAAGCGGCGCAGGAAGGCGCCATCATTGCCGGAGCTCAGCCGATGAGCGACATTCAGGCAACCAACGGCAATCCGGATTCTCTGCAACCGGTGGTGACGGCAATCGTCAACTCGCTGGCGGGCAGCGGAGTCGTTAACGCGGGAGCTTGCCAGCCGCCGTTCCCAGCGCCCGCACAAGCTCCCCCCTGACGTGGACGTACACGATTACCGGTTGTTCCAGCGCCTATCCGAGTGACCCACTGCTCATCGCGATCAACCGCGGATGGGCGTGTACATCCGGACCGTGCACACCTGGGACGCCGGTGGCCGTTGGCACTGTCGTTACGGTCTCGTATCCATATCATTGGCGGTTCGGTAGTGTGATTCAATTGTTATTCCCGGGCCCAAACGGCTATTCGACCCCAGCGACAGTGACCGAGAGCGCCACGGTCCACAACCAGATGTGAGGATGCTTGCGACACCATCGAACTAATTTACCGACCAGCTTGCGGTCTGACTCGCAGTGCAACGACGAGCAGGGGATCGTCATCGTGCTGGTGGCGGTATTCATGCTGTTTGTTATCGGGGCGATGGCGGCGCTATCAATCGACGTGGTGACGCTCTACACCGCCCGCAGCGAGGCGCAACTGGCGGCCGATGCCGCGGCCCTGGCGGCGGCGCGCGTGCTTGCCAATTCGGGGGCGACATCGGATCCGAACGCCGCTTCCGACGGCTTGATGTCAGCCGCGCAGACCCTCGCCACCAACGTCGCCACTCAGGTCGCGGAGCAGAACCAGGTGGGAGGAGCATACCTTACCGGCGTAAATATCACTGCTCTCACTTTTGGTGGAACCTATAGCAATCCAACGGTCACTGTAAGCGTGCAAGTAACCAATCTGCCAACGTTCTTCGCGCGCATCTGGGGACGAACTAATTTCACCGTGGCAGCGTCGGCCACGGCGGAGGCCTACAATCCTTCGGGCGCGAGTGCTTTGGGCGCGACGACCACTCCGGTTGCGCCGATGTGCGTGAAACCGTGGCTGCTGCCAAATATCGATCCCAGCAATCCTTCCAACCCCATTTTTGTCACGGCTACGGGTGCGATTAACAACCCGACGCTGCTGGGAATGACGTATCCCGCTATTCCTAGGCTACAGCCTAATTGCATCAACTGCGGCACGGGAATACAAGCGCCGGCGGCATGGAAATACTATCCTGGTGATACAGCCACAACCTTCTCGCCCCCCACTCAGGCATTGCCGAGTTGCACGCCAGCATTGACCTCCGCATATGAGGAAAGCATTGCGGGGTGCATCCAAACGCCCATCGCATGTAATAGCCAGGCGAATTTTGACCCTTCGACCTATCTCGCTCGGAGAACGGAAACAGCACACGCCGTTAATTGTCTGACCCATGCGAGTACCAATTTGGGCGACAAGGTCGACGTCGCGGCCTCGCCGAGCCCGCCTTTTCGATTCCTCGCCGGTGACGACAATCCGATCCCAGGCTTGGCTGGAAGCGACACGATGGTCAGCGATTCGCTGGTTGCGGTGCCGGTATATGACAGCACGACCGGTGCTCCGACCAACCCGGTGACGATCATCGGGTTCGTACAGCTGTTTCTTAATCCGCTGGGTATCCACACGCCTAATGGCGGACCGAATCAGGGCTATGTGGAGACCACCGTCATCAACCTGGTCGGCTGCGGAACCGGCGCCAGCGGACAGCCGATCTTCGGCAACGGCGCGTCTCCGGTGGCGGTGCGGCTGATCTCGCCCTAGCTGGGATCGGCGAATGTCCCAAGTCAGAAGGGTCACTTACAAAGTAGATGGCCGAGAATGAGCGCAGCTGCGGCAGCACCTCCACCAACTAACTTGACATTGAGAGTTATAATAGTACTTAGGCCCAATCCCACCGTGGGCGTAAGCAGGAGTAATCCTAAGTTCTTTGAAATCTAGATTTTGCGCAACTTACTAAGTCTAACTCCATGATTCTAAAGGCTGAACCCCGAGGAAGTAACCACTAACTCCTTTGTTATCTAGATTTTGTAAGTTAACTCCTTTAAAGCCAAAGACCTGGCGGGAATTTCCCTGTAAGTTAATGATTCTAATAGATAGGGGGGAGGGGGGGGTACCCCCACCTGTACCAGCTAGTAAACATAGTCGAATTTCTGACTTGGGCACGCTAGAAGATGTCGGGATCGCGGCGCGTCAGGATGACTTGCTCCAGGGTTAGTTCGGTGCCAACAAAAATAAAGTTGTAGGCTGAGCCGTTGAGGAGCGAGGCGAGCACATCGCGGGCGGGGGCGGGACCGAGATCGGCGACGACTTGTTCCTGCTCGGCGCCAGCGGGGATGGCAATCTCGGCTTGGGTCTGGCGCTGCACTTCGAATAACACTTGGGCCAGCGTGGCTTTGTCGGCGCGGATGCTCAGCATTCCGTTCACAAAGGTCACAGTGACGGGCGGCTTCGGCGGAAGTGGCGCTTCAGTGACGGCGGGGAGCGGCGGCGCACTGGCAGCTGCGGTCGAAACCCTGGCGGCTGCAACTTTCGCGCGCGCGGCATTCGTGTCCCCGGCGAGAGTCGCGTTCTGAAGTTTGGCGACGGGCGCGGGCGGGACTCTCTCCGCCGCGGCTGCGGGAGCGGGCTGTGGCGGACCTAGATTCGCCGGACCTAGTTTTACCACGACCGTATTCTGGGCCGTCGAAGTTTGGGTGGTCGAAATCTGATAGGACTGCGGCTCGGTGAGGTCGAGAACAACTCGCGTAATCGGAGGGTTGCTGAAGAAGAGTCCGGAGCGAACCGCCTTGAGCGCTCCGCGATTGACTTTGAGGGCGCGCAGATCGGCGGCGGGAAGCGCGCCGGGAAAATCGACCACGATGCGGTCGGGGCCGGTGATGGATTGGGTATCGGGCGCTACGGGAACCCCAGAGGTCTGGATCTCGACTTCCATGGCGTTGCCGTTTGCGCGCACCACGACATGCTGGACGCGAGCGGGAATCGGCGCGGAGTTCTGAGTAAAGGCCCGCGCAGACAGCAAGGTCGCGATGGCCAGAAGGGCTCCGACATAGGCGAGGCGTGGCATTGAGGCTCTGAGCAAAGTTTAGCAGTTATGCGACGGCCAAAGCTGATCGGAAGTCGTAGCACATGCGGAAGCTGGGACGCTACGGCGTGACGGGCCGGAGCGTTCTTCGATAACGCCACAGGATTAAAGCCAGTCCGGAAGCGGCCAGGACCAGGGTCGAGGGCTCGGGAACCGCTGGGGGTTTGCGGTGTTTGGGACGGCAGTGCCCGTCGATGACTTGGTCGCCGGGGGCGCAACGTCCGTAAGGAATCGGCACGCCGACAGGGACGTAGGGGAAGTTGAAGAGAGTGGCGAAAAGCTTGGGGGCAATCGGCTCGCCGATGGGCAAGTCGAGCGCGGCGAGCACGGGACGGAACGGCAAGGACGGCGCTGCCGCAACCGCCGCCACGGGCCGGTCCAGAACATCTTCGTCCGGCTCTTCGTCGGAAACCTCGGGCTTGGCGGTGTCGGAAATCTGGTTGCCGCAACGGGCGCGCGCCGTGATTTTGCCATCGGTCAGCAGCAGCTCACCGAGGTGTAGGCGGATTCTCTTGCGGGTCCAGAAGACGGTGTCGCGAATGCGATAAGAAAGATAAACCTCGCGGGCTTCGGTGGCGCGCACCAGTTGAGCGTGGCTGAAATCGAAGTGGGAGAAATGGCGGCGAACTACATAGTCGCGCGCCGCCGCAGCGCGGAGATCGCTGGGATTCTTCACGCCTCCGGGGATCACCGAGTAGGGATAAACTCCGGGGACACGAGCGAGGAACTTGGCGGGCTTGGCGGAACTTGCGGCCGCGAAAGCAAGATTGTTGCGGACGTTTCCCCGTGCCCAAAAAGAAGCGGGCAAAACCTGGGAAGCGTGCAGGACGGGCAAAGAGAAATGGCGGGCCACACTCTGCCAGCAGGCGCCAGCGATCACGGCCGCAACGAACGCAGCTACCAGGGTTCGCTGAATGCGTAGACGACGCCGATACCAGCTCCGCCTTCGTCGCACGGTCTTTCCAATGGCACCGTCGTTCAAAACAGCACTCCTACCCCGGCACTGGGCCGGTGGGTGGCCGGGGAGAGCCAACTATAGGCAGCATTCCGGCATCCAAAACCCCGCTGGGGAAAAGGTTCAGACACAGGAACTTAGCACTCAGAACAAGTCATCTTATCAGAGTTGTGCAGGGGATTTCAGTTCAAAGTGAGATTTCGGTAGCGGACATCCGCTTAATCCTATGGCGAATTGGCCAGCGTGGGCACGATCGCCGTGTCCACCGTGGCCGGATCGTCTCGCAACTTGAGGTAGAGCGTTTTTCCTTTCAGCGGCGGGATGAGAAGGGTAGCTTCGGCAAAGCCGTCGGGAAACTGTAACCGACCAAATAGCCCTTGACAGCCCAAGGGCAGAGTCCTACAATCCACCACCGAGAGCGAGCGCTCGTCTTGGTAAAACCCTAAGGAGGCGAATCGATGCCGAGGCTTTTGCACAACACCGTCGCCAAGAACAAGCTCAAAATCGAACGCGCCGCACAAAAGCTCTTCACCCGGCAAGGATTTCACGGCACGACCGTCCGGGAAATCGCCCGTAGCGCCGGCGTATCCATGGGCAAGCTCTACCTCTACTACCCGAACAAGGAAGACATCTTCATCGGCCTGGTCCAGCACATGGAGCAGAACATGGAAGCCCTCCGGCAAAAAGAGATTCTTCCCCTGATGCAATCGCCCGATCCGGAGTCGCTGAAGAAGCTGGGAATGGCCGTCGGCCGCATCGTCTCGGAGAATCTGGACTACTGGCGGCTGATGTACGTCGATGTCGTCGAGTTCCGTCATAAGCACTTCATTCACAGCTACCGTGAAGTCGCCGGAGGTTTGCGGACGTATTCGGCGGCCTTGTTTCAAAAAGCGCCGATTCCCTTCCCCAGCGACGTGAACCCCGGGTTTGCCTACGTCAGTTTGTACATGCAGTTTGTAACGCATTTTCTGGTGGAGAACCTCTTCGGCGCCAAGCGCTATCTGGGCGTGAGCGACGAGGAAGCTGTCGAGCAGTTTGTCCGGCTGTACACACGCAGCAAGAAAGGCCGAGCTGCGAAGCGGTAATTGCGGCACACGGAGGAAATATGCGAATGCGAGCATTTGCGACGCTGCTGGCGGCCGCCAGCATTTTCTGTTTCATGACACCGATGATCCCAGCGCAGACGGCCACCACCGGGCAAATCGTGGGGGCGGTGACGGATCCCAGCGGCGCCCTCGTAGCAGGCGCAAGAGTGGTCCTGACCAGCGACGCCGGCGTGCGGCGCGAAACCGCAACCGGCGGCAACGGGCGTTATGCGTTTCCCCTGCTCGACCCAGGCGTCTATCGGATCGAAGTGACCCTCAGCGGATTCGCATCGTCCAAACTGGAAGGCATCAGCGTCAAGATCACCGAAAGCTCGGTCGTTGACGTTGCTCTCAAGGTGGCGGGTGCGCCGACCACGGTTTCGGTGACGGGCGAATCGCCGCTGGTGCAGACGGAAAGCTCCGGCAAGGGCACCGTCATCGATGAGAATCAGGTGCGCGACCTGCCGCTGCCGACCCGCAACTTCCAGCAATTGCTGGCCCTCACAACGGGGACCTCGGGTTCGATCCAGAACTCTTCCGATCTGGGGCGCGGCGATGCTGCCGTATACGTCAACGGACAGCGCGCGCTTTCCAATAGTGTGGTCATCAATGGCGTCGATGCCAACTCCATCGGCACGGGATCGATGCCCAATCTCTCTGTCCCCTCCATCGACTCGCTGCAGGAATTCATCGTGCAGACCAGCATGTACGATGCTTCGCAAGGGCGCAACGCTGGCGGCATCGTGGCCGCGATCACCAAGTCTGGCACCAACCGGTTGCATGGCGATGTCTACGAGTTCCTGCGGAATACGGACTTGGATGCCAACAATTTCTTCCTGAACGGAGCGAACAACGGAGTGGTTACGCCGCGGCCCGCTTACCGGCGCAACCAGTTTGGGGGCACTTTGGGTGGTCCGGTAATAAAGGATCGTGCCTGGTTTTTTATCTCCTATCAGGGCACCCGCGAAACCAATGGCACCTCGCTGACCAACTCGCTCGCCACGGTGTTTCTGCCCGCCTTTTTGGGATCGCAGCGCGATCCCGCATCTCTAGCTGCCTTTTCGATGTGTTATGCCCCCGACTTGTTTGGATACGTCGATCCTGTGGCTGCTGCAGCCCTGACGGCTACACTCCCCAACGGACAGCTTATGATTCCCGGAATCCCGGGCGTGACCACCGCCGCTACTTGCACAACGCCGGGAGAAGGGGCGACGACCACGCCCGTCCTGGAGACGATTCCCTCCAACTCGACTTACAAAGAAGACCAGTTCAATACCAATTTCGATATCAAACTGAATAACTCAAACCGCTTCTTCGCCAAGTACTTCTTTGCCGCTAACCGCACCAATCAGGCGCTCTACGATCAGTTTGGCGACGGCAACGCGCTCCAGGCGCCCGGCTGGCCCACCGAGGAAGATGTTGACCAGCGCTTGCTTTCGGTAGGGGTAACTTCGGTGATCTCGAGTCATTTGCTGAACGAAGTCAGGTTCGGCTGGAGCACGATTTACGGCCCCGGCAAACCATCTCAACCCATCAGCTCCTCGCAGTTAGGAATTGAGTCGCCATTAAGCAGCTTGTTCCCCGGTATGCCGACAATATTGTTCCCGAACTTGTTCACTCTGGGGCCGTCTCCGCTAGCCACGACCTACGCGGCGACGAACACCTATAGCGCCAGCGATATGATGACGTGGACGAAGGGCCGGCACACCTTCAAATTCGGTGGCGAATACAAGCGGCAGAAGTTGGACGCTCCTTATTTCGATGTATTCCCCAACGGCGAGATGGTCTTCTTAGGCGCTGCCAAGCTTCCCACTCCCAGCGTAATGGGAGATTTTCTAGCCGGTTTTAACTTTGTCTCCGTGATTGGCTCGGGCACTAATAGCCTTCACAATCGCGCCAATGACTTTTCGGCCTTCTTCCAGGACGATTGGAAGGTCACTCCCCGCCTTACGCTCAACCTGGGACTGCGCTATGACTACTTCGGTCCCACCACGGAGACCGACGGCCATTTTGTCGGCTTCGACCCGTCGAAGGCTACTACCACTCCTCTGCCGGTTGTACCTGGCTGTTTGGCTACTTGCGGGGTGGCCGTCACCGGCGGCTTCGTCCAAGCCGGCAATGGGAACCTCCCTGGATATCCCAAGGTCGGCGACGGCCTGGTGAATCCCAACTACAAAAACTTCGGGCCGAGGATCGGCTTCGCTTACCAGGCAACGGACAACGGTAAGGTTGTCCTGCGCGGTGGTTACGGCATTTTCTTCGACCGGCCTAACATGCGGCTATTTAACAGCCAATTGTTCAACATGCCTTACGAAATGTTGGCTACCGCGCTGGAAACCCCGTCCGAAAGTCCATTTGTGCAAGTTCCGCTGCCCAGCGCCTTCCCGCTGACCCCCAGCGGCAATCCCGGTTACTTCCCCTTTGGGGGATATCCGGCCGTCCTGCCATATACACCGTATGGTTCGACTACGCTCACGCCCACAGTGGTTCCGGCCACCGGGCTCTATCCCGACCTGCAGGACTGGAGTATCCCGTATGTGCAAACCTTCAACCTAGGAGTGCAAACCAGCATCGCCAATAGCTGGATGCTGGATTTGGGCTATGTCGGTTCAGAAGGACGAAAGTTTCCCCGCTTGTTCTCATTCAACCAGGCGGCCACGCCCGCCTTCGGTGGATATTACCCGGCGGGAAGTCTGGGCGGACCTTTGTTCCCCGGCTTCGGCAATCTGCCAGCCCCCGGATTGGGCAGCCTGATGATGGAGAGTAACTCCAATTCCAATTACAACTCTTTCCAGGCAACGCTCAACAAGCGCTTCTCCAAAGGCCTCCAAATGCTGCTCAGTTACACTTGGTCACACTCAATTGACGACTACTCCGGGAGCGACGTAAGCGACATCACGGTAACCCCAGGCGACCTCGTCAACCAGCAGAAGAACTATGGCAACTCGGATTTCGACCGGCGGCAACGCTTTGTTGCGAGCTACTTATACAACCTTCCGGATGTCTACCGTGGCGGCTCGGCCTTCGGGAAAAAACTGCTTGACTCCTGGAGCTTGTCGGGAATCGTGACCCTGCAATCCGGCCTTCCGTTCTCCATCTACGGCGAGGATTCGCTGTTTGCGGCCACTACCGGCGACTTGAAGGCCGGCCGAACGCTGGCATCCGCGATTAAGAGCGGCAACGTAGCGGACCGCTTGGGGAATAAAAATAATCCCTATTTCGACACGAGCGCCTTCGCAATACCCGCGGCCTTCGGTGACTTCGGACAGCTAGGAAGGAACATCATACGAGGGCCGAAACAGATCAACACGGACCTCTCCATCATGAAGCTCATCCCGATCACAGAAAGCCAAAAGGTGGAATTCCGGGCCGAGTTCTTCAACTTGTTCAACAACGTGAATTGGGCCAACCCCGTCAACATAGCTAGCTCCGGGAACTTTGGCCAGATCGCGACCACCACCACGGGGCCCAGAGTGGTCCAGTTCGCGCTGAAGTACACGTTTTAGGAGACGCATGAAAGACACAGGTCTGGGCGGGAAGATTGTCATCGTTACCGGGGCCGCGGCGGGAATCGGCCTCGCCACGGCCCGGCGGTTTGCCAGCGAAGACTGCCGGGTGGCGGCATGGGATGTCAACGATTCTGGGCAGGACGAGTTACTACGCGAACTGTCCGCGCTCGGCGGAGAGGCTCTGTTTCGCAAAGTCAGCGTCTGTAATGACGCCGATGTAGAGGCTGCCGTCGCAGAAGTTGTTGAACGGTGGGGCGCGGTGGATGTGCTCATCAATAACGCGGGCATCACGCGCGATTCGCAGTTCGTTAAGTGGAAGGATGGCGCCGTTGCCGGTACGATGACCGATGAGGCGTTCGATTCGGTCATCTCGGTCAACTTGAAAGGTGTCTTTCTTTGCTCGCGGGCGGTCGTGCCTCATATGATCCGCAAAGGCTCGGGAGTGATCCTCAACGCCTCGTCCGTGGTGGGTCTGTATGGAAACTTCGGCCAGACAAATTACGCCGCCACCAAGGCGGGAGTTATCGCGTTCGCGCGAACGTGGTCGCGCGAACTGGCAAAATATAATATCCGCGTGAACGCCATCGCTCCCGGTTTCATCGCGACCGAGATGGTGCAGAAGATGCCGGAGAAGGTCGTCCAGAACATGGTTTCGCACACGCCTCTGGGCCGCATGGGAAAGCCTGAGGACGTTGCTGAGGCTTATGTTTGGCTGGCCTCCGATGCGGCATCGTTCATTACCGGTACGGTGCTCTCCGTGGATGGCGGATTGGTATTGGGGACCTAACTTATAGCAATCTAAGAGGACTTATTCATGACGCGTTACGCAACTATTGTATCCACGGCGAGATATGTACCTGAGATAGAAGTGACGAATGACATGCTGCGCGAGCGGTTCAAACATATCCCGGATTTCGTGAATAAAATGGAGGCCAGCAGCGGCATCAAGACACGCTGGCATGCCCCCGAAAACTGGGCCACCAGCGATGTCGCTCTGCCCGCAGCCAAACTCGCGATTGAGCGCGCAGGCAAGAAACCCGAAGATGTCGATCTGATCATCCTCGGCACCGATTCGCCGGACTACATAACCCCTGCCACCTCGGTCGTACTGCAGCATAAGCTGGGCGCAAAAAATGCCGGAACGTTTGATGTCGGCTGCGCCTGCGCTTCGTTTCCAACCGGCCTTTCCGCAGGCGCGGGAATCATCGCCGCCAACCCGGGGATCAAGACGGTGCTCGTTGTCGGAGTGTATCTCATGCACAAACTCACGACGGCTGCCGATCCCATGGTCTTCTTCTATGGTGATGGCGCGGGCGCGGCGGTGCTCGAACCTGCAGCTTCGCCGGGCTTTATCTCTGCGGCCTTTCGCGCCGACGGCTCCTATCACGACTATTGGGGAATTTATTCCGGAGGCACCTTCGAACCGGCCAGTGAGGAATCTGTTAAGGCGGGGCGCACCGCGTGCACAATCAAGAACCGCTATCCTCCGGAGTTGAACGAGGAGACGTGGCCGATCATCGCGCAACGGCTGGCAAAGGACGGTGAATTCGATCTGCGCGAAGTCGATTGCTTCATTTTTACCCAGGTGCGGAAGCCCACGATCGAACGCGTGATGGAGCGGCTCGCCGTACCGGCGGAACGCGCGCATACCATCATGGAACAGTATGGCTACACCGGCTCCGCCTGTGTTGGAATGGCGCTCGATCACGCCATCGAGCAGGGTAAGGTGAAGTCCGGCAGCCTGGTCGTGCTGGTCGGTTCTGGAGTCGGATACAATCAGGCGGGCTGCGCGTTTCGCATGCCGTAGCCATATTCCGAACTTGACTTCCACCAAGCGGCCGAGAGGAGCGGAATGGGCCTGGCCATCAACATTGTGCTGGTGGTGATTTTTGCGGTAGTTACCGCTCTGATGGTCTTCTTCATTCTTTTCTTTTTGCGGCCTATCGCCATGACAGTCTGGTTACAGAGAAACGCTCTTCGCCGCGCCGGTCTTCAGAAAACGAGGCTTACGACCACGGTGGGAAAGCAGATCGTGTGGCTGGGCGGCGCCGGGCCCTTGCTGGTGTTGCTACATGGCGCAGGCGATCAAGCGGGGACATGGAATAAAGTGGCGCCCGAACTGAAGCGCCACTTTCAACTGGCGATCCCGGATCTTGCAGGCCATGGCGAGAGCGAACCGGTTGAGGGGACGCTGAGTTTGGGAACGCTGTTCGCCGCGTTGGAGCAGGTGTTCGATGCGAATCCATGCCGAGACGCGCCGATGATGCTCGCAGGTAACTCGCTCGGGGCCTGGATGGCGATGCTTTATGCGCAGAAATACCCGCATCGGGTAACACGGGTCGTCCTCATCAATGGCGGGCCCATCAGGAACGCATCGGAGCTTGGCCTTATGCCAAAGGATCGCGAAGAGGCTCGGCGCACTCTCGATGCCGCGCTGGATCCCTCTACGCCTCGGCGGCCAAATTTCGTCCTCGACGATCTGGTTCGTGTGTCGAATAGGGGCCCGATTTCGCGGCTGCTGGCCGCCGGCGTAGAAGACATGTCGAAATACCTGCTCGAAGGCAAGCTCGCAAGCTTCGAGATGCCGGTCGATCTAATCTGGGGCGCCTCCGATCGCCTCGTCCGGCTGGACTATGCGAAGAAACTACAGTCGCAACTTCCGCACTGCACGCTTACGGTCATTGAGCATTGCGGCCATGCACCGCAGATCGAGCGTCCACGGGAGTTGACGCGAGTCTTGTTGCAAATTCTCGCGTCAGAAGTGTCCCGCGGCCTTGACGCTGCACATTCGGTTACCACGAAGCATGGGGAAAACCCATGATCAGCGGCGATATTCTCGGAGAGCGCGCCCGTGTTGGCCCTGACACGGTTGCACTGATCTGCGTTTCCACACGGCTACAGTTCACCTATGGTGAACTCAATCGACGGGCCTTGCAGTGTGCGCGGATTTGGACGGACCTCTGCTTCCTGCGGCCAGGGGATCGCGTCTGCATGTTGTCCGAGAATCGGGTTGAATATGTGGATGCCTTTTGGGCTGCGGGTAAATCCGGTATCATTTTCGTCCCGCTCGGAACACGCAGCACGGCTCACGAGCTGCACCAGATACTCGCGGACTGCGGGCCGCGCTGCCTCATGTACTCCGCACGATACGAGAAACTAGCGAATGAGCTCCAGCAACTCGTGGCCTTCGAGAACCTCATAAGTCTCGATGCGGAGGACGACATCCCGAAGACACTGAGTTATGCCAAAGCTATCGATCGGGTTCATGCAGATCCGTTCTCAACGAGACTTCAACCCGAGGATATTTTCTGCTTGCTCTATACCAGCGGCACTACGGGACGGCCGAAGGGAGTAATGATTCCACATCGGCAGATCGCATGGAACGCCTATAACACGGTAATCTCCTGGCAATTGCGGCAGAGTGACCGGGTTCAGGTTTACACGCCCATGTATCACGCCGGCGGCCTCACCGTATTTATGACCCCGCTGTTCGCCATCGGGGGCAGCATCGTTTTGCATGACGGCTTCGACGTTGCTGAAATTTTACAGGCCTTCCGAGACTACGAGTGCACCATTCTTTTCGGCGTACCAACGATCTTCAAGATGCTGCTCGATTCGCCAGGATTCGCTTCGCTCGATTTCAGCCATCTGCGCTGGTGTGCCAGCGGAGGCGCTCCGCTTCCGTTACAACTGCTCCGGGCTTACCAGGAGCGCGGACTGATTTTTCGCCAAGGCTATGGGCTCACCGAGGTCGGCGTGAACTGCTTTGCCATAAGCGACGAGGACACTCCGCGCAAGCCCGGTTCGATTGGCAAGCCGATGATGTTCACGGAGGCGAAGCTTGTCGATCACAAGGGTGATCAGATCGCAACCAATGAGGCTGGCGGGCTTGAGGTTGGCGAACTGTGCCTGCGCGGGCCGCACGTTTGCCGGGGCTATTGGGACAATCCTATCGCCACCGCCCAGGTGCTCGACGCAGAAGGATGGTTCCACACCGGCGACCTGGCGCGATGCGACGAGGATGGGTTCGTCTACATTGCAGGCCGCTCCAAAGACATGATCATCAGCGGCGGCGTCAACATTTATCCGGCGGAGATCGAAAAGGAGTTACTCGATCATCCGGCCATTGCCGAAGTTTCCGTCATGGGGACGACCGACGAGAAGTGGGGCGAGGTCCCAGTCGCATTCGTTGCGCTGAAAACGGGCGCAAACATTGGTGACATGGAACTCATCGAGTTTCTTCGTCCCAGAATCAATAAAATCAAACTGCCCAAGCAAATCATCTTTATAGAAGCGTTGCCCCGCAATGCGTATGGCAAGGTCCTAAAACTTGAACTCAAGGACCGATTGCCGAATCCCAATTCCGTTGTCATCGGTGGAAGCGACACTGCCACGCCGGAGCGAAAATCATTATAAAAGGTGCATTATGAAACGCATTTACATCGCCGCCTATCATCAATCGAAATTCGGGAAGCTCATGGGCATGTCTGTCCCCGAGATTCTTAGCCGCGCCGTTATGGAGACTTGCGCGGAGATCAAAGTGGAACCCTCCGCGATCGATGTCGGCTCGGTGGGCGCGGTTTGCAACATATCCCTCAACCAGCAGGGGCTGCTCGCGGGCCTGGTGGCGGACATTCCGGGACTTGCCGCTAAGCCGATCGAGTCGGTTGAAAATGCGTGCGCCTCCGGTGGCCAGGCCATCGTCTCTGTCATACAGAAACTGCAAGTCGGATGGGGCGATACGGGGATTGCGATCGGGTACGAGAAAATGCGCGACGCCGAAGGCAAGATGGATGGGAAGCTCATCGGTCAGGCCCTGGGATATTTCTCGCATCCCGCCGAACGCGAAGGCAAAGTCTACATTTTCCCTCACCTTTTTGCCGAGGTGATGGAGTGCTATCTCAAAGTGCATGGTATTCCCGAAGAACACCTGGCGCAGATTGCTGTCACAGAGTATGCGAACGCCCGTCACAATCCCTACGCGCAGATGCGCAACGTCGAACTTACGATCGAACAAGCGATGCAGATCGGCGGCATCAATCGCTACATCGTCGAAGGGCTGCCGCTCAAGACCTACGATTGTTCGCAGATCAGCGACGGGTATGCCGCACTCATTCTCGCGACTGAGGAAGGACTGGCAAAGCTCGGCGTCGACAAGCGTGACTGCGTCGAGATTGCAGGGTACGCGCAGGCGACCGATCCGCTCAAGAAGTCCGGCCGCGATGTGCTTCGTCCCGCGGGTGCGATCAAGGCAATGAAGAGCGCGTGCCAGATGGCGGGAGTCACGCCGGACGATGTGAAGGTCGCCGAGATCCACGATTGTTTTACGGTTATGGGAGCGCTTGGCACCGAGGTTTTAGGAAAAGCCGAGTACGGCAAAGGCGCGCAGTATTGGGTCGACGGAAAAGCTTCGGTCGACGGTGAGTGTGGCATCAATACTTCGGGCGGACTGATTGCGAAAGGCCATCCGATTGGCGCAACTGGCATCGCCATGCTGGGTTGGTGCGCCTGGCAATTGCTGGGCAAGGTTCCACAACCGTTGCAGGTCAAGGGCGCTAATGTTGCCGCCACGTTTAACATCGGCGGACCCATCTGCGCCTCCGTGTGTACGGTGCTGAAACCCTGCAGATAAGTCGGTCGCGAACTTCTTTCAGGAACTTGAAAGCGGCAGTTTTCGATACGAGTCGGAAATCCCAGGCAAAATAATTCCCTCCGGGGGAACGCGGCCCCGGGTCGATTCCCGGACGATCAGAGTCGGCGCCACCCGCACTATAGAAGGCTTTCTCGTCACCTTGCCTTCAATGCGGTCCATCAAAAGCGTAGCTCCACGCGCGCCAATCTCGTAGCCGGGTTGGGACACCACTGTGAGTCGTGGATGGAATGAACGATCTCCGGCAATGTCATCAAAGTTAGCGATCGCAACATCTTCCGGACAGCGCACTCCAAGCTCTTCAAAGGCCTGAAGCACGCCCAACGCCATGACCCCGTTGGAAACCAATATCGCGGAAGGTCGCGCGCGCCGCAGCAGAAGTTCCTTGGCCAGCAGATATCCGGAATTCTCGCGAAAGTCACCTTCGAGAATAAATTCTTTCGAGACTGCAATCTTCGCTTCCCGCAGTCCGGATTCGTAACCTCGAAGGCGCTCGCGCGCAACTCCCAACTCGAGCGGTCCCGTGATGATTGCAATACTCCGATAGCCGGTCCTGATGAGGTGGCGCACGCATTCTTGCGCGCCGCGAACATTGTCCAACATGACGGCGTCAATCTTTATGCCAGCAGGAACTCGGTCCAGACACACGATGGGAATACCGGATTCGATTGCTTTCCGAATATGATTGATGTCCTTCCCGCGGGTGGCCACGAGCAGGATCCCGTCCACTCTGCGGGAGCGGAGGGCGGACACGACTCGGCGCTCGCGCTCCATTTGTTCGTCTGTATTCGCCGCCACCAGAAGAAAGCCGCGTTCCAGAGCCTTGTCCTCGGCGCCCCGCAGCACTTGCGGGAAGAAAGGGTTGGTGATGTCGGGGAGCACCATGCCCAACATAAACGTCTGGTTCACCTTCAGGCTGCGAGCAATCTCATTGGGATGAAAATCGAGGTCGCGAATCGCGGCCTCGACCCGTTCTCGCAATGCGGGACTCACGCGCACAGTTCCCCGAATGACGTTAGAGACTGTTCCTGTCGATGCTCGAGCCCGCTTCGCTACCTCTACTATCGTTGCCATAATATCCAATGAAAAGTTCGATCTGCGCTGTTATGCGTTCTCAACCGTACTGTTATAGTTTGCCACATATGAACGTATTTATAACCGGCTAATTCCCTGGAACCCACCTGAGCAACTCGTCTTTAAACAAGAGTTAGCGCCAGCTTTGTAACCGAAGCAGGCGGAATTTGAACCGTGACCGTCCTTCCCGTCGATGGCACATCTTTCATCTGAGGAATTACTTCATTTCGCCGATCGAAACTGTTATGAGCATGCAGGTCGGAACTGGTAAGCACAGTCGCCGTTCCCGACCTTATATCCGCGCCGCGAACTGTCACTTCCGTTTCCCGGGTTTCACTCACGTGCGGGTTCACGACCGTTAGCACCAAGTCCTTGTCGCGCAGGGATGCGGAACTCGCCAATCCCCAAAAAGACGCCGACTTGCCATCGCGCGCATAGCTGGCCACTGGCGCCGAAACGATGGTCCGCACCGCCTGACCGCCCTGGTGCGCGGCGTACATTCCGAAGACATGACCCACCGGAGTTACGCAGAACTTATCTTCGTGTGCAAGGTAAAGGCCGTTCAGGCAATTAATCAGCTGTGCTGGACTCGCCAGGGCGACTTTGTCCGGATGCCGGTTGAAGATATCAAGCGTCATGGCGCTGAACACGGCGTCCCTGAGCGTGGGGACCTGCTCCAGGAAGTTACTCGGAGTAAGTTGACTGCCAGGGCGATACCAAGGTCCCCATTCGTCCACCACCAGCTTCACCTTGTGATCGGAATCGAACTCGCGCATCGCTTGCCAGTGGCCTTCAATGAGCGATTCCAGCCGGTTCCCTTCGCGCAATACTTCGTACCAGTCCTGGACATCGAACTTGAGCGCGTCGCCCTTGCCCTCATCCCAGTCCTCAGTACGCCCCCGGCTCAGGTTCCAGGCGTAGTAATGGAGCGCCCAACCGAAGATAGAGCCAAATAGGTTCTTATCCTTGCGAGCAATCTCTTCAAAGAATCCCCGCGTCCATTGCCATTCATCCGTGTTCGGGCCGGAGGCAATGAACGACAGCGACTTCCCGTATTGCGGCACCCAAGTGGTATAGCGGCGAAACTCGACCGCATATTCCTGGGCGGTAAAATTGCCACCGCACCCCCAGGATTCATTCCCCACTCCCCAGTAGCGGACGTCATAGGGTTCGGCGGAGCCGGCGGCGGCCCGCGCCTCCGACAGGGTCGTGCTCCCTGCAGGGGAGTTGCAGTATTCCACCCAGCGATAGAACGTCTCCGCCGGCAAGCTGCGGACATTGGCCGCCAGATAGGGCTGACAGCCGACCGCCTTGCAAAAGCGCACGAACTCATCCGTGCCGAAGCGGTTGGACTCATAGCGATGATTAGCGGGAGAAGCGCTGGTTTCGGCCTCCTCCCAAAAATTACTTCTTCGCGGACGCTGCTCCGCCGGACCGACCCCATCGCGCCAGTCGTAACTGTCGGCAAAGCACCCGCCCGGGTAGCGCACCACCGGAGCTTTGATCTTGCGCATTTCGTCGATAAGGTCTTTGCGGATGCCCTTGATGTTTGCGATCTTCGAGTTTTCGCCGACCCACACGCCATCGTAGATCACGCCGCCTAGGTGCTCGAGAAAGTGACCGTAGATATTCGGAGAGATGGTGCCCAGGACTTCTCCAAGTAAGACCTCAATACGAGAATCGGCTGGGCTCGATCCCATTGCGCCCGCCAACCTCGCAGGTCTCCCAAGCACGAACGCTAGTGCGCCCACCGCGCTGTTGCGCACGAACTCACGCCGTCCGATCATGACAGTACCTCCACTCGTATCGATGGAATCGTAGCTATAAGAAACGTCTGTGCGGCTCCAGAGCAGGAAATCTCCGGGCCTAGCGGGACGAATCCATTGCGACTTCCCGGCATTGCTCAGAAGATAAACTTCAAGCCGAATTCTCCGATGCGTCCGTTATGAACTCCGCTGGGGTGCAGGAAATTGCTGGGGACTTCTCCATTGTCACTATTTCCATTTACGCAATCGTTGGAGCCAGAGTTCGTCGATCCGGTGTCCGTCACGTAGCCGCAACTGGTGTTGTTTATGCCAGTCCATTGCGGATGGTTGAAGACGTTGAAACCCTCGGCGCGGAACTCGAATGCCTTCGATTCACCTACTTTGAAGCGCTTGAACAATCCCATATCAAAATTGAGCCGGCCCGGTTGGATCAGAGAATCACGGCCCGAGTCGCCAAAAGTGAGACCTGTGGGTTGCGAGTAAGCTCCGGGATTGTAAAGCAGCGGACCGTACACAACGCCTGGCACCGGGGTGAAGTGCGGCTTGGGGCCGTGCGGGTTCCCGACGATATCGGCAAAGGAGCCCGAACCAGCGTCATTCGAGACCCCGGCGTTGTCGTAGTCGCCGCCATTAAGAATGCTGATGGGTTCGCCAGTCTGCGCGGTCGTGATGCCCGATAGCTGCCAACCTCCGAGCAGCGATCCCTTTAAGCCCTTTGAATGCTCGAAAATCGGCAGATTGTAGATATAGCTGACGGTAAAAATGTGACGCTGATCGTAGGTGGAGCTGGCGTAATAGGAATTCAGCTTGTAGGAATCGACAAACGAGCTGTCATAGCGGTCGGAAGAATTATCAATCGAGTGGCTATAAGTGTATGCGAGAGTGAGCTGAAGTCCGCCCGCATTCCTCCTGCCAGAGACTTGTAGTGCGTTATAGTTGGAGACACCTCCGCCGATAATGCCGTAAATCGCGTCGTAACCCGCATAGGGGCGATAATAATCTGAATCCGCGCCGCATGCGATGTTGAGATTGATCAGAGCCTGACCAGTGACTGGAGTTCCATTATCGAGATAGTTATAGCCGCTCGATATATTGTCACAGTCGTTGCCGGAGATGATTTGTCCCGGCAAAAATGGATTTTGATTAGCGGGAGTGGAATGAACCTGATTGCCATCCAGTTGCCGTGAGAGATGGGTTCCCTTGCTGCCAACATAAGCAACAGTTAACAGCGTATTGCGAGCCAACTCGCGCTGAATATCGAGATGGTATTGCTGGACATAAGGCCATTGCGTCTGGGTTGTAATGGAGGTGATGGTCAATGGGAAAATCTGCGGACCGCCGCCTTGCGCCGTAGCACCAATGTTCGTATAGCCCGATATATAGTCTTGCACCGGCGCAAGGAGGAGAGGAGGATTCCCTTCGAGCGACTCGGTGTTGGCGTCGTTCCCATTCGCATGTTCGAAGAAGATGCCGTAGCCTCCGCGAACCGCCGTTTTCCCGTCTCCTTTCGGATCAAAAGCGAAACCGATGCGCGGCGCCGGGTTGAATATGCGATCGGACATGCAACTTCGATGCACTCCGTTATAACCGCAGTGCACCATTCCGGTCATGTTGCTGGCGCTTTGTCCAGCAGGAAAATCCAGTGCCCCAGTATTCGGATCGACAATGGGAGCGTTGGCTGCGACGTAGGCGCTGGGTTCAAAGTTATAAGCCTGTCCATACCGTTCGTAGTAGCTGCCATACAGGCTCACTCTCACGCCCAGGTTCAAGGTCAGCCGTGGGGTCACGCGCCAGTCGTCCTGTGCAAATGGTTCTAAGACTTTGTAGCGGTTGTAATACTTGACGTTTTGGTTCGGTTGATAGAAAGAACTAATGGCCCCCACCAGCATATCCGCAAAACCATTGCCAGTGCTCCAAGTCGATCCCCCCAAAGGGTTCTGCAGGTTGTAGGCAGCATTCGGATTTCCGTTAAATCCGAGCTGACCGTTAGGTTCCTCTTGCGCGGGCTCATTCTTTTGGATGGCCGCGAAATAGGCCCCGAATTGAATATTGTGCTTGCCTTTGCTCCAGGTCAAATTGTCATGGTAGCTATAGGTGGGATTCGAGTTAGTCCAGGGCAAGTAACCTGGATCGATGCTGATCTGGAAGTTTCCATTACCCCCAATGCCAATCGATGGAATCGTTCCGTTAAAGCCGTTTTCGAAGATCCCCGTCATGGTCATGCCCCCTTCGCTCGCTGGCAGACGCTTCCAGGCGCTTCCAGTATTGAAGAGAATCAAGTGATTGGCCCCATAGCTGAAGACAAACTCATTCAGCAACGTGGGCGACATGGTAGAGGTCAAAGTCGTCACCACACTGACTCCAGGACCCTTCAGCGTTCCACCGATCGCGGGCACATTCGTAGTGTTATCGGTCCATGGCGAAATGGGGAAATCCTGCTGCCAGGAATCATGAATGAAGCGGAAATTCGCACGCAACTTAGGAGTGACGTTGTCGTCGATCTTAATCAGCTCCTCATGCCAGTTGGCGGGCGAAGAAAACGTACCAAAGAAATTGTGCCCATGGTTCGGCATCGGAATGTTTGCGACCAGCGGGTTAGTGTTGGTTGGATCCATCAAACCGGACGGAAGGGTGTTATTGGGAAAACCGAAGTAATAATTATCGTTAAGAGAATCCGTGCCGCCCAGGGTCTGTGCGGGACAGTTTGGGGACACTACCTCGTTGCCAACGGTCCCAATGGCGTTCGATCGCACGAACGGCACGCCAACAGCCGGGCAGTCTTCATTGAAGTTTCCCGCCCGCTCCTGCGCGTCAGGGAGAAATTGGCCGGGGTTGTTGTAAACGTACGGGTAATTTTGCCGGCGAAACTCCTGCGACCAAAAGAAAAACAGTTTGTCTTTCTTGATGGGTCCGCCCAGGACATATCCGAAATCATTTTTGTTGTAGTAGGTTTTCGTCGTTCCGGGCAAGTCGAAATAGTTATGGGCGTTGAAGGCGGCATTGCGGATGAATTCGAACGCCTCGCCGTGGAACTTGTTGGTGCCTGACTTAGTCACCGCTTCAATGGTCCCGGATCCGTTGCGGCCGTATTGGGCGCCGTAGGTCGAAGTGAGGACTCGAACTTCAGCGAGGGCGTCGATGTTGGGATAGACATTGATATTCGCATTGCTGCCACTATCGAGAATTTCGCCGCCGTCGATTTCCCAATTGTTAAATTCCGTACGGCCGCCATTGACGGCATAGGACACGCTGCCTTGCGGTCCAACGGTTCCTTCATCCTGTCCGGTCTGATCGCTGACCCCCGGGATGAGTTTGATGAGCGTGGTGAAATCGCGGCCGTTCAACTCCAGTTGGCTAATCTGCTCTCCGGTAATCGTACCGGCCATGTCAGAGGACTGGGTTTCAACTTTGCCGGCGGCATTGCCTTCCACGACAATCTCGCTGGTCACTTTGCCGATCACCAGCTTGGTATCGACGCGAAGCTTTTCTCCGACTCGAAGAATCACCTTCCTGGCTTCATATTTCTCAAAACCGGGCGCTGTGATGACGATGTCGTAAGTGCTGGCGCCGAGGCCGCCGACGAAATAGTTGCCGTCCCCGTTGGTGACCGTGGTCCGCCGAAAGCCCGTGGTGGGATCGCTGACCGAAACCTGCGCCCCGGCGACCGCTGCGCCGGTGCTATCGACGACAGTGCCGGTGAAGGACCCGGAAGACTGCGCGAAGAGGCTTGCGGAAAGAAAACAAACGCAGAGCAAACCCAATGCTGACCAGGACTTTAGATGCATGACCTATCCCCTTTTGATGGCTTCGTACTTTTCTCGCCGGCGAGGACATCTGCTTGCCGCCCGCGAGTTCTTTTCATTAGCGCCTCTAGCCGCTTGTGGGCTGATCTCGGGGGGGCGCCGCACGCGAGAAGACACCACGATTGTGCAACACAATTGAATCGCTTCAAAGCGACTCGCCATCGTGCGGCAAATCGACTCTCGGTGTCAAGCTAAAAAACCTGGCCGACAAACGCTACTCTCTCAGTTTGGCCGTTTTCGGTACTCCCAATTCTGCTCAGACAAACTCAAATGGCTGGAACGTTCAGGACGACTGCCCTGCCCGCTTTCGGATGGGCCTATCGATCGACGATTGCGGGCTTGAACGAGGCAATCAATTGAAAGCTTCCAAAACTGCTGGCGATCGGGCTATACTCGGTTGGCAACACGAGCTCTCATTCAATTATGAACTACTGTCGCTGCTTTTTCCGGCGAAGACCGCGCCCGTTGGCGGCGGCTTTGCCTTGCAGTGTGCTCCTCATATGCTCCCTCGCATTTGCGGGTCAGCCCCCGCAATCCCTGGAACTCTCGCGGCCGATTCGATCCTGGGAGTTTGTCTCGGCCTTAGGCACTCGCGCCGGAATTTTCGGGACCGAACAAGGAACACTCGAAGCGTGGGTCTATCCGTTGAAAATCCTAAGTGATTTTCATCTGCGGTTTCACGTCGAGGGGACCGTCCTGCCCGCGGAATCGCTCGCGCGAACGTTGATCGTTCGCCCGGAGTCCGCCACGATCGTTTACGTCAGCGACGCTTTTTCCGTCCGCGAAACTTTGTTTGTTCCCGTGCACGAACCGGGCATCGTGATCGCTATGGAAGTCGATACAAACCGGCCGCTGGAGATTGAGGCCGTCTTCGATCGCGACTTCCAGCTGGAGTGGCCGGGCAACGTCGGCGACACAAGCGGAGAATGGGATCCTCCGCTGCGTGCCTTCCATTTCGGAGATGAGGCGGGAAAGTTTGAAGCCCTAGTTGGCTCTCCCTCCGCTACTAAGATTTCCGAAGAGTATGCCAGTAACTATTTTTCTTCTCGCCATGACTCTTTTGTTCTGGGCACGACCGAAAAAGGGACGGACACGAAGTTCATCGTGATGGCCGCGTCTTTCACCGGCCACGCGCCGCTGGTCAGCCTCTACGAGCACTTAGCAAAGGACTATCCGGAACTGCTGCGCGGCTCCGCCCAGTATTACCGCGACTATCTGGCTCACACTGTGAGCCTTCAGCTCCCCGATGCACAAATCGAAAGCGCGTATGACTGGGCAAGGGTGAGCATGTTGCAGGGCGTGGTGCAGAACCCATTTTTGGGGGAAGGCTTGGCTGCCGGATTCGACATGTCACACGACGACCAACGCCCCGGTTTTGGCTGGTTCTTTGGCCGGGACGCGGAGTGGACTTCTTTGGCGCTGGATGCGGAGGGCGATTTCTCCACTGCGCGTACCGCCATGGATTTCCTCAGCAAGTATCAGCGAGCCGATGGGAAGATCACGCACGAAATCTCGCAAAGCGCCAATTTTCTGGACTGGTTCAAGAAAACACCGTTCGCATACGCGGCTGCCGACGCCACGCCCCTCTTCATTATTACTGTAAATGACTACGTAACGCGCAGCGGCGACGTTGAGTTTGCCCGGCAGAAGTGGGACAACCTCTGGAGAGCGCATGAGTTTCTCCAATCCACTTACGATGCGCAGGGACTCGCCCAGAACGTCGGCGTGGGCACGGGCTGGATCGAAGGAGGACCACTCTATCCGGTGAGGGTTGAGCTTTATCAGGCATCGTTGGGACTCGAAGCTTTGCGCGCGCTTTCTCACCTCGCTCATCTCTTGGGCAAAGAAGATCTCGGCCAGCAACTCGCCCAGACCTTCGAACGGCAAAAGCCGATTTTGGATAAAGCCTTCTGGTCCGATGAAAAACAGATCTACACTTATGCCCTTGATGTAAACAGCAACGACAAGGATCGCAAGCGTGGTGACACCTTAAGTGTCCTCGCCGCGGTTCCCATGTGGTTTGCCCAGCTTGACGGAGATCGCACTCGAAGCATGATCCGGCAACTCGCGGGCCCCGACCATCAGGCCGACTGGGGCATGCGAATTCTTTCTTCTCACGACCCAAGCTACGATCCCAGCGGATACCACTTCGGATCGGTGTGGCCGCTGTTTACCGGCTGGGCCTCGGTTGGGGAGTACCGCTATCATCGCCCGCTTCCCGCCTACTCGAATTTGCGGGCCAACGCGCTGCTTACGTTGGATGGATCGCTCGGCCACGTCGCCGAGGTTCTCTCCGGCAAGTACTATCAGACATTGGCGACAGGATCGCCTCACCAGATCTGGTCGGCGGCCATGGTGGTCAATCCCCTGCTGAGCGGCCTGTTTGGTCTGCAAACCAACGCTGCTAATTGTCACTTGGATTTCGCTCCTCACGTCCCCGCAGACTGGAGTTCGTTTTCCATCAATAACGTGCGCCTCGGCGCCGTGGCATTGAACCTGAATTATGAGAGGACTCCCGCGCGTATTCGGTTGGAAGTACAATCGACTGGCAGCGGACATTGCTTGGTCGAGTTTTCGCCAGGGCTGAGTTTACGTGCGAACGTTACAGGAGTTCGACTCGATGGCCGCGCGTCGCCGTTTCACGTGGAAGCGAATTCATCGGATCAGCATGTCACCGTGAAAATTCCGATCGCCGGTGGCCGGAACGTCGTCGAGATTCAGGTGAAGAACGACTTTGAACTGAGCGAGTCGTCGACTCTTCCGACTCTGGGCAGCACAAGCCACGGATTGCGGGTGCTTTCCGAATCGTGGACGCCCAACCGGGATGCTCTAAGCCTTCAGCTCTCCGGGGCGGCGGGAGAAAGCTATGAGCTTACCGCCTGGAACCCGGGTCAGATTTCTTCCGTGGAGGGCGCGGTGCTTGAGAAGACGAGTGGGCAACAAGCTCACGTCCGCGTGGAGCTTCCGGCGGCTGCACCCGGAATCGATCCGCTAGCCACCGTTGTCTTTCATTTTGCCGGAAGATAAGGGGCCACTAACTTTGGACTTTTTTAAACATTCGTTTTTGAAATCAAGTGTTAAACAATGGAGACGCCAATGCTTCGAAATCTTAGGCTGGTAGCTTTACTCATTGTAAGTGTGTGCGTTTCGACGTCTTTCTCACAGGCGCAGACCCGTGCGCTGGATGCGGAAGGCCATCAATGGTGGCAAAATGCAGTCTTTTATGAAATCTACCCGCGCAGTTTTGCCGACAGTAACAACGACGGTATAGGAGATCTTAAGGGCATCGACTCGAAACTCGACTATCTGAAGGATCTTGGCGTGGATGCGATTTGGATTTCACCATGTTATCCCTCGCCCCAGGTCGATTTCGGCTACGACGTTTCCGATTACGAAAATATCGACCCCATGTACGGAACGCTCAAGGACTTCGAGCATCTGGCGCGCGATGCGAAGAAGCATGACATCCGCATCATCATGGATTTCGTTCTCAACCACACTTCCCCACAGCACAAGTGGTTCCTCGATTCAGCGTCATCGCGCACTTCGGCGCATCGCGACTGGTATATCTGGCGCGATGGCAAGGCGCCCGGTGTTCCTCCCAACAACTGGCTCTCTGGCTTCGGCGGCTCGGCCTGGCAGTTCGATCCCAAGACCGGCCAGTATTACTATCACTTCTTCGCAGTCGGCCAGCCCGACCTTAACTGGCGTAACCCTGCCGTTGAAAAAGCCATGTTCGACGTTACTCGCTTTTGGTACAAGCACGGTGTTTCCGGCTTTCGGCTCGATGCGGTGGACCTCTTATTCGAGGATCCGGATCTTCACGACAACCCGGTCCTCGAAGGCAAGAACGAGTTCGGCGACCCTAACATGCAGAATAAGTACAACGACAAGTTACCCGAAGTTCACACGGAACTCAAAAAGTTGCGCAAGGTCGCCGACGAGTATAACGCTGTCCTAATCGGAGAGACTTACACCTCCAATCGGGACGAACTCAAAGAATATTACGGCGATCGTAACGATGAAGTTCAGATGCCCATGGATTTCATGTTTTGCACGGTCGACAAACTTTCCCCGGCTGAGTTCCGAACGCAAATCGCAAACGCCGAGTCCACCGGCGGTTGGCCGGTTTACGTGATCGGCAATCACGATATGCCACGCTCGTACGAGCGCTATGGCGACGGCAAGCACAACGACCAAATCGCCAAGCTAATGGCCGGAATGTACCTAACGCTTCGCGGCACGCCAATCATGTACTACGGCGAAGAACTGGGGATGGAAAACAACGATCCGACGCGCAAGGAGGATGTGAAAGACCCGATTGGCGTCGCCGGATGGCCCAAAGAAAAAGGCCGCGATGGCGAGCGCACGCCCATGCAGTGGAACGATTCTGCCAATGCCGGATTCAGCCAAGCGAAGCCATGGTTGCCGGTTCCTGCCAGTTACAAGACTCACAACGTGGCCAGCGAACTGGCGGATCCTGCCTCCGTCCTGCAGTTCTACAGACACCTGCTGGCGCTCCGGCATCAGGACCACGCCTTGCTATACGGGGACTATCTGGCCCTGAATCAGAATAACCCTAACGTCCTCTCATACCTTCGCCGCTACAAGGATGAAGCCGTGCTGGTCGTTCTTAATATGTCGGCGGCCACGCAGCAGGTCAGCTTCGATCTCGCCGGAGAGGGCTTCCCTTCCGCAAAAGCCACCACCCTGCTAACAACCTCGGCCGCGGCGCCGAGCGGTCAGTTGAATCAGGTCGCCTTGGACCCATTCGCGGTTTACATTGGGAGAGTATCTCGATGAAATATATTCAAGCGAAAGTTTTTTGGATTGGCAGCGCGCTGATCTGCCTGGTGATGTGCCTGATGATGTCCGCATCTGTCTTGGCCCAGTCCGAGGGCGGTCAGAGCGCGCTGCTTTCTGGCCTTATCTCGCCCCATAACTATGTCCAGAAGCGGGCTTCGAGTTATGACCGCACCGGCGGCAACGATGACTTTTTCAAGATCGCTCCCGCCGGTACGCTTACCATACTCGACGTATCCGGTCCCGCAATGATCACCCACATTTGGATCGGACTCGGTGCGTCCGAGAGATATCACTTGAAAAAGCTGGTTCTGCGCATGTATTGGGACGACGAAACCTCGGCGAGCGTGGAGACTCCACTAGGCGACTTCTTCGGCCTCGGCTTGGGAGACTACTTCCAGTTTGCATCTATCCCCCTGGTAGTGGCCCCGGACAAAGCGCTGAACTGTTTCTTCCCGATGCCCTTCCGGAAGCGAGCCCGGATCACAATCACCAACGAAGGGAAGGAAGATGTAGACTCGTTTTATTTCAACATCGACTACCAAGCGTTGAATAAAGACCTTCCCGCCGACACCATGTATTTCCATGCCCAGTACCGTCAAGCAACACCCGCCAAAGGTTGGACCAATCAGTGGGAATCGAACGACACGCCAGCGGTAACTGCAAGGAAAAATCTAGATGGGGAAAATAACTACGTCTGGCTGGAGGCCACCGGCCAGGGACACTATGTGGGCGTAACTATGTCCATTCTTCAGAATCAAGATGGATGGTGGGGTGAAGGCGACGACATGTTTTTTATCGACGGGGAAAAGACCCCCTCCATCAACGGCACGGGTTCGGAAGATTATTTCCTCGGCGCATGGGATTTCGGAGAACAGCCTTTTTCTTATGCTCTATTCGGGGCGCCAGTGAAAGGCGCGGAGCTAGCGGGCAGCCACTCTTCCGTATATCGCTTTCATCTCGATTCGCCGATCCCTTTCACCAAGTCTCTACGAGCGACAATTGAACATGGCCATGCCAATCATCGCTCCGACAACATCTTTTCGGTCGCCTATTGGTACCAGAAAGAACCCCACGCCGCATTTCCGCCGCTGCCTTCGGTTGAGCAACGCCTGCCCAGAATTTATCCCGTGGGCGGCCCTGGAAATGCCGCGAAATAGTTCTTTCGATACGATTGGATAGGAATGGAATGCGCCGATTTCGATTTTTGATAACAGTAAGCTTCTTTTTTTATGCACTGCTCTCCCTGGCACAAGAGAAGGTTGCCTCGAAACACCCCCTCGTAGTGGGCTACTTCCGTGGGGATAGCATGCGGCGGCAATTCTTCCTCAAGAATCTAATCACGCGAGGCGCAACCTCCATACTTGACCAGATCAATTACTCGCAGGGAAACATTGCGGGCAGTGAATGCATAATCGCCGACCCGAATGCGGATCTCTATTACACATTTTCCAAAACCGATAGCGTCGATGGCACAGCCGATACGCCCCAGATGCCGCTGCGGGGAAACTTCCATCAATTGCAGGAACTCAAGCGCCTCTATCCTCACATCAAGATTCTGATCTCTCTCGAAGGAAATCCGGACGTGTTTGTCGAGGCGGCGCAACCTGCAAATCGCCATCGCTTTGTGGCCTCCTGCATTCAGAGATTTATCAAAGGTAATTTGGCCGACGGCATCGAAGCTCCAGGCTTATTCGACGGCATCGATATTGACTGGGAGTATCCCAAGGAGGACGATAAATTCAACTTCATCGCCTTACTGGGAGAATTTCGGCGCCAGCTCAACTCGGTCGGACCGAATCTCCTGCTGACCGCCGCCATGGGCGATGGCCGCAACACCTATCAGCATCTGGACATGAAAGCGGTTGCCTTGTACGTCAATCAAGTCGGAGTCATGAACTACGACTACGCCGGTCCGTGGAGCAAGAGAACCGGGCTGGTCGCTCCGCTCTACAGCTCTCCAGGAGACCCAGAAAAAGGCGGAGATGTGGATTCCACCATTCGAGGCTATAAAGATGCTGGTGTGCCCGCACACAAACTGTTGCTCGGCCTTCCCTTCTACGCATACTCGTGGAATCAAGTTTCAAACACCAATCACGGACTGTTCCAGTTAGGCGAGCCCGTGCGCGACGATTCCTCCTATAACTACATACTTTCCATCCAGAATAAATTCACCACCTATCGCGACCCCAAATCAATGGCCCCATGGCTTTTCGATGGGTCCACGTTTTGGACTTACGACGACGACATATCCATCGCCGCAAAGCTTGAGTATGCAAAGCAGCAAGCGCTGGGTGGAGTAATGATCTGGGAACTTGGTGGCGATACTCCGGACGGGAAGTTGCTTAAGACCATCTCTGAGCAGCTCAAGCGTCATCAAGATGTGGAGCATGAGGCGCCCTAAGTTGAAGGAGTCATTCTTGAAGAAAACAGTCCCGCTTTTCGGATGCTTTCTTGCATCCATGGTTCTCTTAACTCTGTCCACCGCACAGACTATCCAAGTCGATATCACTCCCGCCCACTCAACCAATCACTTTCGTCCCAATGAGACCCTCGGCGCTGGTATCGACCGCATCCCCCCGGAAGCGATCGACAGCGGATTGGCCCAGCCGAACTTAGGAAGAGCGCTGGCTTCCGGCTGGCAACCTGTCAGCTATCGCAACAATACCGAACTATCCATCGAGGCGTGGCATTGGAATCCTCAGGGCACATGGAGCGAACCTGGCCAAAAAGGGTATTTTACCGGCTCGGCAACGCCAGGCAAATTTATCCGCTACTCCTATGGATATTCGTTGCCCCATCGTGGTTTTACGCGGAATGACGGCACTCCTAACGCCGGTTTTTCTCGTATTACCGATGGCGATGACAGCAGTTATTGGAAAAGTAACCCTTATCTTACTCAACGTTTCACTGGAGAAAGCGACTCTTTGCATCCGCAGTGGGTGGTGATTGACCTCGCCCAAGTGCAACAAGTCGACAGCATCCGCATAAGATGGGCGGAACCCTACGCCACGCGGTTCCTGGTACAGCACTGGATCGGGGATGATCCCATGCACGCACCTACTCGGGGAGCGTGGCAAACCTTTCCGCTGGGTGCAGTTGAAAATGGTCACGGCGGGTCCGGCATCCTTCGTCTGAATGCTAGTCCTCTTGCCGTGCGCTTCCTCCGGATTTTGATGACGGAGTCTTCCAGCACCTGCGGAGCAGGCAACCGATCCACGGACCCACGCGCCTGCGTCGGTTACGCGATCAATGAAATCTACCTGGGAACAACCTCGGCGGATGGCGAGTTTCACGATATTCTGCGCCATACGCCCGATCAGGAACAGACAACGACCTATTGTTCTTCGGTGGACCCCTGGCACGAAGCTACCGATCTCGGCACAACTCATCAGGCACAGGTCGGCTTTGATCTGCTCTTCACCAGCGGGGTTACACGTGGCCTTCCGGCCATGATTCCGATCGCTCTGGTCTACGACACTCCGGAAAACGCGGTCGCCGAAATCGCCTATCTTGAACAGCGTAAGTACCCTATCTCATATGTCGAGATGGGCGAAGAAATGGACGGGCAATACTTAAGTCCCGAGGACTATGGCACACTCTACATTCAATGGGCCGCCGCGCTTCACCGTCTCGATCCCACTCTCAAGCTCGGCGGGCCGTCGTTCCAGGGCGTGAATCAAGATATCCAAACCTGGCCCAACGCGAACGGCAAAGTATCGTGGACAGCCCGTTTTATCGACTATTTGAAGCAACACGGCCGCCTGCGCGATCTGGCATTTTTCTCTTTCGAACACTATCCCTACGATCCCTGCAAAATCCCCTGGGGCAGCTTGTATGAAGAGCCCCAACTTGTAAGTCACATCATGCAAGTCTGGCACGACGACGGAGTACCGGCGGATCTTCCCATGTTCATTACGGAATCGAATCTCTCTTCTGCCGCCAGCGAAACCTCGATGGACATCTTCTCGGGGCTCTGGCTCTCCGATTACATCGGTTCCTTTCTAACTGCCGGGGGAAACGGAGTTTATTACTTCCACTATCTGCCACTGCTCATGGAACACGGTTGCAATGATTCGCCGGGAACATTCGGTATGTTGAGCGTCGACAGCCAATACAAGATTCAGCAGCCCCTGGCCCAGTTTTTTGCCTCGCAACTCATTAACTTAGAGTGGGTCGCGCCCGGCGGCCAACGGCACGATGTGTATCCCGCCACCGCCGACATCGATGACGGTGCTGGACATGCATTGGTAACGGCCTATGCTCTGAAACGTCCCGATGGGCAGTGGTCTCTGCTGGTGGTGAATCGCGACCAACAGAATGCGCACCGCGTGCGGATCGAGTTTCACAACCAGAGCAGCGGGGAAAGCGATTCATTCTTCGGGCCGGTAGAGATCTCCACGTTCGGAAAGGGCCAGTATCAGTGGCATCCGGGGCACACGCGTTACGTCGGACATGCCGAGTACCAGGCCGAGCCCTCGGTTGTAGCGGAGACCTTCGGCGGGGCCGACCCGGATGGACCGGTGCTGCACGCCGGACGGAATGTCAGCGCCGACACGACTTACGAATTACCGGCAGCATCGGTGGTCGTGGTCCGTGGCAACATTCGTGCGCGATAGCTGTTACAAGCATTTGTCGCGTCTGAACATTCTATATTTGCGACGACCTAACCTTGACACTTACAGAGAGTGCACTCATGAAACTGAACCTGTTACAACTCACTATCTCAATTGCGCTGGCTTTTTCCAACATAGCGTCTGCCCAGGACACGAATTTTGAACCGGACCATCAACAGATTCCCGCACCCGATTGTCTGGTTCTGAAAGCGGCGTACGATGGTGGATGGAAACCCTGCACCCCTGGGGACCATAATGCCTGGCTCGCCGACATAGGCCGTTGGCGCAGCGAACGCTTGATTCGTGTTGGCTACGATGGGTCGCGTTACGACCTGCCCGAGCTCAAGTGGACACAGTCCAGCTTCTTTCAGCCGCAGATGATGGTGCAGGACCGCTATTTCTATGATCCGGCCGCTCGCCGTTACACCGTCGGCCGCTATCTCGACGATCTTGAAAGTCGCTACGGCGGCATTGACGCCGTACTGATCTGGCCGACTTACCCGAACATGGGCATCGACGACCGGAATCAGCATGACCTGATTCGCAGCATGCCGGGAGGAGTTGCGGGAGTGCGGCAAATGATCGCGGATTTCCATAAGCGTGGCGTGCGCGTGCTGTTTCCCATGATGATGTGGGACCAGGGCGCCCGCGATCCGGGCAAACCTTGGCCGCAAGCGATTGCGGAATTGATGGCGGAGATCGGAGCCGACGGCATCAACGGAGATACTCAGGATGGAGTGCCGCTGGCATTTTCTGCGGCCGCCGATAGGGTTGGCCATCCGCTGGCCTTTGAGCCGGAGGACGGGCCATCCGATGAGGCGTTGGCGTGGAACGTCATGACATGGGGACAGTATAACTTTCCGTTTGTCCCCCTGGTTGATAAGTACAAGTGGCTGGAGCCGCGCCACATGGTGAATATCTCCGATCGCTGGAATCGCGATAAGACCAGCGATCTGCAGTTTGCTTTCTTCAACGGCATAGGTTGGGAGAGCTGGGAAAATATCTGGGGAATCTGGAACGGGATCACGCCGCGCGACGCGGAAGCGACTCGTCGAGTCGCCACCATCGAGCGCGCCGTTGCCCCGTTTCTGGTAAGCCCGGGATGGGAACCGCACGCGCCGATGTTGCGCTACGGAATTTTTGCCAGCCGTTGGCCGTTGCATCAGCAGACTCTCTGGACCATCGTGAACCGCAACGAGTACGACGCAGAGGGTCAGCAGATCGAACTTGAACCAGACGAGGGAATGCGCTATTTCGATCTTTATCATGGTGTCGAACTAAGACCCGAGCGTAACCCGGATGGCAAAGCCGTGCTGAGTTTCAGTATCGAAGCGCACGGCTATGGAGCGTTGCTGGCCACTAAGACATCCCCGGAGGCGGGCGTCCAGGCGCTCATGTCGAAGATGAAGGAATTGACCACCAAACCGTTGGCCAGTTATTCGCACGAGTGGACGGTCTTACCGCAGCAGATTGTGCCTATAGCTGCAACTAAGCCGCCTTCGATAACTCCGCCCGGCATGGTAAAGATTCCCGCCGGGGACTTTGTATTTAAGGTGCAGGGGATTGAGATCGAAGGGTCCAATGACGCCGGCGTGGACGTGCAATATCCATGGGAAGATTCGCCGCGCCGTTTTCACCAACAGCCTTTGCATATGAAGCCATTCTGGATCGATAAATATCCAGTTACTAACGCGGAATTCAAGAAGTTTCTCGACAACGCTCGCTATCATCCGCCGGATGACTTAAACTTTTTGCGCGATTGGAAAGATGGAAGCTTCCCTGCCGGATGGGAAAACAAACCTGTGACTTGGGTTTCTTTGGAAGATGCGCGGGCCTATGCAGCTTGGGCGGGCAAGCGTCTGCCGCATGAGTGGGAGTGGCAATACGCGGCGCAAGGCAGCGATGGCCGAATCTATCCCTGGGGAAACGACTGGAATGCAAGCGCGGTTCCCGTGCCGGACAAAAGCCGCACCATGCGCGGACCGGATGCAGTGGATGCGCATCCGCAGGGAGCAAGTCCGTTCGGCGTGATGGACCTGGTCGGCAATGTGTGGCAATGGACGGAAGAGTTTACCGACACCCACACGCGCGCGGCGATTTTGCGCGGGGGCGAGTACTATCAGCCGCAGGGCTCGATATGGTACTTCCCTGACACTTATAAGCTCGACGAACATGGCAAGTTCCTGCTGACGGCGCCGGGCTTGGATCGTTCTGGCGGACTTGGTTTCCGCTGTGTTCAGGATTCGGAGTAACTGGAGGCTGATCGGAACTGCGATGCAACCACACGTTCACTCTAGCCTCGCTTAAGGCTGGGGAGGGGTGGTCTCATGGCACGGTCTTTGTCAAGGGGTTCGCCGGGTTCTGCGGGCGGTTCGAGACCTTTGTGGGCACTTGTTTTTCTTGCCTCCACGGCCGCGGCTGTTCCGTCGTCGTCATGAAGAACGACGTTAAGGAGCGAACTGTGGACATGTAAATTATCTCCAACATCGTAGTTGATAAAGCCGAGCTTCCTGAATCGGTTCATGAAGAAGCTGACCCGCGAGCGGGTCGTCCCCACCATCTCCGCCAGAGTCTCCTGACTTAGTCTGGGGACCGACATTTCCGACACACCTTCTTTGCCGAACTGCGCCATCAACAGAAGAACTCGCGCCAGCCGCTTTTCGCTGGAGTTAAAAAGTTGATCGACTAAATCGTCCTGATATCGGATGTTTCGCTTCAGCAAATACTTGAGAAACACGGCCGACAATTTCGGTTGCAGACTCATTGCCAGCATCATCGCCTTCTTATCGATATGCAGAAGGACGCAGTCGGTCACTGCGGTTGCAGACGACATGCGCACGGGCTGACCGGCCAAGCCACCTTCTCCAAAAAAATCGGTTTCGCCCAAAATGCCGAGAGTCGCCTCTTTACCGCCTTCCGACACGACGCTGAGCCGTACCTTGCCTTTTTGGATAAAGAACAATCCGTCCGTAGGCTCGCCTTGAGCGAAGATTAGATTCTTTCTTTGAAAAGACATCATTTCCCTGCCCTTCCCGATGGTTGAAAGAAAGGCGTGGGGATTGAAATCGAGTTTCTTCTTCGCGGACGCGATGTGCTTTGACACAGGGGCCATCCCAACAGGTGGAAATCTCACCAGTGTCAACTATGCGGGAAGGGATGAGCTTTTGCTGGTCAGTTATGCTCACAATGGACGATTCCCCGGAACTCCCAAGCCAGCACTCGCAGGGCTGCGAGGTCGGCGATTACCGGCGCCAAGAGCATAATTGGGCCCAATGGCAGGTAAGCTCGGTCTCCCCAAGCCTGGCTGGTGTCTATTTTTGCGGCGCGTTGTCGGATTCGGCGGGCTCGGCGACGGCGCGAAGGCCGGTCATCGAATCCACGTGGATGCGAAAGAAGAGGGGAATAATCGAGTCGCCGCCTAATCTTAATTGACGCTCCGCCAATGCGCTTTGCCACCACCGGTAGCGTTTCCCCAGCAGCTTTCGCGCATGTTCCCGCTCGGCGGTATATTGGGGCTCGGGCAATTCCTGGTAGCTCCCCCTGGCAATCACGCTCATCCACTGGGATTGGTTCGCGATTTGGTCAACTTCGAGACAGACTTTGGGATTCGCGCGCATCCATTCGATTTTTTGCCCGAAGGTCGAGAGGGCGTAAATATAGTCGGGCTCATACACAAAATATATCGGCAGCACGTAAGGCTGGCCATCGAGCGCGCAGCCGAGCCTTCCGAGCGAAGCGCTGGCCAGAAACGCGCCACATTCTTCCTGGGTCATTTCGTTGATTACCATGGTCCCCTTCCCATGCCTTCCAACCGCCATTTAGCTGGGTCGAAACTCGCCAACCGATCGTCTTCTCAGATCCGCGTGTAGCTGCACGGTGACCACCGTCAAAACACAGCGGTCAAGATGCGAATACCGGGAAGGGCTGATTATATAGGTAGTACTCTCGATCTACATAGTCAATCTATGCATCGGCAGCGGTGCAGTTCGTCAGGAATACCCATGGATTCCCCACTGACACTGTGCAATAAGGAACAGTTTTCCGGGTAGGAGCGCTGTCATAGTTCCGCATGAGACTTCGCTTGCTGGTTGGAGAAATAAAGGCAAGTCCCACAGGAGAATCGGGAAAAATGTCCACAAATAATTCAGTTGTCGCGGTGTATCACACGCATCCGGAAGCGGATCAAGCAGTGAAGGAACTTCAGCGCGGGGGAGTCGATCTGCACAAATTGTCGATCGTGGGGAAGGGCTACCACACCGATGAACAAGTGGTGGGTTACTACAATACCGGCGACCGCATGAAGTACTGGGGCAAAGTGGGCGCGTTCTGGGGAGGTTTCTGGGGACTGTTGTTCGGCTCCGCTTTCTTCATGATTCCGGGTCTCGGACCAATCTTGGCGGCGGGACCGATAGTGGCATGGATCGTGGCCGGGCTGGAAGGTGCGGTGGAGGTAGGAGCGCTGGGCGCCCTGGGAGCTGGCCTCTACAGCATCGGAATTCCCAAAGACAGTATTGTGAAGTACGAAACGGCCCTAAAGACAGACAAGTTTCTGCTAATCGTCCACGGGACGGCTGCGGAGGTGGCGCAGGCAAGGGACATCATCGCGACTACGCATCCCGCCGACTACACACTGCACACAGCCGAACCAGTCGCAGCATAGTAAAGGGGGATCATGAAACGGTGGTGGAAGGGATCGACAAAGCGGTGTTGGCTTTCGTCGGTCTCTTCCCAGGGCAGAACTGTTCGGTAAGATAGCAGTGGGGTTGGCTTGAACCCGAGCCTTGCCCGTTTTCTTATGAGCGAAATCGTTCTCGAAATCAAGGCCCTTACTCGCCGCTTCGGCACATTTACGGCGGTTGACGCGCTGACCCTTTCGGTCAACGCCGGCGAGGTCTTCGGCTTGCTCGGCTCCAACGGGGCGGGCAAGACCACCACGATCAAGATGCTTACCACGCTCTTGGCGCCTTCTTCAGGCGAGGCGCGCGTGGCTGGCTTCTCCATCACCAAGCAGGCGGTCGACGTTCGCCGCGCCATCGGTTATGTGCCGCAGGCGGTCTCGGTGGATGGTTCGCTCACCGGCTACGAGAATCTGCTCATCTTCGCCAAACTCTACGACCTGCCGCACGGCGAGCGGCAAGCGCGCATCCGCGAGGCATTGGAGTTCATGGGCCTGACTGCCGACAGCGGCCGCATGGTGGGACAATACTCCGGCGGCATGGTCCGCCGCCTGGAGATCGCACAGTCCACCCTGCATCGGCCGCGCGTGCTCTTCCTCGATGAGCCCACCGTCGGGCTGGATCCGATTGCGCGCGATGCGGTTTGGAAGCACCTCGTCGATCTGCGGACCAACTACGGCACGACCTTGTTCTTCACTACTCATTATCTGGAGGAGGCGCAGAGCTATTGTGATCGCATCGCGATCATGCATCTGGGCAAGATGGATGCTCTCGGCACCTGCAAAGAACTCGAAGCCTCGCTGGACGGCGACGGCCACACGCTCAATGATGTCTTCGTTCATTATGCCGGCAGCGCCATCGATTCCGGCGGCAACCTCCACGACGTGGGCGCCGAACGCGCTACGGCCCAGCGCCTGGGCTAGCCCAACCCTATGACCGCCATTTTCATTCGCCCTATAACCGGTTTCATCGAGAAGACGTTCGTCATCACCGAGTTTGAGTTGCGCAAACTGCGCCACGATTTCACGGAACTCGTCACCCGCGCGCTGCAGCCCGCGCTCTGGCTGGTCATCTTTGGGGAGGTGTTCTCACGCAGCGGGGCGATGCACACGGGCAACATTCCCTATCTGGACTTCATCGCTCCCGGCATCTTGGCGCAAAGCGTTCTCTTCGTGGCCATTTTTTACGGCATCAACGTCATTTGGGAGCGCGACCTCGGCATTGTGCAGAAATTCCTCGCCAGCCCAACTCCGCGCGCGGCGCTTGTGCTCGGCAAGGGCTTTTCCGCTGGTATCCGCACGCTCTCGCAGGCTGTCGTCGTTTACGGTCTTTCGCTGCTGCTCGGGGTGAAGCTGAATTGGCGCCCGCTAGCGCTCCTGAATGTCGTTGTCGTTGTGGTTCTTGCCGCCACTCTGTTCTCGACGTTTTCGCTCATCATCGCGTGCATTGTGAAGACGCGCGAACGCTTCATGGGAGTGGGCCAGGTGCTCACCATGCCCCTGTTCTTCGCCAGCAACGCGATTTACCCCACCGCCATCATGCCAGGCTGGCTGAAGATCGTCTCCCACCTCAATCCATTGACCTATGTCGTGGACGCGCTGCGCACCTTCATGCTTGTGGGCAGCGCCAGCAGCTTCGGCGTGAGTCGCGACTATGCTGTGATACTCGTAACCACGACCGTGCTGGTCTTCATTGGGGCGCGACTGTACCCCCGGCTTGCGGCGTAAAGCGCAACTTAGGAGGCTGTGGAAAAACCAGTTTCCGGGCGGAAAGTGCGCCCTCAGCGGCTAAAGCCGATACTAAGAATAAGCCAGCTATCGCAGCGGTGAACCGCTGCGCCACCCAAAATCAAGCGCAAAACGAATTTTTTCGCGGCCTGCTAGAAACGTGACCACGGAATTTAACGAAAGATTTGCCTTCGGCGTCTTGACACATTCTAAAATTTGGTCCAGAACAAATTCGCGGGAGGAGCCATGACCACACAAACGCGCGCCAGCCACCCAATCTACAGCCTTCTACCCTCGGAAATCGAGGGCTTCGATTCCCTGGCGGAGCTTGCCCTGGACATGCGCTGGTCGTGGAACCATGCCACCGACCGCGTGTGGAGCACGCTTGATCCCACGCTGTGGGAACACACGCAAAACCCCTGGGTTGTGCTGCAGACGGCCTCGCGCGACCAGATCGAGCGCGTGCTCGCCGATCCGGCCTTCCGTAAGAATATTGACGACCTGCTGCAGGCCAAGCATCAGGCGGCGGAGACGCCGGCATGGTTTCAGCAAAAGCATCCGCAAGCTCCTTTGAGCTGCGTCGCATATTTCAGCATGGAATTCATGTTGAGCGAAGCGCTCCCCATCTATTCCGGAGGACTGGGCAATGTGGCGGGCGATCAACTGAAAGCCGCCAGCGATTTGGGCGTGCCCGTGGTGGGCGTGGGGCTGCTCTATCAACAGGGTTATTTTCGCCAGGTGATCGATAAAGACGGCGCGCAACAGGCTCTTTACCCGTATAACGATCCCGGACAGTTGCCGATCACCCCGGTGCGCCAGGCGAACGGCGAGTGGTTGCGGTTGGAGATCGCGCTGCCGGGTTACTCGGTCTGGCTGCGCGCCTGGCAGGTGCAGGTTGGTCGAGTGAAGCTTTACCTGCTGGACAGCAATGACGCGGCGAACTTCCCCGTCCATCGAGGAATTACCAGCGAGCTTTATGGCGGCGGGCCGGAGTTGCGCCTCAAGCAAGAACTGCTGCTCGGAATCGGCGGATGGCGGTTGCTCCGCGCGCTCGGCCTCAAGCCGGAGGTCTGCCACTTGAATGAAGGTCATGCCGCGTTCGCCGTGTTGGAACGCGCCCGGAGTTTCATGGAAGAAAACGGGCAGCCCTTCGAAATCGCGCTGGCGGTGACGCGAGCGGGGAATCTCTTCACCACGCACACGGCAGTGGCTGCGGGCTTTGACCGTTTCCCTCCGGCCCTCATCGAACCTTACATCGGTGGTTATGCGGAGCAGAAGCTGGGCATAAGCCCGCACGACTTGCTGGCCTTAGGCCGCCAGAATCCGAACGATTCGTCGGAGAGTTTCAATATGGCCTATCTCGCCATCCGTGGAAGCGGGGCGGTGAATGGCGTAAGCCGCTTGCATGGGGAAGTCAGCCGGCAGCTTTTTGAGCCTCTCTTTCCGCGCTGGCCAGCGGATGAAGTACCCGTTGGATACGTGACCAACGGAGTTCACATGCCCAGTTGGGACTCGGCTCCGGCCGACGATTTGTGGATGGGAGCCTGTGGCAAGGGGCGCTGGCTGGGGACGACAGAAAACCTGGAGCAGGACATTCGCCGCATCTCCGACACGCAGCTCTGGAAACTCCGCGCCGCCGCCCGCAACTCTCTTGTGGAATACGCTCGCGGACGACTATCCCGTGAACTGGCTGCGTCCGGCGCGCCGCCCGAAGCGGTTGAAGAAGCGAAACATTTATTCGATCCCAACGCATTGACCCTGGGCTTTGCGCGGCGCTTCGCGACCTATAAGAGACCAAACCTGCTGCTGCACGACCCGCAGCGGCTGCTTCGTGTGTTGGCCAATTCTCAGCGTCCGGTGCAGCTCATCATTGCTGGCAAAGCCCATCCGGAGGACGAGGCGGGAAAGGCCCTGATTCAGCAATGGGTGAGGTTCATCCGCCAGCCCGAAACGCGTCCCCACATCATTTTTCTGAGCGACTACGACATGCTGTTAACCGAACACCTGGTGCAGGGCGTGGATGTCTGGATCAACACACCGCGCCGGCCCTGGGAGGCTTGCGGGACGAGCGGCATGAAGGTGCTGGTTAATGGCGGCATCAATCTCTCGGAGTTGGACGGTTGGTGGGCGGAAGCCTACACGCCGGAAGTGGGATGGGCATTGGGAGACGGCCAGGAGCATGACCACGATCCCGCCTGGGACGCGGCCGAAGCCGATGCGCTCTACGGCCTGCTCGAACGGGAGGTGATTCCGGAGTTTTATGCCCGCGACCAAAACGGCATTCCGACCGCGTGGGTTGCGCGGATGCGGGAAAGTATGGCGCGGTTGACTCCGCGCTTCTCCGCCGACCGCGCGGTGCGCGAATACACCGAGCAACATTACCTCCCGGCGGCAGCCGCTTACCGAGAGCGCGCGGAGAACAAAGGCGCGGTGGGCAGGCAAATGCTCGATTGGCAGCATGCCGTGGATTCCAAGTGGGACTCGTTGCACTTCGGAGACTTGCGGGGCGAAACCAACGCCGATCGCCACGTGTTTGAAGTCGAACTCTTTTTGAACGATCTCGACCCGAGCGCGGTACGGGTTGAACTCTATGCGGACGGGATCAACGGCGGCGGTCCCGTGCGCGAGGAGATGAAGTGCGCACAACCGCTGCCCGACGCATCCAACGGCTGCGTCTATCGCGCGACGGTACCCGCTTCACGCCCGGCGAAAGATTACACGGCGCGAGTGATGCCGCATTACGACGGCGTTGCGGTTCCACTGGAAGAGGCTCGAATCCTATGGCAACGCTGACCGCGATGCGAGAAAACTCACGATTCCAATCGACACATCATCGAGTTCGCCCCTACAAGCGCGGCGGTTGGGGACCGAGAGGGGCTGACACGAACATCGCTGCCGGCCTTTGGCACAACCCTGGCTCTAACGAGGCATCGGGCCGATGCCGCTACGCTCCGCGCGAAGGGCCATCCTTATCTTGGCCGAGGGACGTTTGCCGAATAAGGCTCACTATCGGCTGTCGGCCTCGCCTGATCGCGAATATAGGATTCGTGCTCTGCTTGCGGGCACTTTTCCAGATTCTAGACAAAGGCGGGCGGCCTTCCGCAGTATCTGCGCGCCTTCTCTAGCAAGAGGCTGCTAAGTAGGGAAGAAGGGGTGTGGGTGCAGCGGGCTAGGTGCTTTTGGTCGAAGCCAGGCTATCCGGGACCGGTTCGACGAAACTTGATTCGGGCAGACCGGCTGCGGGATGGGCGGCGACCACGCGGTCGCGACCCGCGTGCTTGGCCTGGTAGAGAGCGTCGTCGGCGAACTCGAGCAGGAGATCGACGCGATCGGTGGTTTCATCGAAGGCCGCGACGCCGATGGAGACGGTCAGAGCATGGGTAGCCTGGTCGGAGGACCGGGCGTGGTTTTCGCTGATGCGCCTGCGGATTTCTTCCGCGCGCACCGTCGCCTGGCGAAGAGAACACTCGGGGAGGATGAGGGCGAATTCTTCGCCACCATAGCGGCAGGCTACGTCGTCGGCGCGCACGCAGCGCAGAAGAGTCTCGCCGGCAACGGCTAAGGCCTGGTCGCCGGCGGAGTGTCCGAAGTTGTCGTTGTAGCGTTTGAAGTGGTCGAGGTCGAGCATCATGACCGCAAGGGGGCGGTGTTGCCGGCGAGCGGAGTGGAGTTCGCGCTCGAGGAACTCCTGCATGTAGCGGCGATTGTAGAGGCCGGTGAGCGGGTCGCGGATGGCTTCCAGGCGGAGCGCTTCGCGGAGGCTGAGGTTGGCCATGGCGAGAGCGATGTGTTCGGCGACGGTGTCGGCGAGTTGGCGGCGGCGAGCCAGAGCGTCGGCGTCGGGGGCACGGTCAGGAAGGGGAGATAAGAGATCGTCTTCCTGGAGGGAGAGGGTTCCGATGGCGTCGCCGTTGGCGATGAGCGGAATGCAGACCGAAGCGCCTTCGCCGAGCAGGTGCGAGCAGCGCGGTTCGGAGCGTCCGCCAGGATGAACATGGGAACATCCGCGGCGCAGAGCCCAACATTGTTCGGGTGAAAAGATCTGGTCGGTGGGACTGACGCCCCATTGAGCAGCGGAGTCGACGCGGTTTCCGGAGGCGCTGAGCAGGGAGACGGAGCCGGAAGCGCCTGGAAACAGACGGCGCAAGCGTTCCGGGATGAGGCGAAAGACCTCTTCGCGGGAGGTGCAAGCTTGGAGGACGCTCCCGAGTTCGCTGACCTGGGTGATTTCGGCAGTTTGACGGCGGGCATCGTCGAGCAAGCGGCCGACTTCCTGATGGGAGGCAGTCGCCTGTTTTTGCGCAGCTTTGCGGTGGGCGATTTCCTGTTGCTGGTGGAACTGGGTGAGGGCCAGGCGCAAGGTGAAGGCGAGCAGCGAGGCGGCGATGGCCACGTCGGTGAGAATTTCTCCCTGCGCCTGTTTCCAGCGGTCCATCAGCAAATTGATGCAGGCGAGCATGGCAACCAGGACCAGGTTGGTGCCGAGAAAACTGAGGAGATTCGCGGGCTCCGGAGTGGATTCGGGCTCGGGGGAAGGAACCCAAGTGAGGGCGATGAGGCCAGCGGCAATTTGCGGAATGGCCCAACCCAGATCGAACCACGCGGTGGCGGAAGAAGCATAGTGGAGGTAGATCCAGCCTCCGACGAAGGTTGCGAACGCGCAGACGATCAGGAATAGGGCCAACCGCAGGAACAGATTGCGAGTGCCGGGGACACGGGCGAACTGCAGGCGCACCAAGACCGCGACCAGGAGGAGCAAGCTTTGCACATCGCTGAGGCTGATATCGCGCAAGACCGCATCGGCGGGCAACATCCGCTGCGCGGGAAGAAAAAGGAAGGTGGAATAAACCAGGCCGACGACGATGGCGACCTGAAAGAAATCGAGAAAGATCTCGAACTTCACGCGGGCGCGGTGATGCGTTTCCGAAAGGAAGAGCATCATCAGGATGGGAGCGCCGTAGAGGGCGTAGAGCAGGCTCCGGGTCGATTCCGACAAGATGGTTTGTTCGAACAGGGTGTCGTAGGTCTGAACGGCTGTGGGAATGAGCAAGACCACGAGAACGACGGCGAACAGGAACCAGAACAAGGCGATCGTGCCTTGGGCGCGGCGGAATGCAATCCAGGCACAAGCGATGGCGAGAAGACCATCAACGACGATGATGGACTCGGACAGGCCGCAACCCGCCCGGCCAGTTCCGAGCACGAGGAAGCCGAGCGCTTGCGCAGCCATGAAAGCGGCAAAGAGAAACCCTACGGACCAAGGCTGGCGCAGGTTCAAGAACTTGCGCAGGCGGGGGCCATGACGCGGGTCGAGATGGACTGCCGTATCCATTAGTTGCGCAGAGACTTTAGGTACCTTCAGAGAGCATCTGCTCTTTCAGAATCGGAGAGGTTAGAGGCATACTGAAATTGCGCATTGCTTCAACTCTCTCTGACCTTCAGTGCAGGTCTCGGTCCAAAAGACCTTCTCCCACGAAACAAACCTATGTAGTGGGAGGCCAAGGGCTTAAGCCCGCTTCAGATCAACGATCACCGTCCCCAGGGGGCCGCCATTCTGAATACTGGACACATGCAGATGATTTGAAGGCGTGTTCTAACGACCGATGGACTTGGCGCTAGCGCGACGGTTACCGGCTAACATTTTCAACATAGCCTTGTCCTCGGCGGGCCGGGAGAAAAAGTATCCTTGTGCCATCTCGCAATCGAGCTGCTTCAGCAGCTTGATGTGCTCTTCCGTCTCCGCCCCTTCGGCAACAACCTTCAAACCGAGATTGTGGGCGAGCATAATGATGGTCCGCACGATCTCGCAGCTTTCCGGGTCGCTGTCCATGTTCGAAATGAAGGCGCGGTCGATTTTCAAAATGTCCACGGGGATCCGGTGCAGGCGGCTGAGTGAGGAATATCCGGTGCCAAAATCATCGATGCTCAAGCGCACGCCGAGTGCCTTCAATTGCGCGAGCACGTGACCAGATTTCTCCGCATCGCCCATGGCGATCGTTTCGACGATTTCGAGTTGCAAGCAGCCGGGATCAACGCCGGTCTGCTCCAGCGCTTTGCGGACCTCGCCAGCCAGATCGGGCTGGGCAAACTCCCTGGAGCTGACGTTCACGCTCATGGTCAGGGGCGGAATGGAAGGAAATTCAGACTGCCAGAATCGGAGATGTTGGCAGGCTTCGCGCAACAGTTGCCGATTCATGGGAATGATGAGCCCAATTTCCTCGGCGACTGCGATGAACTCAACCGGTGAGAGGATGCCTTCGGGACGTTGCCATCGCGTCAGCGCCTCGAAGCCCGCAATCTCGCCGGTCTGCAACCACACGATGGGCTGATAGTAAACGCGGAATTCCCCCTGTTCGAAGGCCCTCCGCAGGTCGGTCTCCAGGCTCAACCGCTTGACCGCGCTGGCATGCATGGCGGGATCAGATACCTCGCAACGAGCTTTCCCAGTCCGCTTGGCCCGGTACATGGCGATGTCTGCATCGCGCAGCAGGTCTTCGGCTTGGGTGTGAGGGCTAGTACTGGCGGCGATTCCGATGCTCGCCGAAATTACTATCTCATGCTGGTTGACCCCAAAGGGAGTCGCTAGTTCCGTTTGCAGTCGCTCGGCAACGCGTATCGCTTCAATGGGGTCTCGGATGTCATCCAGAAGGATGGCGAATTCGTCACCGCCGAGTCTCGCCAGGGTGTCGTCGTTGGCAGGTCTGTCCGGCACGCCGTTCATGCGCGGACGCGAGACCATGTCGGCGCGCCGCACGGAGTCCTTCAATCTTTGCCCGACTTGAATCAGCAGCTCATCGCCTGCCGCGTGCCCCAGGCTGTCATTGATGATTTTGAACTCATCGATATCAATGAGCAGCACTGCGAACTTGTAGTTCGGGTGCCGCTTGGAAAGAGTGAGAGAGTGCTGCAAGCGGTCCAGAAAAAGAGAGCGGTTGGGCAGGTTGGTGAGTCCGTCGTGAAATGCATTGTGTACCAGCATCTCCTCGGCTCGCTTCCGCTCGGTGATGTCGCGATTCACGATTACCACTTTGTCGGTCTGGCCTTTTGCGTTTCGAATCACGCACGCGGTCGACTCCAGAGTGCGCCAGGAACCGTCTTTGTGACGTATCCGGTATTCCACCCGCTCTCCCTGGCCGGTCAAGCGGGCTTTTTCCGCGGCCTGCAGGACTCGCGGGCGATCCTCGGGATGAATCTGCTCCATCGAGGGAGTGGCTTTCAGCTCCTCCGGAGAATACCCCAGCACCTTTTGATAGGAAGGGCTGTTGTACAGCCGGCGGCCAGCGTTGTCGACGAGCGCGATCATGTCGGCGGCATTCTCACTGATGAGGTGAAAGAGTTCGTCCCTCTCAGCCAGCTGCCGTCGAATGCGATGCAGCTGCAAATGCTGATAAATTGCGTATAAGTCGAACAGCAATACAAGACCTGCCAGCCCGCGTACCCATTCCCTGAGATCGAACCAGTACGCAGCGTCGGTCTCCCGGGCAAACCAGGGAAACGTGAACGAGACGATCCCCAGCGTCAATGCCAGTGTTACGGCAACCGCAAAGCCCCACAGCCACCATTCATGACCTTCGATCCGACTTACTTCAACCGGAATCGCTTCCGAGCTGATCTGGCTCACCGGTGGGAATTCCTGCTGATTCATAACTTCCGACACTTTTCCTGCGACTCTATCAAATTCTAGCTTGTGGGGGGACATTCGAAGAGTTACGAAAGTAGGGAGGTCAGCGCGAAACCAGTGCCGGGCAGAAATTCGTAACCGCAATCTCGTAAATACTCCCGGCCCGGAAACGCAGAGCCGAAACAAGTCCCCGTGTCCAGATCACGGATACTCTAAATCGACAGTCAGCTCGACAACCGCACGAAGCGCGCCATGACATAAAAATTAGACACCCGCATCCATAGTGCCCAAAATTCATACAGTTGTCACGGAGATTATCCCCACAAGCCGTTCACAGTGATCGGATTCTTTCCTGGCTAAGAACGTGCAACTCCATTTCGATGAGCAATGAAGCAAGGTTGCTATTGTGATCAACGCGTCGAGCAACGTCGAGCCCGAGGCTAAGGCAGCAGGTGCATCTTGGCCTTCTGGGGTAGCGCTATCCTGGCCAGCATGTTGTAAAGTGTCGACCTCGCAATGCCCAGCACTTCCGCGGCACGGCTCTTATCACCCCCCACTTGCTCCAACACCCGCAGCAGGTGACGCTCCTGAACGTCCTCCATCGACAGCAACTGATTGTCATCCGAGTGTTCTGGCACTTTCCGGAGATGGAGTGGGAGGTCTTTTACGTCAATGACGCTTCCCTCGACCATCATGCAAGCATTCCCAAGCACGTTCTCCAATTCGCGAACATTACCTGGCCAATGGTAACGAGCTAACAGTGCTTGGGCGCGGCGTGTAATCCCAGATATATGCCTATCGTACTGCATGGAAAAGTTCTCCACAAAATACCTTTGCAGTAAAGGGAGGTCTTCCTTCCGGTCCGCCAGTTTGGGTAATGAGATTTCAGTCATGGATAGACGATAATAGAGGTCCTCCCGGAACTTATGCTCGTGCACTAAGGCGCGCAGGTCTCTATTGGTCGCGGCTATAACGCGAACGTCGACCTTTCGAAGCACGGGCGATCCCACTCTCTGGACTTCCTGATTTTGAAGCACTCTGAGTAGTTTGGCTTGGCCTGCAAGCGGCATGTCACCGATTTCATCCAGAAACACGGTTCCTTGATGGGCATACTCAAAGAGCCCAATCTTATCCTGGGCAGCACCGGTAAATGCTCCTCGCACATAGCCGAATAGCTCGCTTTCGAACAAGGTCTCGACTAATGCCGAACAGTTACAGATGGCCATCGGTTTACCCGATGCAGGGCTCAGCCGGTGGAGCGCACGGGCCGCAAGTTCCTTTCCTGTACCCGTGTCTCCAGTTAGAAGCACTGTCCTAAAGTGGGGGGCTATCCGGCGTATGGTGGCGAACACATCCATGATGAGTGGACTGCGCCCAACAATACCCTCCAATTGGAAGGCATTGACCAGCTTCTGGTCGAGATCCAATGCCAATCGCCGGAGGCGGCGTTCCGCGATCAACTTGGAAATCCGGTCAGCGAGCGCGCGGATATCAAGAGGCTTGGTCAGATAGTCGGCCGCGCCCTTGCGAATCGCTTCGACGGCAGATTCGGCTGTGTAATACCCCGTCATCAGGATCACTTCTGTCGCCGGATCGGTTGCTAGAACTTGTTCCAGGAGAGACATTCCGCTTATCTTTGGCATCATCAAATCTAGCAGCACGATCTGGGGACGCTGTTCCAGAAAGAGGGCGAAGCCAACCTCCGGATCGGCGGTCGTGATAATCTCAAGCCCCTGCTGCTCCAAAGCCGACTCGATCAGCCCTAGATTCTGAGATTCGTCATCGATCACTAGCAACTTGAGGCCGGCTTCGTCATCAATCTTCATTGCCGCGCTCCTCGGGACTTGTCGAGCTTCCCACCCGACGCTCCCAAAACCTCTCGTATTTTCTTCGCAAGCGCATCCCGCGTGAACGGCTTTTGCAGAAAAGCCACGCCGCGTTTCAGTATGGCGTGGTGCACGATCACATCGTCGGTGTGACCCGACACATACAACACTTTCATTTGCGTACGCATGGCCAGCAATAACTCAGCCAGTTCCCGGCCACTCATACCCGGCATGACTACATCAGTGATCAAGAGCTGAATCGAATCGGTACATTGTCCAGCGATACGAATCGCGTCGGCGCCATTTGCGGCCTCCATCACCCTATATCCCATGCTCTCAAGCAATCGATGGATAAGTTCCCTGAGCGAGTCTTCGTCCTCGACCAAAAGGATCGTTCCTGAGCCTTGCAGGGGGGGGGCGGTTGCCTCAGGCTGGACCGGGTTAAGGATTTCATCGACTTGGGGCATGTATACGTTGAAGGTTGTACCTTTCCCAACCTCGCTGCAAACGGAAATGTAACCGCCGCTTTGCTTGACGATTCCGTATACCGTCGCAAGACCAAGTCCGGTACCCTTACCCACCCCCTTAGTGGTGAAAAAGGGCTCGAACATGCGAGCTTGCGTTTTCTTGTCCATTCCGATGCCCGTGTCGCTGACAGTGAGCAAAACGTAATTTCCGGGTTGCGCTTCGATGTCGTGGTGTTGACCAGAGTGCCGGCCAAGTTTCGTGTTAGTGGTCTCAATGAACAGTTTTCCGCCATTGGGCATGGCGTCCCTAGCGTTGATAACCAAATTTATGATGACCTGTTCGATTTGCGTTGGATCGGCCTTCACATGGTCGAGTGCGGGGTGCAGCTTGGTGACCAGTTCGATATCTTCGCCGAGCAGGCGAATCAGCATTGTGCTGGTGTCATTGACCACGGCGTTGAGATCGAGAACCCTTGGCCTAAGCACCTGTTTTCGACTGAATGCCAGCATTTGACTGGTCAACGAAGCGGCTCGTTGTCCCGCCTTTTTGATCTCCCCGACTCTGTGCCGCAATAGACCATCCGCGGGAAGCGCCGCCAGCAGCAAGTCGCTGTAGCCGATGATTACCCCCAAAAGATTGTTAAAGTCGTGGGAAACTCCTCCTGCTAGTCTCCCCATTTCCTCCATTTTTTGGGCTTGGCGGTACTGCTCCTCCAAGGTTCGCCTTTCTGTGATATCCTCCGCGATCCCCTCGAAGTGCGGTATTTGGTTTTCATGGCCCTTGATCACACGTCCACACAAACGGACGACAATTGTTGTGTAATCCTTTCGTCTCCAATTGACCTCGATGCCGTCGGCTCTTCCAAAGCGCCGCAGGGTTTGCAGAGTCGAGGCGCGGTCGGCGGGATCATCGTAGATATCGCGCTCCAAATTACGCATGAGTAGTTCCTCTTTGGAGCCGTAGCCCAACATTGAAACCAACGCTGGATTGACGTCCAACAGAGTTCCTTGCGAATCCGATCTAAACAATCCATAGGTGGCGTTCTCGATGAATTCACGGTGCTTTTCCTCCGAATCGCGAAGCTCGTGTTCCGCGCGTTTCCGTTCTGAGATGTCGAGGAAAGTCACGACTGATCCGACTTGACGCCCGTCTTTCTCGATCGGATAAGACCAATATTCGGCGGGGAAACTCGTCCCGTCGCGACGCCACAACATTTCGTCAACGACGTGAGTGCTTTTGCCCTCTCGACGGGCAATGTCGATAGGGCATTTTTCCCAAAGAGAAGTAGTACCGTCAGCCCGAGTATGATGCACGAGTAAGTGCATATTCTTTCCCAACAAGTCCTGCGGATCCCGATAGCCCAGGAAGCGGAGGCATGCTGGGTTGCAGAAAGTGCAATTGCCCTCACCATCCAGCCCGTAAATTGCTTCCGCTGTCGAGGTAAGAATAAGCCGCAGCTGTTCCTCGCTCTGCCGTAAGGCTTGCTCGGCCCGGTTTCGATCGCTAACGTCTCGCAATACATGAATGCAGCCTTTAAACGTTCCATTGGTGTTTTGCAGAGGGGTGCTGGTTACGTCGAAGGTCTTGCCCAGGCGGGACTCTTCAAAGTCATTTCGCTGAGCTGTGCCGGTGCTCAGGAGCCGTTCATGCGGGCAGTCTGGCGGGGCGTGGGGAAGACCGTGCAGCACTTCGTAACACGGCTGGCCAATCAGCTTGGAGAACGGTATTCCAAATGTTTCGCTGGCGGCTCGATTGGCGCGCTGCACGCGACATTGGTCGTCAATGATCAGTACAGCGTCTGGCACCGAGTCGAACGTCAGTTCCCACTCCTTCTTAGCCGCCAGTATCCGAGTATGAAGCCAGGCTTCTTCGTCCCGGTGTGCCTTTTCTCGCAGAGTCTGGTCGACCGCAATCGGGAGAAGCTCAAGACGGCTCTTGAGAACGTAGTCGGAGGCTCCGCGCTTGATGTATTCAACCGCGGCCTCATCTCCCAGGGTTCCCGTGATTACGATGAAAGGAGTTTCCTTCTCGGTTTGATGAAGCATTTCGAGCGCATCGAGCCCCGTCCACGAGGGGAGGTTGTGGGCACAGACGACAAGATCGTAGTCGGCCCGCTGCAGACGTTCCTGGAAGGGTGCTGGTAAGTCGACGATATCAAAGGAGAGGGCGTAACCAGCACGCTTCAAAGTGGCGACGATCAGCTCCGCATCCGCAGGCATGTTTTCCACAATCAGGAGGCGAAGCAGACGCTTCGATGAAAGTGGACCCTCCTCTCGCATTGAGCTTTTCGTTGTGGTGGCCATCCCTTATCCCCCTTGAAAGGCCGCTCGGGGGGACGGCTGATTTACTCCTGACCAGAACTGGGCCAGTTGCTTGACGGTCTCGTGGAATGTCTCGAAATCGATGGCAAATGCCGCACCCGCGAGGAACAGCACAGCCAGGATGGTGCAAAACACGATGACGGGCTTCATCTGGAAGGAACTTGGCTGGGCGGCCTGGGATCGGCGAATCAACAGCCGACTTTCTTCCTCTTTCATCTGCATGACGCGAGACATGATCTCCAGCAGCGACCGTGTTTCCATGCCTCCGCGCACCGCGGTCGTTCCTCTCTTGCTACCGGGCGTGAGATTCTCATGAAACTCGGAAGGTTCGTTTGAGACAAGCGGCCGGAGTTTTTGCAAAGCCTGCCATTGCTGCGGATTTTCTGAAGTCAATTGACCTAAGTCGTTCAAGTCGTCTCGGATATCGACGAGATCGGTCTTGTAAGACGAAAGATGGCGTTCGTCACTGGCGAGGGTGTAGCTGCGCTGGTTCGTTTCTGCGGAGATTAAGTACACGAGCACGGCATCCAGCTTCTCCAGAACGATCTGCGCGCGCATGACCCGGCGTTGATCTTCGTCTACGCAAAGCACTGAAAGGTAAGAGATCCCACCCATCCAACCGAGAAGCGCGAACGCAAGCACACACGACGCTACAAGTCTCGCTCCGAAAGTCATCGCTTGAGCCTCCCTCAGAATGGTCCGCGTGCGCCCGTCCTGAGGTTGTGGGCGTTGACATAAAAGCCATCTTCTGGAGTCCCGTACTGTATGTCTGCATAATAGCGTTGTATACACTGGGCTGTATGTAGTGGTATCTCCCGAAGTGTGTCCGTCGTTTCCCCTACGTGGCATGGCACTTCACCGTAAGCCGTGCTGGGGCTGACCAGGCCATGCTAATATCCTGGCCAGAAACGGAGAAAATGGCGCAGAGCCGTAATTGTGGGAGGAACACTACTGGGGCTTGTAACTCTGCGCCGCAGCGCCTCAGCGTTGTCCACCGTACCTTGTGCGAGCAACGCCGTCTATCCGGCTTTGGCCTGACAGTTGTCGCCAATTGCCCGACGGACATTTCCAGGAAAAGGTGGGAATCATATGACTATCAGGGGGCTGCCAGTCTAAGAACAAGCCGAGCCTTAGCATCGCTTCGGCATCGCGGTCCTCTGTCAGCGCCCTCGCAGCCAGTTTAGCCTTCGCCTGATCCGGCCTCAGGAACGTAACTCTCGGGGTCTCGCAGGGCTTCTTCCGGAGTTGAACAGCGGGCTGACACACTTCATGTTTAGAGTCTTCGCTGGTCTTCCTGGCTCTCGATCACCTCGCGATTGCTATTCTGGGGCGGCACTCGTAAGTACCATAGTCCTCGATACTTCGTACGCTGAGCCCAACCCTCTTCTTCGAGCAGAATCAACGCCGTGACGATGTTGTGAGGTGTTTCTCTGAAACGGAAGGCTAATTCTTTCACCTCAATGCGGACTGGCTGATGTAAATAAAGCTGATACGCCATTTGCCCGTGCTCTATGATCGCTTCTCTCAGTTGCCTGATTTCCTTCGTGTCTTGTCTTGCATCGAATAGCTCACCGCGAAGCATCGCTGCTAGATTACTGAGGAACGGTCGTGATTTATACAGATCCATATTCAACTCCAACCGGTCGACTTGAGAACGAGTGAGCCCACACTTGGAACGTCTGCCCTCAGGCACAAGCGTCGCGGAGTCCATGCTCTACCTGGTTTACTTCCGAGCATGGCACGGAACCGCGATCTGGGGAGAGGTTAGCGGAGACTGGAGGCTCCACGCCGAACTAGCCCCGTGTCGCACACGCTACGGTTTGTTATCAAAGCTGTCTATCCGGATTTTGCCTGACCTCTGTCAGGCAATTTGCGGACAAGGGGCCGCCGCAACAGCCAACTTGCTTGGCAAACACAGGAGAGTTCTGCAAGAGAGCGCAGCGCCTGAGCTAGGATGCCTGCTGGAATTCGGCGTTGAACATGCCCGTCTGGAGCGCATAACGAACGATGTCCGACCGGGTTCGCAGCCCCAACTTTTCCCGGCTTCGGGCCCGGTAGGTCTCAATCGATTTTCGACTTATGTTCAGGCTAGAGGCAATCTCCTTGAGAGTGTAGCCGTAGGCGAACATTCTGAGAACTTCATCTTCGCGCCGGCTGAGCGCCTTAGTGCCGGACTCTGCTTGTCGGGCAAGCAACTCGAAGAGTGCCTCGCTTAGCTCGGGATCGACATATCTGCGTCCGCGGGAGGCGGCACGAATGGCAATGAAGAGCTCTCGAGGCGTGGCGTGCAGAAGAACGTATCCGAGCACACCGGCTGCTAATAGCAACCCCACGTAGGCATGGTGAGTCTCACGACCCAGAACAACTATTCCGGCGCCAGGAACCGCTGCGCAAAGAGGGGCGACGAGTTGCGCACAACTGGGCTTCGTCAGTTCAGCGAACACGATGACGACGTCGGGTCTCAGCTTGCTCGCTTGCTCCACGGCATCCTTGCCGGTCGCTTCCCCTTTGACTTCGAATCCTGCCTCGGAGGCGAGCAAATGCCTTAGACCCACGCGAGCGATCGCTTCGTCACTGATTACGAGCAAGTTAGTTGTCTTCATCAAATCCAGAAATTTGTAACCAATATTATGACTTGGAGACAGAGAATACTATTAAGCATTGGCCAGTTCGGGATAACAGAAAGAAGAATGCATATAGTGCTTTAGTTTAGGAGGCTTTTGCCTGTGGGATACGGAGTCTTTCAACCGTCCTTACCAATTCGGCCAGAGAATGTGCCTGCATCTTTTCCATCACGCGGCTGCGGTGAGCTTTTACCGTGTTTTCGGTGGTTCCAATCCGAGCCGCAATCTGCTTGTTGAGCATGCCGGAAACGACCATGACAGCGACTTCGCGCTCTCTCGGCGTCAGCGATTCGAAGCGCACCTGCAACGTGGCAATTTCCGCTTCTCGTTGGCGTCTGGTCCGGTCCATCTCCAGTGCGATTTGAATCGCATCCAGGAGATCCTGATCGCGGAACGGCTTGGTGAGGAACTCGACGGCGCCGGCCTTCATGGCGCGCACCGTCATGGGGATGTCACCGTGCGCGGTAATAAAGATGATCGGGATATGAATGCCGGAGTGGGCCAACTCCCGCTGGAAATCGAGCCCGCTGATTCCGGGCAACCTGATATCGAGGACGAGGCAACTGGGCGCATCCGGGCGCCTGTTTATGAACTCCTGTGGGGACGCAAATAACTCGACTTGCAAACCGACCGATCCGATCAGGCGCTTGATCGCGCGACGAACCGAAGGATCGTCATCGACAACGAAAACAACGGGTGGGGGATCGTTCATGAAACACCATTCCAATTGGTGGGCAGGGTGAATTGGAAGAGCGCACCATCAGGAACCGGTACGGTCCACAGACGACCACCATGAGACTCAATGATGGAGCGGCTGATCGACAAACCCATCCCGATACCCTGCGGCTTGGTGGTGAAAAACGGTTCAAAGACACTCTCCAGCCGGTCCGGGGCGAGTCCGAGTCCCGAATCCCGGACTTGGATCAGAACACCGTCAGCGTGCTTTACCGATTTGATGTCGAGTTTTCGCGGCCGGTCAGTGACGGTGCGCGTCGCGTCGATGCCGTTCATGACCAGGTTGATCAAGACCTGCTGCAATTGCACCCGGTCGCCGACTACGGGCGGGAGAACGGCGGCGAGGTCGAGCCGGATTTGAACGCCATTCCGGGCTGCCTCATTGCGCACGAAAACGGTGACTTCTTGAATTACATCGTTGATGGCCAGCGCAACCCTATCCGGCGTGTCCTTTTTCAGCAGCGTGCGAACTCGCGAAATGATGGCACTGACCCGGCGTGCGTCCTCCACAATCTCTGCAATTGCCTCCCGCAACTGCGCCAAATTCGGCGTCCCACTTGCGAGCTGGCGCAAGGCAAAATTGCTGTTTGTAACGACACCGGTCAGGGGTTGGTTGACTTCATGGGCGATGGAAGTGACCAACTCTCCCATGGCCAGCACGCGAGTGACATGAGCAAGCTCCGCCTGCGCTTCTTGCAGCGACTGTTCCGCCTGTTTGCGCTCCGTGATGTCCCGAAAAATGCAAGCTACGCGATCGATCCCCGCCGCACCTTCTATCGGTAAATAGGTGATCGACACATCCCTCTCCCCCAGTTCCGGATATCTATACTTGAGCTCGAAGTTAACGACCTTCCCCTGGAAGCACTCATCCAGTTTTTCCTTGACCACCATTTCGAACACTTCCGGGTCCAAACTCGCCGCCGCTAAACGTCCCACCACCTGGTCTATCGTTAAGCCCCGATAGGTGAGGAACGCCCGGTTCACGATCACGTACCTGTATTCCCGGTTCACTACTACGATCATCTCTTCCAGATTCTCCACGACTCTTTCGAATTCTCGCAGCCTCTCCTCGGAGCGCTTCCGCTCCGTGATGTCGCGCATCACGCTCGCCACGCGATCGATCCCACTAGGACCTTCCAACGGTATATAGGTAATCGCTACATCTCTCTCCCCTATCTCCGGATATTTGTACCTGAGCTCGTAGTTGACGATCTTCCCGTTGAAACACTCATCCAACTTTTGCTTGATCACAGTTTCATACGGCTCAGGGTTCAGTACATCCGCCGCCAAACGTCCTGTAACTTGTTCTTTCGTCATCCCCCGACGGCTGAGGAACGCCTGATTTTCGAGCACGTACCGGTGCTCCCGATCCACCACCACGATCATCTCTTCCAGATTCTCCACAACTCCTTCGAACTCGCGCAGCTTCTCCTCTGCCCGCTTCCGTGCCGTGATGTCGCGCGATACGGCCACGCCATACTCCCGATCGAGTTGCACCCTTCGCAAAGTCACTTCCACCGGAAACGTCGTTCCGTCCTTTCGCCGGTGCGTTCTTTCTATGATTGCGAATCCGGATTCCTGCAACTGCAGCAGAACGCCGGCCCGCGCGCTTTCGTCGAACCACGGGGCGATGTCATAAATCGTCATCGACAAGAGTTCTTCCCGGCTGTACCCAAGCTCCACGCAGGTCCGGTCATTCACGTCGAGCAATCGGAGTGTCTCCGGTTCGACAACCTGAATGGCATCGTTCGATTGGTCCAGCAGCGTCCGGAACAGCGTCAGTTCCTTGAGCATGCGCGCCTGTTCGCGGGCCGTCTTCAGCAGTTCGGCACGGATCGCGCGCAACGCCATCTGCGCCCGCACCCGTTCCGTGACGTCGTGCGCCGTCCCCCGCACAATCGGCGCCGCCACTCCTGCGGTGCGCAAAGTGTTATGAAATTCCCAGATCCGCTGCTCTCCCGATCGCGTCAACACTGCCATCAGGCCGCGAGATTCCCCCGTGCGTCCGATCTCGCGCAGATAGGCATCACACTGATCGCGGAATTGCGGGTCGACAACATCCTGCAGCCGCATGCGCAGTGCTTCTTCCACGCTATAACCCAGCAGACGCGCTGGAACGGGATTGACCGACAGGAATCGGCCTTCAAGATCGTGGACACACAGCAGATCGTGGCTGTGCTCGATCAGATCGCGATACCAGTCTTCGTTTTCTTCCAGGGCTCGCCGGATCGGGTCCCATACGACTGGCGCTTCATCCAGGAAGTGGCGCTTCCGTTCCCCAGGGTGCAATGCCATGGCTCACCCCTAAGCGGTGCCTCGGGAACCGTACACTTACAATCGGGCCAAAGCGATTCCCGCGGCCGCCCCATTCTTTTTATTCCCAGAAGCCCTTGAAAGACTTTCCTAAGATTCGCCTATTGAAAGTTTGTCCCGAGCCCGTAAGCCACCTTCTGACTTTGCGGACAGTCTAGCAGAATATTGCATGGTTACAACTAAGTAATTTAGGTTCTCGGGGCCTGACAACCAAAGGTAATACGGACAGGGCCCCAACCATGTACCCCGAAGCAGGTTGACACAAGATCTCCCTTCGCAGTCTCACCAAGCGGGACGCAGCCCAGTCCTCTAAGGCAAACGCGCGGCTATCCCGTGTCCGATTATTCGACATCCGGCTGACATTTCTGTCGGCGGTGCCCGAGGGGCGGAGAACTACGCTGGACCGCGCTGGGGGCCAGTATAATTTCTCCCGTCATGCATCGTATGGTTCGACGCGCGCCTGTGGCGGCCGCTTTCATTTTCCTATTCGGGCTGATTCCGGCCGCGGGAGCGGTTTCGTCTTGGAGCGGCGTGCTTCGCGACGCGGCGGGAAGTCCTGTCTCGGAAGCTACGATTACATTGCGCTCTTCCGCAGGAAAACCCGCTTCAGGAAATCACGCCTCGGAAGACCCCGCGTACAGGACGACAACCTCGGCCAGCGGGGAGTTTACTTTTTCCGGCATCACGCCAGGCAAGTATGAATTGTCTGTAATCACGAAGGCGGCGAGCTTCCAGTCGGCCGAGCTTTTAGATATTCAAGACGGAACCAGACTCACCGCCGGACTGAAACTGTCTTCTCCGGAAAAAGGGCTGGTCCTGTTGCAGAAAGAAGCCGCGTCGGTTCCACAAGCCAGCGGCGGCGAACATCTTTCGGCCGGAGAAGTATCCAGCCTGCCGCTGAATTCGCGCGACTTCAGCAAGTTGTTGCTTCTGGCCGCAGGCACCATGACCGACACCAACGGAGCCGCGAATTTTACGCAGCAGTTTGCCGTGAACGGCCAGCGCGGCAGCGCCACCGTCTTCGCACTCGACGGAGCCGACACCACCGACCCGGAGATGGGGGGCGCGACTTTTTCCAACTTCAATGTCGACGCCATCCAGGAAGTGCAGTCCAGCGCCGGCGTGATGCCTGCCGAGATTGGCCACGGCGCCGCCAGTTACACCAATGTCGTCACCCGCTCCGGCACGAACGCCGTGCATGGCAGTGTGTTTGAGTTTGTCCGCAACGCCGCCTTTGATGCGCGGAATTACTTCGACTATGTCGGCCTCGACCATCGGCGCATTCCACCCTTCGCGCGCAATGAGTTTGGAGCGACGGTGGGCGGGCCGATCATGCTCCCGGAAATCTACGACGGCCGCGACCGCACGTTCTTTTTCGGCGAGTACCAGGGGTTCCGGCAGGTACTCGGCACCACCCAAGTCTTTCCCGTGCCGACCGCCGACGAGCGAAAAGGGATCGACACGATAATCTATCCCGATGGCACGCACGACACGCTTACGGTGACTACTGTCGACCCTAGGGTCGTTCCCGTGCTGGCCCGCTATCCGCTGCCCAATGATCCAACGGGGTCTTACGGGGCGCGCACCTATGCCGCGTCATCGAAGGTGACGACGCGCACCGATCAGTTTTCCGTTCGTGTCGATCACCGCATTTCCAACAAAGCCCAACTCCTCAGCCGCTTCAGTTTGAATCAGGTTACGGGTCCAGTCACAAATCCCGATCAAACCGCGGTTGATCCTAGTTTCGGTATCCAATTTTTTGACCATCAGCGGAGCGCGGGCGTGAAGTACACACGGACCATCGGTCCGCACCTGACTTCCGAAACTTCTCTGGGATACATCCGCAGTACGCCGTTTTTCCCTGCCGCCAATCACACGCAACCGGCGCTTGGCTTCGGTGACGGGCTCTTTGAAGGCTTTGAGTCTCCGGCTGGATCGATCTTCGGATCTTACTCCAATCTCTACCAATTCAAGCACGATATGAGTTACGTGCACCGCAACCACACTTATAAGTGGGGAACCGAGATCCGCTTCAATCGGGACTCCACCATCTTCGGCACGGCTCCGAACGGCGCGTATTCCTTTGGCGGCGGCACTGCGTATTCTCCGGTTGACATCCCTTCGGCAAGCGGGACGCACAACATCGCAATTGGCGATCCGCTTCCCGATTCGCTCACCGGCCTGCTCACCGCAACTCCATACTCCTACAACGTAAGTGTCCCTGCCGCCTTCACGCCCGTCGGCGGCAAGTTCGACGAAGCCGGCGTTCGCCGCGAAGCTTACAACTTCTACTTTCAGGAAACGTGGAAAGCCACGCCGAAGCTGACCGTCTCCTACGGCCTGCGCTACGAGGTGAACAGCCGCATTCACGAAGAAACGAAGCGCACCTCCCTTGCCGAATTTCTCGACGCCAGTGGACAGCCCACTTCTTACTGGAACCACAACGCCAGCCAGATCTACGTCATCAACCCGCAGCCTCCCTATCTGCTGGACTGGGGCGGATGGGGCCCTCGCCTGGCGATTGACTACGGCCTCTCCGCGCACACGGTGCTTCACGCCGGTGGATCCATCGCCACGCTTCTACCCAATCTGTGGCAAGATAACTTTCTCACCGCTGGCATTCCATTCAGCTTCAACCCTTTCTTTACGGCACAGCCGGGCGTCGCCGTGCCTTTTCAGAATTCGGTCGTTCCGGAGGTACTGCCCCCGGCTTATGACATTCAGGGGCAGCCGATTTTTCCGAACCAGCGAAGCACCGACGCTCGCCCCAACACGGTGCTGGATCTGCAGCGTTTTCAAGACGACGTCGCCGACCTCACTCCCGGGCATCAAACACAACTGCCAGTCGGTTCCGCCATTGCCCGCAATTTCCGCAACGGATATGTCGGAAGTTACACGCTCGGCGTCGACCACGATTTCAACGACTTTAAGGCAAGCGCCTCCTACGTGGCGACCGCCGGTATTCATCTCCCCAGCGTCTTCTCGCCCAACAGCTACACCGGCGCCGATCCCGCGTTCGCGCCGTTTACGAAGTTCGATTCGTCCGGGCATCCAACAGGAGGCTATGGCGACGAGAGCGTCGTTACCAGTGGCTCCCACTCCTCCTATCACGCCCTGCAAACGGGCCTCACCAAGGATTCGCCCCGCCTAGGCCTCGGGCTGCAGGCCAGTTACACATATTCCAAGTCGCTCGACGACACCAGCGCCGTGCTGGGCGGCCTTTTCGGAAATGCAGGAGTGATTCTTCAAACATTGCCGCAGAACCCGTGGAATCCGCGAGCCGAAAAAGGCCCTTCCACCTTCGATACGACCCATGTCTTTACCGTCAGCTGGATCCAGTTACTTCGCCTTGAGCGCGTGGGTTTCCTTCGCCCGCTGGGCAAGCCGCTCACTACGGGTTGGCAATTCCTTAACATCACCACGCTGACGACCGGGTCTCCGTTCACCGTCTTCTCCGGTGTGCAGCAAACTGGAGCCGGAGCCGGTGGCACGGATCGTCCCGACTTGGTCGCTATGCCCCATTTCTCCACCAGTCGCAAAGTGCGTGCCGACTACTTCGGCCTCGGTGACGATTGTGCCGAGGGCCCGTGTAACGCTTCCTTCTTCAACATTCCGCTCAACGTGCCGGGCGGCACCGGACCTAACCAAGGCCGCTTCGGAACGCTGGGCCGCGACACATTCCGTGGTCCCGGCTTCCATGATTTCGATGTGGCTCTGATTAAAGACACTGCCGTGGGTCACAGAGGCAGCGGAGAGCTCGCGACAGTAGAATTCCGCGCCGAATTCTTCAATATATTTAACCTGGTGGATTTCGGACTACCGTCCAACATAGTGCGCGGCAGCGGTTTCGGCGTGATCAGCAAAACCGCTGGATCGTCCCGGCAAATCCAGTTCTCGCTGAAACTAATCTATTGAGCCTAGCGAGGCTGACTCCGCCGGTGTAACCACCGCTCTCAATCCGAATTCATTCATCGTGTGGCCTCACGGCTGGACTGCAGAACCATCTCGCGGGCGGCGCGCAGTTTCATGACGGGATCGGCGGTCGGAAGAAACTCCATAGCAGCGACACCGTTGTATCTCAGTTCGCCCAGTTTGCGGAATATACTCTGGTAGTTGATTTCGCCGGTGCCAGGTTCGTGACGGCCGGGGACATCCGCAATATGCACTACGCCCACATGCTGGATGTTCTTTTCCAGCTTTTCAATTAGATTGCCTTCCGCAATCTGCTCATGAAAGAAATCGTAGAGAAACTTAACCTGCGGATGATTTACCGCTTTGACAACTTCGAATGCCTCGGTTGCCGAAGTCAGGTAGTACTTGGGATTCTCCTCGGGATCGATCGTTTCAAGCAGAAGCTGCACTGGGTTTCCGGCGATCTTCTTCCCATCGATCTGCTTCGCTGCCGCCGTCAGGCCGTCGATACAGCTCTGGTGCTGGGCCTCACGTGCCATGCCCGGCACCACATTGCCGGACAGCAGAATGATGCTCGGGCAGTCGATCTTTTCCATCGCATCAAGCGCTCTGCGGAGGTCCGCAAGCAGCGCGTCACGGTCGGCCGGATTGCATACGCCGTGCTTCAATCCAGCCGTGGTATCGAAGCTGATGCCAAGCTCCTTGCGCTTTGCGTTTGCGCGGTTGAAGTCATCCTGAGACCACTTCTCGTACTCGCCGACAAGTTCCACATACCGGTAGCCAGCTTCCGCCACTTTCTCCAGGCGTTGCTCAAAAGGCAAATCTCTGAAGACGGTCCAGAGCATGACAGAGAGCTTGAAGGGCACATCTTGCATGTTTGCTTCGCCAGCCATTTTGCTTCCTCCAAGATCCGGCAGGAACCTGTGTCCAAGAGCGGCAGAGCCCATCGCCGCTGCTGCCAACGTCTGCGTAAACGTGCGTCGATTCATTGGGGAGACCTCGCCCGTGCTACCCTCCCCTGCGGCGATTGATTTTCAGACGGATCGAGTTTTTTGCCAGAGGTGAGGGTCATCGCGCGCCATTATAGTCCAGGCATCGCGTCACCGCGGAGGCGACGTTTCTGGATGTATCGTTGGCCGCTTTTTCAAAAACCAATCGTGGACTCGGCATCAAGTTCTCGCTGGATTTCGATTGCTTGAAAATTCCCGATTGTTGTAAGTTGGAGCCAACCAGACAACCTCCTGGCCGTCTGCTGGCATGGCTTTGCTTTTGTACCGCACCTATGAAAGCTCTTTTGCTCTCTGAATACAACCGTCTTGAGATGAAGGATGTCCCGGTGCCGACGCCGGGTCCACACGAGGTTCTGGTACGCGTTGCCGCCTGCGGCATCTGCGGCAGCGATGTTCACGGCTATGATGGCTCTTCCGGACGGCGTATTCCTCCAATCGTCATGGGACATGAAGCCGCCGGAACCATCGCAGCTCTCGGCAGCGATGTAACGAACTTAGTTAAAGACGAGCGCGTCACTTTCGATTCCACCATCTCCTGCGGCGTTTGCGCTTTCTGCCGCCGAGGAGAAGTCAACCTCTGCAACCATCGCGAGGTTCTGGGGGTGTCTTGCGACGACTATCGTCGCGCCGGCGCCTTCGCCGAATATGTCGTCGTTCCCTCACAGATTGTCTACCGTTTGCCGCCAAGTATTTCCTTCCCAGAAGCGGCGCTGCTGGAGGCGGTCGCCGTGGCTGTACACGCGGTCTCATTGGCCGAAATTGTTCCTCACGAGATCGTTCCTCAGAAGAACGTCCCTAAGAACGCCGCCCTGGTGATGGGCGCGGGCACGATTGGCTTGCTCTGTCTTCAGGCCTTGCGTGCGGCGGGTTGGGCGCGGGTTTTCATCGCGGACATCGATGAATCCCGCCTGGCGCTTGCAAAAAAAACGGGCGCGACATCTGCTCTATTGGCTGGATCGGAGTTGGTCGAGCAGGTGAGCCAGCTCACGAAGGGTGAGGGGGTTGATCTTGTCGTGGAGGCGGTCGGCCGGAATGAGACGGTCACTGGGTCGATTGCAGCGGTTCGCAAAGGGGGCACGGTCGTTCTGGTGGGGAACATTTCTCCGGAAGTGACGCTCCCGCTGCAGAAGGTTGTGACCCGGCAAATTCGACTCCAGGGTTCCTGCGCTTCCGCCGGGGAGTATCCGCGTTCAATCGAGTTGATGGCTAGCGGTGCGATCGACGTGAAGCCGTTGATCACGGCGGTTGCGCCCCTGGAGGAGGGCCCAGATTGGTTCAAACGGCTGCACGTGCGTGAACCGGGATTGACAAAGGTCGTGCTCACGCCCGGCGGAGAATCATGAGCAACACACTTTTCGATCTCACGGGACAGACTGCGATCGTTACTGGGACGAGCCGCGGCCTCGGCCAATACTTCGCCCGCGCTCTCGCCAAAGCCGGCGCCGACCTCGTTCTCACCAGTCGGCACCGCGAAAGCCTGTTGCCGTTTGAACAGGAAATCAAGTCCCTCGGACGGACGGCCGTTTCCCTGGAACTGGATGTGCGCGATCAGCAGAGCATCGAGCACATGGTGGAGGCCGCGGAAACTGCGTTCGGCCATCTCGAGATTCTCGTCAATAACGCCGGCTGCAACGTGCGCAAGCCCGCTCTCGGCGTCACCTGGGACGACTGGAATTTAATCCTCGATACGAATTTGCGGGGAAGTTTTTTTGTGGCGCAAGCCGTGGCGCGGCGCATGATTCCTCGCCGCTACGGCCGCATCATCAACATCGGTTCCGTCACCAGTGTCGCGGGTTATGCGGGTCTTGGTCCGTACGGCGCAAGCCGCGGCGGCATTCGCCAACTAACCATGAGTCTGGCCGATGACTGGGGCAAACACGGCATTACTGTCAATTGCCTGGCGCCGGGGTGGTTTCGCACCGAACAAAATAAGGTTCTCTACGAGAACAAAGAATGGGTCGACTATCTCTGCGACCGCATCCCGGTCAAACGACCGGGAGAGCCGCACGATTTGGACGCCGCCGTCGTCTTTCTTGCAGCGGAGTCAAGCCGATATGTTACGGGACAGACTCTCCTGGTGGATGGTGGAATCTCCACGGGCGCGACGCGCGCCGTGGTCAGTTCCTCGAAGTCCGCAACAGGCCAGAAGGCGGAGCCGGAATAGGAGCACACAAGATGTCGCGAAGATTCTCCGATTTTTTTCTTGCCCAACGTGTCGTGCGACCGCTCTTGACTTGTGCAGTGGTCGCGGCGATTATCGGATTCGCGTTCTTTGCGTTGGTAGAGTCGTCCCAAGCTGTGCCGCCAGGCAAGCCGCTGGAAATCTACTTTGTAGACGTCGAAGGCGGCCAGGCAACACTTTTCGTCACGCCAGAAGGCCAGTCGTTGCTGATCGATACGGGTTGGCCGGGCAACGCCGGACGGGACGCGGACCGCATTGTCGCGGCGACAAAGAAAGCCGGCCTCTCGAAAATCGATTTCGTTCTGCTCACTCACTATCACATGGACCATGCCGGTGGCGCGCCCCAACTCTTCGCTAAGATTCCGGTGGGCGCGTTCATCGACCACGGCGCGAACCGCGAGACGGGCGATCCGCAAACCGAGCAGAGTTGGGAGGACTACCAGAAGCTGGTCTCAAACCGGAGCGTGAAACGAATCATCGCGAAGGTCGGGGATATCCTCCCTATCAATGGATTGCGCGCGGAGGTAGTAAGTTCGGACGGCGACTTACTGCAAAAGCCCTTGCCAGCCGCTGGCGCGCAAAATCCCGCATGTTCAATGACCGAAAGGCGGCCGTCGGACCAAACGGAAAATGCCCGCTCGCTCGGTACGATCATCACCTTCGGCAAGGTTCGGATTCTCGACCTGGGCGATCTTACTTGGGACAAGGAAATGGAACTCGTTTGCCCCATTAACAAGCTGGGACCCGTCGATATTTTCGTCGTCTCGCATCATGGCTGGTCGCAGAGCAACAGTCCGGCTCTTCTCGCCGTCATTTCGCCGCGCATTGCCGTCATGGACAACGGTGCGGACAAGGGCGGTTCACCTTCGGTGTGGGATACGATCAAGAACTCTCCGAAACTGGAGGATCTTTGGCAGCTTCATTTTTCGAACGAAGGCGGTACGGCGCACAATTCGGGAGAGTCCTTCATCGCCAACCCTGCGGGACCGGATGCGGGCAACTATCTGAAACTGTCGGTTGGTGAAGACGGCAGCGTTGAACTCTATAACTCGCGAACACAAGCTACCAAACACTACACGCCGAAGTAGCGTCTGGTGAAAAGTGGCGTGAACCCACTTACAAACAGTAGGTTGATCTCTGTCATGTAAGAGCTCGACCTAAGGCTTGGCGCTCTGATGCGGAGAAGCCGCGGCCTCGATCAACTTCTGAATCGGGGGCGCCACCATCACCAGCAGGTTGGCCCTCGGCTTCATCGATCGATCCACTACCGCCAATTGCTCGGTTCGCCACGTGTCCGGCAGCGGCTGATTTTTATCGATGCTGTCGAGCGCCTGCAGTCCAGCAGCGGCAAGAGCTGCAAGGTCCTGGGACAATGGCTTATCTTCTGCCAGAATAAATGAGCGGTCCAGAACAGGCTGGAGATTCGCGTCGTTGTCACGCCACTTGATGAGCGACGCCCGGATCTGCGCCTCGGCGGCGGAATCCTTGGAGCCGCTCTGGAGGTAGGTATCGACCAGCTCCGCGAATTGACGCGCCACTGTGCTCTCCGGCCGAGCCGCATCCACCAGCCGGTTCAGCGGCGTTCTCTTCACCGGAGGCTGCGGGAAGACTTCGATGCGCGTGTAGTCTTTCGTGGGTTCCACCACATCGGCCAGGATGCGCAGAGGGGCAACGTCGTCAGTGCCCGCGAGACGGTGGAGCATCGACACATAGTTCGACTCGTGATTCAATCCCACCCAGCGAAGACGCCAGCTCAGTTCCTCCAGGCGCCGATACATGGATTGGTTGTCCCGTGTCTCCTGCGGCGACCAGAGGCGCTCGGCAATCGCTGCCACGCGCGGCCAGAGCCGCGAATCGATCGTTTCCGGAGTAACGTACTCCGCCCACAGGCAGGCCTCGCCGCCCAGAATGCGCTTTTGCTCCTCGGTGGTCAGCGCCGCCGCTCCTCCCGACATCGGGTCCACGGCGTAATGTCGCGCCGCAGGCCAAGCCAAGTCGAGGTAGTAACCATAGGAGAGCAGGCTGCGATAACCTTGTTTCGCGGCTTGGGCCAAGGACTCCTGCCCACGCCACGACTGGACCACTACGCTTTTCGGCAAGTCCGGATGCAGCACCTCATCCCAGCCCACCATGATCTTCCCGTGTTTGCTCACAATCTTCTGCAGGCGCTGATTGAAATAGGCTTGTAAGTCGCGGTTGTTCTTCATGCCGTGAGCCCGAATGAACTCCTGGATCTTCGGATTCGAGTCCCATGGCTTGTTGTTCACCTCATCGCCACCGATGTGAAAGTATGCGTCGGGGAACAGGCCTGCCATTTCCCCGATGAACTTGTCGAGGAACTTGTAGGTCTGGTCGCGTGTGGGATCCATGACGGTATCTGCGTTCGCGATCCGGCCAGCCTTGTAAGGACCGGGCAAACTGGCAAGCTCTGGATACGCGGCCAACCATGAACGGCTGTGCCCCGGCATGTCGAATTCTGGAACCACGCGGATCCCACGATCGCGCGCGTAGGCTAGAAAGTCGCGGATTTCCACCTGCGTGTAGTACTGCCCTTCGGAGCCCGACTCGTGCAGCTTAGGGAGGCGCTTGCTCTCGACGCGGAAGCCTTCGTCGTCGGAAAGATGCCAGTGCAAAACATTCATCTTCACCGCAGCCATTCCGTCGAGATTCCGCTCCAGCACTTCGATGGGGATGAAATGGCGGCTGACGTCGATCAGCAGGCCGCGCCAGGCAAAGCGGGGCTGATCCTGGATGGTGATCGCCGGCACCGCGAAACCAGCGGGAGTCGGCTCGATCAGTTGCAGGAATGTCTGCAATCCGTGGAGCACGCCCAGGGCATTCGGCGCAGTCAAGGTCGCGCGCGAGGTCGTGATTTCGAGGGTATAGGACTCATCCTCGTCAAGTTCCTGAACCTTGCGGCCGGCATTCTCGGCGCGGATGATGAGGGTCGCGTTGGAAGCATCGGCGGGCTGCCCGTTCAACTGCATGCCAGTCTGCCGGCTCACCTGATCGAGGAATCTGGGAATGCCGCTGTCAAGACGGGCATCGCTCTGGCCCGTACTCACGGCGGTAAACGATTGATCGACGACAAGCTGGCCGGTTCCAACCTGAACCCTCATGGGCATGGGCATGAGGTTGGAGAGGAGGGTGTTTGAGCCATCGCAAGAAGTGAGAAAAAGGACATACTCAGCAAAAACTGTAAGGTTCGCATAGACCGACTATCTTGGCAGAAAGGTACGGTGGCTGTCGAGAAGCTGCAGAACCTGGTAGTGGTGCAGTTTGAATTTGTCAATTTGACATAATCCTGTGGATTTCAAACTGCACCACTACCCAGAACCGATCGGCGGGGAGCAGGTCGGAGTGACGGTCATACTCGTTTCCTTATGAGGGCTCGGGAATCGTTTCGATCCGGCCAAGCAAGAACGCGTACCCGGCGATGCCGACCACCAGAAACGCGGCCGCTGCCCCAAACGCCCAGAAGAAGGAGTGCGTCGCCTGGGCGATGTAACCCGTCGCAATCGGTGCGGCAATCGCCGAGAGTTGATTGCCGAAATTCAAAATTCCTCCCAGCGTTCCCACGCTCTCTCGCGGGGCAATCAAGGATGGGATGGACCAACCGACAGGAGCAGCCGCAGCCAGTCCTCCAATGGCGAGACTGATCCAGATCAGGGCGATGGTAGTGCTCTGGGCGTACGCTGCTCCCAGCAATCCCAAGCCAAGCGTCGTGCCCCCGATGAGGATTGCCTGCCGGACGAACGATGCGTCACGGCCCCGCTGGATCAATTTGTCCACCAGCCAGCCCCCCATGAGAATGTCGGTGAATGTGGCAAAGAGCCAGGGCAGGCTGGTGTACAAAACAGAGTGCAGTAAATCGATGTGATGGGTTGACGAGAGATACGAAGGCAGCCAGGTCAGCAGGAGATAGAAAGTGTAGTTGTAGGACGCAAACCCCAGCACCAGACCCCAAACTTTTCGCTGGCTTAACAAATACCCAAGCGGAGCGCCCTTCGCAGCCTGCACTCGGTCCTCGGGCTGCGCTCCGCCCTTCCGGATAAAGTCGCGCTCCGCAGCGGACAGCGACTGGTCTTCGCTGGGATTCCGGTAGAACACGTAAAAGAGAACAAAATAGAACAGACTGAGGAAGCCTGTCGCGGCGAAACTCCATCGCCATCCCAACCGCAATAAAAGCAGTCCGAGCGCAGGGATGCCAACGGCAGGGGCGAGCTTTGCCGCGGCATCGAAGATCGCCGTCGCCAGGCTCCGCTCTGCCGCGGGAAACCAATACCCGACCGCTTTGGCATTCGCCGGAAACGTGGGAGCTTCGCCCACTCCGAGCAGAAGCCGCGCCCCCAAGAAGCCCGCCAATCCCGTCGAAATTGCCGCTGCAAACGAGGCCACGCTCCACAAGAGCGTTCCAATGCGGCCAACCAGCTTCACTCCGAAGCGGTCGAGGATGAGGCCCGAGGGAAGTTGAAACGCCGCGTAGCTCCAACTATAGGCGCTCAGCAAGTACCCAAACGTCACGGTCGAAATGCCAAATGCATGGTGCAGCGCTTCTTGCGAGACCGAGAGATTCACCCGGTCGAAGTAGTTCACCAACACCCCGAATCCCAGCAGGAAGGCGATCCCCCAACGCCGGCGCGGCACGGAGAGCGGTTCCCCAATCGTCACCGGCGTCACGGTTAGTTCCTTTCCCTTGGATCTTGGCCGAGTTTATGCGCTCCGCCGCGCGGATACCTGCAACGGCCGAATCTATACTTCCTCCACCAGAGCTTTCATTGCGAGGCTTTCGGGAGTGTTGAGTTTCGACAGTCCCTCGATCACACCCATTCGTTCTTCTTCGGTTCGGTTCTGGCTCACCTTCCACTTACCCTCAAGCCGTTGGATTGGCAGTTCTAGACCGACAATCCCATTCAAAAGCGACTTGATAAACTCTCTTGGCGCATCGCTGACCTTCCATGGAACCGGCGACCCCGCTTCATGGATATTCGTCAGCTTGTTCAGGAACGTCAGCAGCCATCGCTCATCCTCGACCACCTTCAAGGAGCCATAAGCATGCACCACGGCGTAATTCCACGTAGGCACTTCTTTGCCGTGCTCTTTTTTCCCCGGATACCAATTGGGCGAGATGTAATGTTGATGGCCGGCAAAGATCGCGAGCGCATCCACTGCCGGCACTATGTCGCGCCACTGCGGGTTGGCGCGCGCGATGTGAGCTTGCAGCACACCGAACTGTGAGCCGTCGTCTTCCAAGACCATCGGAATATGCGAAGCAAAGAGCCCGGAAGCGCCCAAGGTCACGAGTGTTCCAAGCGGGTGTGCAACAATCAAGTCCCGCATCACGGACACGCGTTTCTCTTCGTTCGCCTTTGGAATGTACATTTGGAACCTCAGCTAACATCGTAAACTAGCAGCACGAACTGGTGGCGTCTCTTTCGTGAAATAGCTTTGCCCTGCCGGCTATTGGCCGAGTTGCGTAAGGAAGGACACCTAGCCAATGAAGAAACCTCTGCGAAAGGATCGCCGCCGTATGGCAAAGCCGGATCGGGCTTCGGCCCAGTCTTCGGCACACGAAGGCCGGCGCCGACCTCGTTTCTCCCGAGAGCTTTCCGTGCTTTACGAAGACGATGCCGTGGTCGTTCTCGACAAACCGGCGGGACTTCTAGCGGTGCCGGTTAAGGGCTCCGATACTCCGTCCGCTTTATCTCTGCTTGCCGAAAAACTCAAGCGGAAGCGGCAAAGAGCCTTGGTCGTGCATCGCATCGATCGTTTCGCCTCCGGCGCTCTGCTCTTTGCCAAGACCGGTCTGGATCGGAATGCGCTAGTGCGGCAGTTTCTCGACCACACTCCCGTAAGAAGGTATCTCGCGGTAGTGCGCGGCCGTCTCGGCACTGAAGCAGGGACGCTCGTGCATTATTTTCGACGGGAAGGAATGTTTCAACAGTTGCGCACGGCGAGAGACCCTCGGGCGGCTCGTGCCGAACTCCGATATTCCGTCGAACGCCTTTTTGCCGATGCTTCGCTGGTTCAAGTGGAGCTGGTGACAGGATTGCAAAATCAGATTCGAGCGCAATTTTCGGCGACGGGCCACCCGGTGATCGGCGACAGAAAATACCAGCCGGCGGAATCGTCGGAGCCGCTAATTGCTCGCGTTGCTCTTCATGCCGCGCATCTTCAGTTTGTCCATCCGCGCTCAGGAAAGAGCGTCTCGATTGACTGCAAACTGCCCCCCGATTTTGAGCATCTGGTTCGAGAATTGTCGCGCTCAACGCGTGCGCGCCGGTGAGTCCGGGATTGGTCTGCCGATCGAGACCAGGATTGCGCCGGAGTAACAGGCAGTCTCATTTGCGGACCGGTGCCCCGAGGCTCATGCTTGTACGATCTCTCGCACGGCGCGATAGCCCTGATCGATGGCGGTATTGGTGTAGGCATGACCGTCAGCGTCCGAGTTCGCAATCTTAATTCTCCCGAAGGGCTGGCGGCCAATCGCACACGGACGTTCGGACTCCGGCTGGTCAAGAGGCTCGAACAATTCGTTGTACTCGTACGCATATCCGTGAGGCCAGCGGTTGACCGTAATCGCCTGAATGTCGCGAGCAGGGTCGAAGCCGCCGGCTCCGAGGGTGCGGCCAAGTTGATCTCGCACCTGACGTTCGAAGGTTTCGAATTTCGTGTTAACGAGTTCCCACCGTCCTGCCCGGTACTGGTCCTTGCAATTCAGACCAGGCTCGCACGGCGTGCGAAGAAGATGCAGCAGGCAAGATTCGTCGGTCGAACTGGGATAGTGGTAGTCACCCATGGAGACCGGGAAATCCAAGGTGATATTGGTGAAGTACGCTCCCGGCGCGTAGATCGCGCTAACGCCAAGTTTCTGAAATGCTTTCCAGTTGCTGATTTGCACGTTGGTGTAGACCAGAGGCATCTTCACACCGTAAGCCAGGGCTTCCTTTTGCTTGTCTGGCATCTCCGGACACAAATAGGGAATGACCATGTTGTAACAGGCGAGTATGCAATGCGCGGCGTGGATCCGGTGGGCCTTTCCTCCGCGAACGTAGGTGACTTCGACTTCCTTCGCTGTCTTTAGATCTGGTTGTGGATCTGAATCTCCGGTGTGTTTGACTCGCACTGCGGTGCTGTTCAGGCGAACGCGAATCGGGGAGTTGGCATCGTCCAGGCGAGCATAGTTGGCACGGGCCGTGACAATGTCCTCCATGGTGTGGCCGGGAATCGTACCGGGCACCAGGGAGCGCACCAGCATTCTGGCAATGGAAGCGTTGCCGTCCGGAAAATGGAAGATGTAAGGTTCATCGAGCTCGGGATTCTCCTCATGGCTCTCGGGGAGACGCATTCCCTTGAAGCCCGGAAATCCCTCCCTGGCGCAGTCAGCCGCCGACACGGCGTCAATCCCAACGGCATATAGATCGTGAGTCGAGCTCTGGAACACTTTGACCACGTCGGGATGGACCTTGGCGTATTGCAGCAAGAAATCTTTGTAGCTGGTCTTGATCAGCTTAGACTTCTTCTGCTCCGGAGTAAGGTCTGGCATGTAATCAACGCTGGCGTGCTGCAGACGGAGGAGATCCTTGCGGGCGGCTTCTGCGATGGGGATCCGGGAGACATTCTCCATTGCGAAGTTGAGGCCGAAGTAGTGCAGGCCTTTCTGGGGCACCAGGCGGTCGGCGCCAAATGTCTCTTTATCGAAGAAGACGGCTTCTTGCAGATGCATCGAGTCAAACAATTTTTGGTCGTAGTACTTGTAGAAGCGCCTTACGTTGATTCCTAGCTCTTTCAACAACCCAATCGACTCCTTGCTGTAATTGCCCGGCGCCTCGATGGATTGGGTCCCACCGTATCCGAGGAGTACTCGGTTTCCCGCCTGGAATTCATTGCGCTTGGCGTGCCCGCCGAAATCATCGTGATTATCGAGGACCAGAATTTTGGATTGCTCTCCCGCAAACTTGCGGTAGAAGTAGGCCGCCGCGAGACCGCTGATGCCAGCGCCGACAACGACCAGATCGTACGACTCACCGTCGTCGACGGACTGGGCCCAGTCTTTATCCTTACCGTCGCGCAGGTCGTGCGCAACTTCCCACGAACCATCGTGACTGCCGCGAAGGCCGGTTTTAGCAGGCGGGTAATAACTGCGATCCTTCTCGGGAGCAACCGGGGATTGGGGCAAACCAAAGGCTTCCAGCCAGGTGGAATTCACTGCCACCAGGGATGTCCCCACGGCGATGCTTACTCCATTCAAGAAATCGCGACGGGTAATCTCGCGCCCCATACCTAATTCACGATCTTGATCCTTGTCGCTCATTTTGCTTCCCTCCCCAGAGCCGGTGTCTCAGGATTCGTACACCACTAGCCGGCAGCCATTGTGCAGTCAATCTTACAACGGCTATCCAGTAAATCCCCGGGGACAGCCCTTAGTTCAAAAGGGGAGCGGAGGGTCGACCTGACGAACAGACGAAGCGGGCTAAGCCTCGATCCGCAGATGCTCACGGTTGGCTAGGCGCCGCAGAGGAAGGCACGCCGGCAACCGCCTCCAGGGCTCCGCCGCAGTATGGGCAGAACTTATCGCCTGGATTTACGCTGCGCTGGCAGTGGGGGCAGACCGGCTGCAGGCGGTTGCGGCACCGGGGACAAAAGCTGAAGCCCGGCTCGACGTCGGCGTGGCATTGCGGACAGTTGGCGGCGCGCGGCTTGCGCAAAACGAAATAGAGGAGGATCCCGATCCCGTTGGGGACAAAGATCGCAATGAGCGTCCAAAGCAGGCGGCTCATCTTGCGCCGCCCCGCGTCCCGGTTTATGTAGCCGATCAGCACGACGTAGCAGCCGAGCAGCGTTCCCGCCAAAACTCCCAGCAGGCAACGAAGCGCCAGCGGAGGCGCACCGTGATCCCTGCCGGCAAGGACCACAACCAGCACAACCATCGCCAGAAAGGTCAGAACGGCGAAGAAGAAAACCCAAGACGCAACGATTCGGATTTCGTCCTTGAAGCGGGTGGAAGTTTGATTTCCGATAGTCATCACAAATCTCCTAACTCTGTACTCCGTACTCGATTCCATAGAGATCTGGTTCCCGGTTTGGCCAGCGCTCTCGATCAGCCCTGGTAAGAACCGGTATGATCCGCCAAGTGCGTGCCCCGGAGCAGCAGAAGCACTCCCGCTACCAGGGCTGGCGTCACACAGAAGACTAGAAAACCTACTTGCCAGATCGATGGCGCCAGCTGTGCCTGCGCGCCTACCCACGCAAAGCCACGCCACAGCGCGAACGTGCTCAGCAGCGCGCATAGGGTCACGGCTGTACAGCTGATCGAGACCAGCCACAAGCGCTCGCGCTGGCGCTGCAATTCCAGGGCGCGGCGACGCACCCTCATCTGCGTCGTCGAGACGAGGCTCCGCTCGGCGGCGATGGGGATCGCGCGCATCGCATGAATCGTCGCTACCACGTTCTCCGCGAATGTGCGGCATGAGGCGCATGTTTCCACGTGCGTTGCCAACCACGCTCGATCGGCCCCGGAAAGCGCCTCGGGTCCGGCCCATGCAATCAGGTTCCGTGCCCGTTCATGCGCGTCGTTGTTCATAGTGGTGTTCACAGCGGCGCTCCTTTCAACCACGGTTCGAGTGCGCTCAGGCCGCGGTAAATCCTGGATTTCACTGTTCCCAACGGCACGCGTGCCACGCTCGCGATCTCTTCGAGAGACATGCCTTCCTGAAAACGAAGCACGAGGGCTTCACGGTATTCCGCGGGGAGATGTTGCATACCGGCCGCGATGTGCTCGTTTTGCTCGCGCTGCAGAGTCATGTCAAAAGCCGAGGCCTGTCCGGTCGCAGGCACGTCCATGGGAGCTTCGTCGTCATTCAGCAAGCCGTCGAGGCTGGCGGGCTGCTTGCGGCGCATGTGATCGATCGCCAGGTTGCGCGCCACCGCGAAGAGCCAGGTACTGAAGGCGTACCGATCGTTATACTGGTGCCCGCGTTCAAGCACGCGAATCCAGGTCTCCTGGAAGAGGTCTTCCGCTAATTCGCGGCGTCCGGTCAAGTACACGAGATAGCGGAGAAGGCGATGCTGGTATTGCTCGATCAGCCGGTCGAGCAGGTCGGGATCTCGACGTCGAAGTCCACGAGCGATCTCGGTGCTCTCTTGCGCCATCGAGCTCTCGAAAAAGAAGGCAGCCGCGTTCATACTAATGACAGATACGCGGAGCGGGGGAAAAAAGACGCAAGCGAATCGTGCAAGAGGCTGCGCCTCCTCTAAACGACTGAAACGGCGCGGGCCGTCGAATTGATCAGTCTTTCGAAAACACAAACGGCGGCGCTTATTGCGGCTGCCGATCAGCAGCAATTAACTCCCTGCGACAAGCCGCTAGCCCGTAATCTTCCTGAATTCCTAGCCACTTTCGTCCACGGCAATTGGCTGGGCCGCCTGGTTAACAGCAAGGGAATGTCGTTCGGAGCCGGAATCAGACCAGCGAACCTCCTTGATCGATGTCATTGTCCTGTAGGCCGACAGCAGCTTCGGATTCATCCCAGCGGTCGTGATCCACATATCGAAATCGCCAAGGTTTCCGTACGTGACGTGACTATGTAATCCAGCCTTGCTGTGATCGGCGAGCAGAAACCGGCGAGTGGCGCGCTTGAGCATCACCTGGGTCAGTCGCGCGACGTCGGGCGAACGCACCAAACATCGTCCCGCGTCATCGATGGCGTCCGCGCCCACAAACACCGCATCGAAATACAGCATTTCAAGAAGCCGCTCAGAAAGGCTCCCCCCCAGGAAATTTGTGTCCCGGTTGTAAAGGCCGCCCAGGATCTCGAGCTTGATTTCGGGAAACCGGACGAGTTCCGGAATCACCGCAATCGAATTGGTCACTACGGTTAGAGGCGCGCGCGCTTCTAGGTTGGAGGCCAGATGAAAGGTCGTGGAACCGTCGTCGATCAGGATCACTTCTCCCCGCTTGACCAGATCGGCGGCCGCGCGCCCGATTGCCTGCTTGAGCTTAAAATTCCGCCCTACCTGCTTTTGATATGCGGTATCAAACTGGCTTCGCACAATGCACCCGCCGTAGGTCCGCACAATGAATCCCGCTTTCACCAGAGATTCCAAGTCGCGGCGAACGGTGAGTGTCGAAGTGCCAAAGTGCGTTGCAATTTCCTCGACCGTCAGTTCACGTTGCAACGCCCGTAGGAGAGAAACAACTTCCTGTTGTCTTTTTTCAGGCTTCACAGCGGCCTCGCTTGGATGGCAGGCTCACAAACAGAATTGAAGGGCGTCGCTCTATAGATGGATATCACGGATTTATCGCCTCGCCAGCTCTTTTATGTGGTCGCAGTCAGCATACAAGTCTTTCACGGATTCATACAGCTTCTGATAAAGGGCGTATGCGGAGTCATATACGGCCTGTTGAGAAGAATCCGGCGCGATCGTCTCCCGTATCGTCGTCATCGCCTGGACCGCGGAGGGAATGTCGGGATAGAAACCGCATCCCACGGCAGCCAGAATTGCCGCTCCCAAAGCCGCGGATTCCTCCTGTGCCGGAATAACTACGGGAATCTGGCAAGCGTTTGCCTTGATCTGCGACCAGATGCGGCTGCGCGCGCCGCCGCCGAGAATCCGTATTTCCTTTGCTCCCGCGCCCATCCGACTCAGACCTTCCAAATCCCGACGGATCAGAAACGCGATCGCCTCCATGATCGATCGCACAAAATGTCCTCGCGTGTGGCTGAGAGTAATTCCGTAAAACACTCCTCGAGCGATTTGATTGTATTCCGGGAACAGAGCTCCGGCTAAATGAGGAAGCATCACCAGACCATCACACCCAGGCGGCACTAACTCAGCCTCGCCACTGAGCTGTTCGTAGCTTATCCGGCCGGCCGCCGCATCAGCGTTTGCGCCGGCCAGCATATCTTTGAACCATTTCAATACCATGCCGCCGGTGGGATTCCAGGGCAGCAGGCAATAGGTGTCCGGAAGGGCGTGAATATGGCAGGGAATGCGGCTATTTTCGTGGAGAATGGGTTCTGATGTGGTCGCCAACAATGCCAGCACCGATCCCGTGCTCTCGCTAACCACTCCCGGAACGATGTTGGCGGCGGCGACGGCGGCACACACCTGATCGATCGCGCCAGCCACGACGCGCGTATCCCGGCTCAGGCCCGTCTCGCGCGCGGCTGCGCCGGTAACATTTCCGATGCACGCGCCAGGAGCGCACAACTCAGGCAGTTGTTCGGCGGACACGCCACCAAAACTGAGCATTTCCGGTACCCAAGTCTTGCTGCGAATATCCAGCAGCAGCGAGGAACTCCAAACCGTCTGCTCGGCCACCATCTTGCCGGAGAGACGGAACAGAATGTAGTCCTCTGGGAGAAGAAACTTGGCCGTTTTCTGTAAGAGATCCGGCTCGTTCTGGGCCATCCAGCGCATTTTTGTCAGCGGCCAAATCGGGTTGATCTCAGGCTGCCCACTAATTTGAAACACGTGGGCGGCGCCCATCTCCTGTTCCAGTTCGGCAGCTTGCGGCCGAGAACGGTTGTCCATCCAAACCATGGCGGGCCGGACTGGAGCACCGTCCGCATCCAGTGGGATTACAGTTTCCGTATGGCTGGACACCGAGAGCGCCCGGATCTGACTGGGATTGCCGCCCCATTTTGCCAGCGCTTTTCGGATGACTCTTACCATCGGCGCCCAATAGACCTCCGGGTCGGCCTCGACAATATCGCCGTCGGGCATGATCAGATATTCGTCGCTCGCCGCCGCCACCAGCACCCCTCGGCTGTCGAAGATTGCCGCTTTGACAGTCGAGATTCCCAAATCCAGCCCCAGCCAAAGATCATTCTCTGATTGCGTCATAACTGTCTTCTGTTGTTCAAAACTATCATACAACATGGAATAAATCGTCTAAATGTACAGGAAATAATACTTGACAGATCATAATATTCACATATAAAGTACGTTTTGTTCATTGCGATCCCCGTACGACCGGTCCTGGTCGTGCGGCGTCGTCACCCGTCCGCGAGGACGTTCGTTTGTCTTAATGTATGTACGACTGTTGAGCGGAGCAGCTTATGACGTTGCTTTCCCCGGAGAAAACTGAAATGCCCAGCATTGAATGGGCTGCCGTTGATCTCTCTCGTTACCCGCACATAGTAACCGACGTGCCCGGTCCGAAGTCAAAGCAAATGCATGGTCGGGCTGTGCAGTTTATGAAGGGTTACTCCAGCCAGGTAACCCTTTGCCCAGTAGTTTTCGACAGTGGTCATGGTTGCACCTTGACGGACGTGGACGGCAACACCTATCTCGATTTTTCCTCTGGCATTTATGTGACGACCTTGGGCCACTGCCACCCCAAAGTCACCGCGGCCGTACAGAAGGCCGCCGGCCAGCTCATGAACTGCCATGACTTCACGACTCCAGTCAAACTGCGGCTCCTGGAACGACTAAGTGAGATACTCCCAGGCGATCTCTCGGGAATCCAGCTTTATGACAGCGGTACGACGGCGGTAGAAGCAGCGCTGCGAGTTGGACGCGCGGCGACGAACAAGCATGAATTCTTGTCCTGTTACGGAGATTTCCACGGCAAGAGCGGTCATGCCGTGAGTTTGGCACGCATGACACGAGTAAGTGGTCCCACTCGATCTCCCGGTTTTTACATGGTTCCTCGCCCCAATCCGTATCGACCAGTATTCAAGAAACAAGATGGCAGTATTGACACTGATGCTTACATAACGTTCTACGATGAATTCATAAAGGAAGCCACGACTGGGCAAGTTGCGGCCATCGTTCTTGAACCAATTCAAGGCTGGTCCGGTTCCATCTTTCCGCCGGACGATTTTTTCCCAAAACTGCGCAAGTGGTGTGACCAGCATGGGATTCTGCTCATCGCGGACGAGGTCCTCACCTGCATGGGAAGAACAGGCAAGTTTCTAGCTATGGAACACTGGAACACGCTTCCCGACGTGGTCACGCTGGGAAAGGGTTTTGGCAACGGTTTTCCCGTGACGGCCATGGTCGTGCGCAGGCCCTACGCCGATTCCGTCGACAAGATCAGTGCCTCAACCAGTTATGGCGGGAATCCGATGGCCTGCGCCGCGGCCTTGGCTTCCATCGAAGCCATCATTGATGAAAGTTTATTGGACAACGCGAAACTCCTCGAGGAGTTCTTCCTGAAACGCCTGGCCAAGATGAAGGAGGATCATCCAATTGTAGGTGATGTGCGGTGCAAAGGCTGCTTGATGGGGGTGGAACTGGTGAAAGACCGCGCCACCAAGGAGCCATTCGATGTCGCGGGAAAGTTAATTTACGTTAGAGCGTTCCAGAAGGGGTTAGCTTGGATTCCGGCTGGCCACATTTTGCGAATGAGCCCTCCGATTGTGATGAACCTGGAAGTAGCGGCCAAGTGCATGGATATTATCGATGAGTCGATTGGCGAGGTCGAAAAGAGCTTGGGCTATTAGCGTCGTAACAGGTGGCTTAAGATGGGCGAGATTTAACGCTGTTTGTTTTCATGGGCAGAAAAGATAAGCACGCGTTTTATTAGCGGAGGGTTTCATGATAAATCCTAAGGTCGCGTTTGTGGGCTTCGGTGAAGTCAACACACCGAAAGAGATCATCCAGAAGAAGTGTGATCAGGCGATGCAATGGTTAACCTCCTCTGGCTTGGATATCTCCAGTACTGCTCCCGTATGCGACGATCCCGCAGGCGAGACCGCACAGCGGGCCATTTCTGAACTTACTGGCGGCAACTTCGACCTTCTGATTGCCTGCGTGGCGGGTTGGATCCCCAGTTACACCATTGTCCGCGTGCTTTCCGAATTCCGCCACTTTCCAATCATTCTGTGGGGACTATCGGGATGCACCGAAGGGGGGCGCCTGGTTACCACTGCCGACCAAGCTGGAACGACTGCGCTGCGGCAGACCTTGGAAGATCTCGGCTTCAATTTCCGGTACATTCCAAATTTTCATGATGCACCCCCCAGGGTGGATGAAATCGCCAGGATTGCGCGGGCAGCCTCGGCGGTCAGGGCACTGCGCAGTTCCAAGATTGGAATGATGGGATACAGGGACATGAATCTGTACAACACTCTCCACGACGGTGTTTCCCTGCGCAAGCAACTAGGGGTAGAAATCGAGTTTTTTGAAATGTTGGAAATGGTACAACGCAGTGACAAAGTCGATCCCGCGGAAGTTGCTTCTGTGCTGGTCCGCATTCGCGATAAGTGGACGTTCGAAGAACCACCGAACGCCAAAGGTCTCGAACAAGGTATCAAGTATTACCTGGCAATCAGCGAAATAGTGGCGGAGCGAAAGTTCCAGGGAATTTCCCTTACCGACGTCGACGGAATGAAGAAACTGCTGCAGTTCCCACCCGCCATGGTTTTCATGTTGCTGGCAGACGAACTCAATGTTTGTACTATTCCGGAGAACGATTCGCTGGGCGCCGTCACCCAGTTGATGACGCGCGCACTAACGGGACAGATCGCTGCGTACCTGGAGTTTTACGAATTCTTTTCTAACGGCGCCTTGCTGGGTGTTCCCGATTATGTGCCATCCGAGATTGTCGATGGCCCGGTCCGAGTCTCTCCCAGCAGCTTTGGACTTATTGCGGGTGGCTTGCTCAATGTATCTCGACTGAAGACGGGATTAGTTACCTTGTGCCGCCTGGCACACCGTCGAGGCCAGTACGTTCTTCATATTGCTTTGGGGAATGCTAAAACTCCCAGAACGTGGGAAGAAGCGGGGTGGACTCCGCCTGCGCCGCAATTGCCCGGAATCGAGTTCATTCTCCACGGAGACATGGAAGAGTTTTCCCAAAACGTGATGGGACAGCACTACATCGTCTCTTACGGAGATAACACAGCGCTGCTGAGAGAGTTTGCCAGGTTAGGCGGAATCGAAGTAATCGGATAAGACTTGAGCTGGAATAAAGTGCGGGAACTTACATGTCCCTCATAGGTGAAAAAGTGGCTCCCTTTGGACATGTAACTCTTCAAATAAGGTCCATGGGAGAGCTATCTGGCAAGCCAACCTGAGTCCGCATCGAGCGTTGCGGCCAAACCGAGCCCCGGATTACGCCGGGTCCTGACGCTCTGGGATTTGGTTTTCTACGGCATTGTGCTTATCCAGCCGATTGCGGCCGTGCCCCTGTTTGGAATCGCCGACAAACTTTCTCGGGGACACGTCGTCACGACCATTCTCATTGCCATGTTTGCCATGATGCTGACTGCTCTCAGCTACGGCCGCATGGCCACCGTGTATCCCGCCGCGGGTTCAGCGTATACCTATGTTGGCCGCGGCCTGAATGCCCATCTCGGATTCTTGACGGGATGGGCGATGATGCTCGACTACCTGGTCATTCCTATAGTCAACGTCATCTACGGAGCGCTCACGATTAACCGACTGGTCCCCGCGGTGCCCTATTGGATGGGGGCTGCGATCCTATCGATCGCGATAACCTACCTGAATCTTCGCGGTATAAAATCGACGGCACGCACCAACATAGCCTTGCTCTTCGTAATGTGCGGCGTCATCGGAGCTTTCATGTTACTCGCTGTGCGCTATTTGCTTCATTTGAACGGCCCCAGCGCACTCTTTTCAACCCAGCCGTTTTACACGCGTGGCACGACTGACTTCTCCTCCATCGCCACGGCCACTTCATTGGCTGCGCTGACCTACATAGGATTTGATGGCGTGACCACACTCTCCGAGGAAGTAAAGGATCCGGAGCGTAACGTCTTGCGGGCCACGGTACTTGTCTGTTTTCTGACGGGAATCTTTAGCGGCGTTCAAGTCTATCTCGCACAACGAGTGTGGCCCGACTACACGAGCTTTCCCAATGTCGAGACTGCTTTTATCGATATTTCCCGGCGAGTGGGTGGTATGGGCCTCTTCAACGCAATGGCTTTCATTCTGATCGTTGCCAGTCTGGGGAGCGGCTTGGGCGGTCAGGCGGGCGCCGCCAGGGTATTGTTTGGAATGGGCCGGGACAATGCCCTGCCTCGCCGGCCATTCGCTTACATTGACCCGGTCCACCGGGTTCCAACCTGGAATCTATGGATGGTCGGAATTATCGCCTTCTTAGGGGCCATATTTCTCGACTTCGAGCGGGCAGCGGAACTGATTAATTTCGGTGCATTCCTCGCGTTTATGGGAGTGAATCTGGCGATCATCAAACAGTTCTACTTTAAGGAACGAGTCGGCAAGCGAAGACATTGGTTCAACGACTTATTTCTCCCTGGCCTCGGCTTTGTATTCTGTTTCTGGATCTGGTGGAACCTCCAACGTCCAGCGAAAGTGGTGGGTGGAATCTGGTTTGTTATTGGCATTTTGTACCAGGCGATTACGACCAATGGATTTCGAAAGGAGCCTGTCCCGATCGAGTTTAGTGAGTCCTGATCGAGGTGCTATGTCAGGATCTTAAGATGACTGGCTGGCTAGGCTGCGGGTCGCCTTAGTGCCAGTGCTGGTTATCGCTTGTCGAATTCCTGTGGTTTTACTGCATTAACTGAATGAGAGAGTATGAGAAGGATACGGTTTGGATTGATTGGCTGCGGTTTGATGGGGCGTGAGTTTGCCAGTGCCCTGGCGCGGTGGTGCCACGTGCTGGATATGCCTGCCCGCCCGGAACTGGTCTCTATTTGCGATCGTTTCGACTCCCCTTCGGATCTGAGCCGCTGGTATACCGAGAATTTTCCTTCCGTCCGGCAGGTCACGAGTAACTACAAAGAACTCCTGGCCAATCCCGAGGTAGAAGCGGTTTACTGCGCCGTCCCGCATCACTTGCATCAGGAGTTCTACTGCGCGGCCCTCCAAGCGGGCAAGCACCTGATGGGCGAGAAACCTTTCGGCATCGACCAGCCCGCGAACCGAGCCATCTTGGCGGCGGCCCAAAAGCGCCCGGAGCTGCTGGTGCGCTGTTCGTCGGAGTTCCCCTTTTTCCCAGCCGTGCAAAAAATCGGGGACATGATTGAGCAAAAGGCTTTCGGGCGAGTGCTGGAAGTCAATTGCGGCTTTCTTCACTCCAGCGATCTCGACCCTCATAAGCCGATCAATTGGAAGCGGCAAGTGGAGTTCAATGGCGAGTATGGCTGCATGGGGGATTTGGGAATGCATGTCTGCCACGTCCCCTTTCGGGCGGGATGGCGGCCGCGGAATGTGCGGGCGATTCTTTCCAAGATCGTTACCGGGCGTCCCGACGGCAAAGGAGGCATGGCGCCTTGCCGGACCTGGGACAATGCCACGCTGTTCTGCGAGGCCGACTGCGGCGCGGGGGGGGCGGTGTTTCCCTTGACGATGAAGACCCAGCGCATCGCTCCGGGCGAGAAAAACACCTGGTATTTGGAAATCCGCGGTATGAAGGCCTCGGCGCGGTTTAGCACCAGGAATCCGCGCCGTCTGGAACTGCTGGAGTACGGCGGGGGCGAGCAGTCCTGGCAACAATTGGATATGGGGCAGGAGACCGCCTTTAAGACGATCACCGGTTCGATCTTCGAGTTTGGATTCTCGGACGCGATCCTCCAGATGTGGGCCGCTTTCGTGTATGAGTTGGCGACAGGCCAGCGACGAAAACAGTTTGCGGGCTGCGTCACTCCTGAGGAAACGGCTCTGAGCCATGAACTCTTAACCGCTGCCTTAGAATCTCACCGGCGGACCGAGGTCGTCGGAATCGAGTCGGCAGGTTGATTTTCTCAAGACGGGCACCAAACTCGGAGCAACACTGAACCTCAGCGCCGAATGGATGGGTTTTGTTTGACGAGCGCCTCCAGGTTCGGAAAACCAGCGTTGCGCCAGAACCGCAGCCTCGTTCGGCCTTCTTCGACGGCTTGTAGCACCGCTTCCCTCTCGACCGGATCTGGCGAAGCCTTGCTCCAGAGCGGATCCAAGAGTTTCTGCAACGGCACGCCTCCATCGAGGAAAGACTTGTCGAGTGCAGTCATGGCTGCGGCCGTGCCCACCGCGTAACGCACAGGGTTCAAACCCTGCTGCAGGCCAATGCGGACCGTGCCCACCAACCGGTCGTCCCACTCCAACTTTCGTCCGGGATCGCGCCCAACCCGTTCCACCGTATCGCCCAGGTATGGGTTGAACATCCGCACCAGCAGATCTGTGGCATAGGCGCGGTAGCCTTCGGGAGTGAAGAGAGCGTCCTTGCCCCTATGCCTGCGAATTAGCGCCTCGCCGGACTCCTCGATGAATGCGGCCTCCAGAAATGCGCTCACTCCCGCAGCTTTCTCAAGATCGGCGATTCGCTCCGCACCCAAGATCGCTCCGAGGTAGGCCGCCACGGCGTGGGTTGAGTTGTGTCCGTAGAGCTTGGCTTCCTCAAAAGGCAGCAGGTCTGGCTTTTCTTCGAACACTTCGATGCCCCGGCGGAAGCCGCGGGTAGCGAGTGTATCTCCAAAGGATATTTTTGAAATCAGAATTCGATTGAAGGCTTCCACCAGGAATGCGCGGGGATTGATTGGCGTGACTGTCTTCAGGCCGCGCTCTTGAATCTCATGCGGGTCTGCGACCACGCCGCTCATTTTCCCGATTACCGTGTTGAGAAGCGAGACTCGGCCGCGGACCCGATCATGCTCCTCCCGTGAAATCGCACTCAGGACCGCCGCTTCCAGGATTTCGGCAGCATGGTTGTGATTCTCGGCCGCATAGACGACTGCTGGCGGGCCGTTCGCAGCGGCCTTCCGCCTGAGACCGTCGGCCAATAGCCGATGCACGCTTCCCGCGGAGTCGGAGCTGTAGTGCGTCACACTCGGCAGGGCGGTTGCGATTTCCGCGGCCTCGGCCACCGCCGCCGCCAGAAACTCACGGTCGCGTTCGTCTTCCGGGTTCGCGATCTCCACCGGACCAATCTCTACCGCTTCCACTCGGTCATGGTAGGCCACGTTGACCGCGTATTGTCCCGCCGATTGGCGGAGCGCGTTCACCGCATTCGGCATGACCTCCGCTACCACGAGACGACGAAAGTTCCCCGAGCGAAAGGCTTCGTAGAGGAAGAGGCCGGCTTGAATGGCGCCAAAGCCGAAGCCGACGAAGGTGCGATTGCCCGAGAGTGACACTCAGATCTCGCTTGCCTGCAGGTAGGCGCGTTCGTCCGCGCCCGACCACGAATCCACGCTGTGAATTTCCCTAGTACGCCGATGTGGGTATACCACGGCCTTTCCGTCGATTTGCTGGGCCTTGACGAGTTCGAGCAGCGCAATAGCATGGTCAAGATCGCCAATGCGGGTGATGTGCGCGCCGGCATCGATCTCTTCCGCCGCGATGAGTTCCAGCGTGCGCGCGATATCCCACGGCGAGCCGCCACTCGACCCGGTGACGTTGATCTCTTTGTAGTGGACCGCGCTGGCGTCAATGCCCACGATATCGTCGCCCTTTTTCAGTCCACCGAAGAGGTTGAGCACGGCGCCTCGCCCGACCAGATGCTGGGCGCTTTCGATCGCTTTCTTCGACCCGACAGCAACGATGACGTCGTCCGCTCCGCGATGGTCTGTCAGTTCGTCCACTACTTTCTCAACCGGAGTAGAAGCGGCATGGACAATGTGCAACGCGACTCCTGCTTTCGCCGCCCGCGCCGCGAAGAGCTTCCGGACAAGCCCCAGACGCTCCTCCAGAAAATCTGCTACCACAATCGCGCGTGGCCGGTAGCCGAAGGCCAAGTCGACGTGCATTCGCCCCATCGCGCCCGCCCCGACGATCACGATTACGCCTCCCGGCTTCAGTCCTTTCACGGCTTCCCGCCCAGCCAGCGGACTGCTCTGGGTCAAATGCAGGTGATGCTCCTGGGCCGAGACAACGCAGGAGAGCGGCTCACTCATGGCAGCGTGCGCCAGCGGCACGTGTGACCCTGGAACCGGCAACAGGCATCCGGAATTCAGGACCTCTTCGGGGATGAGTATGTACTCAGCCAGATGACCCGCCAGCGTGTAGCCCACGGCTACCTTGCTGACTCCCTTACCAGAATCGCGATACCGTTCTCTGTGATTGACAGGTGGGTGGTCCACGGCAGGCTGGACCACGTAGCGCTCACCGAGCCGATATTGTGCCTGAAGTGCCTCTCCGACTTTCACCACCGTTACCGCGCCTTCGTCGCCCAGAATTGCCGGAAATCGGCACACGTCCCAGCCGTACATTAATTTGTGGTCCGGGCCCTGCTCGATAAGCTTGATCAGGGACGTGCAGATGCCCGCTGCTTCCACCCGAGCCAGCAACTGATGCGCGATGGGACTCGGCACCGGAACCTTCCTGACGGCGAGGTGTTCGAACCCAACGCCGTCGAGGATCAGCGCTCGCATTTCGAGCGGGATGTTCTCTGTAATCTGATCTTTAGCCTTCATATAACGAAAACGCTAGCCCTCAAAGTCCGCGCAAATCGATACAAATGTATAGCGAACGATCGTACATGTCAACAGTAATGGCATTTTGTATTCGTATTTTTATCTATAATGTTCTATTTAGCTAACTTTAATAGTTGATATACGATCACAAACGCGCTAGACTCAACTCAGATCAAGGCCATCCCTGCTCGGCAGATCTAACGACGAAGGTCCCCGACGGAAAGGAATCAGGACGACGCAGATGGCAGTCGCGGTTGAAATGCCGAAGCTGGGCAATACGGTGGAAGAGTGCCTGATTGCCAAGTGGCTCAAAGAAGAGGGCCAAACGGTCGCTGCCGGCGAAACGGTGGTCGAGATCGAGACCGACAAGACAAGTTTTGAAGTCACGGCGCCCGCGGACGGTACGGTGCTGGCCACGTTCTTCGAACAAGGCGCCCTCGTCCCAGTCTTTACAAAGCTATTTGTGATCGGCAATCCCGGCGAGAATGTTGAAGCATTTCGTCCGCAATCGAAAGGGTCAACCCCGGCAGCAGACGCTGCAGGCTCCCCGATGCCAAGTGCGCGAAACGCCAGTACGGGCGGCCAACCAGTTGCGGCAGCCAAAGCTTCCCTCCCCCACTCCGCCGCGCCCTCGAGTCCCAGGGCGCGGCGGTTCGCCGAAGAACACAACTTTCACCCGCCAGTGGTGAACGGATCCGGGCCCGCCGGCCGCGTTCTGGAAGCCGACCTGCGCGCCCTCTATCACAGCTCTCCGAAAGTCTCTGGCGCGGCGAGCCGGCGAGTGCAAAACGGGGCGGAAGCTCCGCTGGAGGGTTCGGGAATCGGCGGAATGGTTCTTGCCTCCGATCTGGATGCGCCAGAAACTCGAATCTCCGGTGTTCGCGAGAAGATCGCCCGCCGCTTGCGCGAAGCGCTCGCCAGCACAGCGCAGTACACGCTCAATTCTTCCGCCGACGCCCGCGGCTTGCTCCTGTTGCGCGCCCGTATCAAGGCTTTGTCTGCCGGACCGTACATCAATATACCGGACATCAACATCAATGACCTGGTGACCTTCTGCACCGTGCAAGCACTGTTGCAGGTGCCCGAGCTTAACGTGTTGTTCCTCGATGGAAGAATTCATCAAAGCCGGGGCGTTCACATCGGATTTGCTTGCGACACTCCCCGCGGATTGCTCGTTCCCGTCGTGCGCAATGCACAGGCACTGACGGTCGCGGCGCTGGCCGCCCGTATGAAGGAGCTCTCGGCCCAGACGGTCCAAGGCAAGATCTCCGCTGACGATCTCACCGGCGCCACCTTCACCGTCAGCAACCTCGGCGTGTTCGGCATTGAATCCTTTACCCCGCTTCTCAATCCTCCCCAGGTGGCCATTCTCGGGATCAATGCCATTCAACTGAAGGCAGTCCGCAAAGAGGGCAAAGTGGAATTCATCGATTCCATCGGCCTCTCTCTTACGCTCGATCACCAGATCATTGACGGCGCGCCGGGCGCGAGGTTCCTGAAAGTGGTTCGCGAAAAGATCGAAAACGTGGAGCAACTATGTACGATTTGATCGTCGTCGGTGGGGGCCCGGGAGGATATGAAGCAGCCGCCCACGCCGGCAAAATGGGGAAGAAGGTCGCGCTGGTCGAGAAGGAGCAGCTCGGCGGCACCTGCCTGAATGTCGGGTGCATCCCGGCCAAGACCTTCTTGCGGTCATCGCGGCTCTTTCGCGAATGCCGTGAGGCCGCTGCCTATGGTGTGCGAGTCGGAGCGCCGGAGTTTGACATGCCCGCCGTGGTCGAGCGTAAGAGCCGCATTGTGGCCGCACTCGGCAAAGGGGTGCAGGGTATCCTCAAGCGGGCGGGTGTGGAAGTCATCCGCGGGCACGCGCGTCTGCTTTCGCGCAACACCATTGAGGTAGCGGGCTCCCGTTACGAGGCGCCAAACCTTCTTCTGGCCACCGGTTCACGTCCCGCGGTACCGCCGATTCCGGGAATCCAGTCTGAGCACACGCTCGATTCGAACACGGTGTTCGGTCTGCAACATGTGCCCAAGACCATTGCCATCATTGGCGGTGGCTACATTGGTTTGGAGTTTGCCTGCTTTTTTCAAGAGATCGGCACGCAGGTCAGCGTGTTCGAGATGCTGCCACAAATCGCGGCGGGCGCGGACGGAGAGATCTCCACCCGTATGCTTCAAATCCTGGAGCGGAAGGGCATCGAGTTTCATCTCTCCGCAAAAGTGCTGCGTATCGAAGGCCACACTTTGCGCTTCGCTGCTCCGGACGGAAAGCAATCGAGCGTGGAGGCCGATTACATTTTGAATTCCACCGGCCGGGTCCCGGTCGTCGACGATCTTGGGCTGGAAAATGTTGGAATCGACTTCACTTCCAAGGGTATCAAGACCTCAGAGCAGGGGAAGACGAACGTGTCGGGAATCTGGGCGTGTGGCGACGTCACCGGAAGGCGCATGCTCGCCCACGCCGCCACCCGCGAAGGAATCGTTGCCGTGAACAACATGTTCGGACGGAAGGACCGGGTTCGTTATAACGCGGTGCCCGCCGTGGTTTACACCCATCCCGAAGTTGCCATGGTTGGCAGAACGGAAGAAGAGCTCAGGAATGCTGGGATCAAGTACAAGAAATCGGTGGTCCCAATGGCCGTTGCCGGGCGCTTTCTCATCGAGCACGAGGACGGGACTGGCTCGTCAAGGTCCTGTGTGGGTCGGATTTTGGAGAAATCCTGGGAGTGCACGCCATCGGCGACGGATGCAGCGAATTCATCGTTGCCGCGGCCATCATGGTGGAGACCGAAATGTGCGTTGCGGATGCCAGCGAGATTGTCTTTCCTCATCCCACCGTTTCCGAATCTTTGAAAGAAGCGATGGCTGGAGTGCATTAGGAGTTCCGTCATAGAAGTTTCTTCATAGGGAGTTTAGTCATAGGAGTTACAAGCAATGCCCAAGTCGATTGTTATTGAACCGAGAGAGGTTTTTGCCAAGTCGAAGATCCATTTGTCCGACATCCCCATCAATGCCTACGACCGCACGCTGGAGGAGGAACTGGGCAATTACTCCACCGAAGATTTTCTGCATATTTGGCAGGACATGTGCGCGATCCGCGAGTTCGAAACCATCCTGAACGAAATCAAGACCAAGGGCGCTTACAAGGGCGTTGCGTATAACCACGCCGGACCTGCGCATTTGTCGATCGGACAGGAAGCGGCCGCGGTGGGAATGGCTTTTCCTCTGGCGCCGGAAGATTTCATTTTCGGTTCGCACAGAAGCCATGGCGAAATTCTCGCCAAAGGCTTTTCTGCCATTCGCAAACTCACCGAGCCGCAATTGTCGACCATTTTAGAGTCGTATCGCGACGGAGTCATGCTGCGTCCCGTCGAGCGCGAGTACCAGGGCACGGTCCGCGAGTTGGCCGTTCGCGCTTTTGTCTACGGAGCCTACAGCGAGATCTTCGCGCGCGAGACTGGATTCAACCGCGGCCTGGGCGGTTCGATGCACGCGTTCTTTACTCCCTTTGGAATCTATCCCAACAATGCCATTGTGGGCGGCTCGGGTTCGATCGCTCCCGGCGCGGCGCTCTACAAGCGAGTGAACCGCAAGCCGGGCATTGTCGTCTGCAACATCGGAGACGCTTCATTCGCCTGCGGCCCGGTCTGGGAAGGCATCACCTTCTCGGCGATGGATCAGTACCGCAAACTGTGGGATCAATCGCTGGGCGGAGGATTGCCGATCGTCTTTAACTGCATGAACAATTTCTATGGCATGGGCGGACAGCCCTGCGGGGAAACAATGGGCAGTGCAGTTCATTGCCCGCATCGGCGCGGGCGTCAATCCCGAACAGATGCACGCCGAGCGCGTCAATGGATACGATCCCTTGCCCGTGATCGATGCTTTTCGCCGCAAGAAGCAGGTCCTGGCCGAAGGCCGCGGTCCCGTTCTGCTCGATACCATCACGTATCGCATCAGCGGCCACTCGCCTTCCGATGCCTCCAGCTATCGTTCGAAGGAGGAAATCGAGCACTGGCAGAAGGCCGATTCGATTGCCGCTTTCCGGAAGCGGCTGGTCGAGGGCCACGTCCTGACGGAAGGCGAACTCGACAGCGCCCGCGAAGGCATCGAAACGATCGTCTTCGACATGTTCCGCCTGGCCGCCGATCTCGAGCGCAGCCCGCGCATCGCGATCGATTCCGACCTTGTCGACCGCGTCATGTTTTCGAACCGGCACGTCGAAAAGTTGGACGATCGTGAACCGGAGTTTCTGCAAGACATCGCGTCAAATCTTAGGGTGCAGCAGCTCCGCGGCAAGATCCGGACTCCCACCCACGACGGCAAGCCCGTTCCCAAGATGAAGGCATACAACATACGCGATGCCATCTTCGAGGCCATGTTGCACCGGTTTTCCATCGATCCCACGATGATTGCCTTTGGCGAAGAAAATCGCGACTGGGGTGGCGCTTTTGGCGTCTATCGCGGCTTGACGGAAGCGCTTCCCTACCATCGCTTGTTCAATTCTCCGATTTCCGAGGCGGCCATCGTGGGCGCCGCTGTGGGCTATGCCATGTCCGGTGGCAGAGTTGTGGCTGAGCTCATGTATGCAGATTTCATGGGACGTGCCGGTGACGAGATTTTCAATCAACTGTCGAAATGGCAGGCCATGTCGGCCGGGCAACTGATGATGCCGGTCGTCCTGCGCATCTCCGTCGGCGCGAAGTACGGCGCCCAGCACTCGCAGGATTGGACCGCGTTGGTGCATCACATCCCGGGTCTGAAAGTGGTCTATCCGGTGACGCCGTACGACGCCAAGGGTATGATGGCCTCCGCCCTGGCTGGAACCGACCCCGTGGTTTTCCTGGAAAGCCAGAAAATCTACGACATCAGCGAGATGTTCGTCGAGCAAGGCGTTCCCGAGGCCCACTATGAGATTGATCTGTCGGAGCCCTCCATCAAGCGCAAGGGCAAGGATCTGACGATCATTACGCTGGGCCCGGCTCTTTACACCGCCGTCGCCGCCGCCGATCGGTTGGAAAAAGAGTATGGTGTCTCGGCAGAGATCGTTGACCTTCGCGCCGTCAATCCGCTCAATTACGAATTGCTTGTGGCTTCGGTCCAGAAGACCGGCAAGGTCCTGCTCGCCAGTGACGCGGTGGAACGTGGTTGCGTCCTGCACACGGTGGCCACCAACCTCACGCAGCTTTGCTTTGACGATCTGGATGCGCCGCCGGTCGTCGTCGGCTCGCGCAACTGGATCACGCCCGCCGCGGAACTGGAAGCCATGTTCTTCCCGCAGCCCGGCTGGTTGCTCGATGCGGTCCACGAGCGAATCTTGCCCCTGAAAGGCTATCGGCCAGACACAAACTTTACGCTCGGAGAACTGGCGCGCCGGAGCCGCCTCGGCGTGTGAGCGAGAAGCCAAAGTCATGGGCCGCGATTCGTTGGATTGCACGCGGCCGAGGCCCCAACTGTAACGTGATCGGTAGCCCTGGGTTCCGACCGGCGTAACGAGGACAGAAACAAAAGCCATGCTTGCTGAAGAACGCAGGTTTCGCATTCGCGAGATTCTTACCACGCAACGCACGGTCAGCGCTTCTGAGCTGTGCGCGACGCTAAGAGGTGACGCCGGCAACGATTCGCCGCGACCTGGCGGCGCTCGAAGATGAAGGAGTGCTGGTCCGCTCCCACGGCGGCGCGGTGTCGCGAATGTCGAGCACCAAGTTTCAGCCTTCTTACGAAACCTTGGTGCGCAGCAACAGCGAAGAAAAAGTTGCCATCGCGCGCGCAGCAGAGAAACTAATCCTCGATGGCGATACCGTATTCCTCGAGGGCAGCACAACCGTGTTGGAGTTGGCGGGCTTGTTGCACAATCGCAACCGGCTCACCGTAGTCACCAATTCCCCTACGATCGTATGCCAACTGCAACGCAGCCCCGGCGTGACTGTCTTGTGCACAGGCGGCGACCTGCAGAAGGACATTTTCTATTTCTCGGGAGAGTGGGCGCATCGTGCCCTTTCCGAAATACGGTTGGACAAGGCCGTCCTGGGCGTGAGCGCCATCGATCCCGGTTACGGAATCTCCACCGCCAATCATGCCGAGGCGCAGATCAAGAAAATGATCGCCAAGGCGGCCAAGACTCGCATTGCACTTGCCGATCACAGCAAGTTCGGCAAGCAGTCTTTTGCTTATGTGGGGCCGGTCAGCGATATCCACACCCTGGTGACTGACTGTGGAACGGACTCGAAGTACATTACCGACCTGCGAGAAGCCGGGCTGGAAGTCATCGTCGCCGAAGTGCAGCCGGCTCAACCTCCTGCCCAAAACAATCGATCTGCTTCAAATAGAAAAGACTGACAATCGCGTCAGATAAGGATAGGGGAAGCCGAATCCCGCTCCCACGGCGGAGGAATTCTGACGGAGGCCATTCCCGCCGCCGTGGCTGCCTGAATGCCCATCGCCGTGTCTTCAAAAACGAGACAAGCCTTTGGCGGAACTCCGAGTTTGGCAGCGGCAAGCAGAAAGGCTTCTGGGTCAGGTTTGCTCTTCTTGTAGTCT